>NZ_JBSHAY010000111.1:0-1022 GCF_053611725.1 Streptomyces sp. NPDC054783 | reverse complement strand
ACGACCGCCAGCACGGGGTGGCCGTTCTTCCGGGCGTCGGACAGCCGCTCCACCAGGAGCATGCCCGCACCCTCACCCCAGCCCGTACCATCCGCACCCGCCGCGAACGCCTTGCACCGGCCATCAACCGAAAGCCCACGCTGCCGGCTGAAATCAACGAACGTCTCCGGCGTGGCCATCACCGCCACACCACCGGCCAACGCCAGATCACACTCACCACTGCGCAACGCCTGAGCCGCCAGATGCAACGCCACCAACGACGACGAACACGCCGTGTCCACCGTCACCGCAGGACCCTCGAGCCCCAACGTGTACGCCACCCGGCCAGAGGCGATACTCCCCGCATTCCCGGTCCCGATGTACCCCTCGACCCCCTCCGGGAACTCCACCAGCCCCGCCAGATAGTCGTGATACATCACCCCCGCGAACACACCCGTACGACTCCCCCGCACCGACGTCGGATCGATCCCCGCCCGCTCCAACGCCTCCCACGACGTCTCCAGCAGCAACCGCTGCTGCGGATCCATCGCCAACGCCTCACGCGGACTGATCCCGAAGAACGCCGGATCGAACTCCCCCGCCCCATGCAGGAAACCACCCTGCCGCGTATACGACGTCCCCGCATGATCCGGATCCGGGTGATACAACCCCTCCAGATCCCAGCCCCGATCCGACGGGAACGACGACACACCATCCCCGCCACCGGCCACCAGCCGCCACAAATCCTCCGGAGACTCCACACCCCCGGGGAAACGACAACTCATCCCCACAATCGCGACCAGATCATCACCGACGACCCGCCCACCAACACCCACACCCACAGCAACAGCACCGGCAGCGGGAACCACAGCCTGCGGACCCTCCGGCCCCACCAACTCATCCCGCAGATACCGCGCCAGATCACCCGGCGTCGGATAATCGAACACCAACGTCGCCGGCAACCGCAGCCCCGTAACCGACCTCAAGTCATTACGCAGCTCCACCGCCGTCAACGAATCAAAACCCAACTCCTTGAACGCACG
>NZ_JBSHAY010000110.1:0-1024 GCF_053611725.1 Streptomyces sp. NPDC054783 | reverse complement strand
TGAAGTCGAAGTTCGCCGGGAAGCCCGAGATCATGAAGGCGAACATCGCGGCGTTCAGGGCGGGCTGGAACTTCGGTGAGACCACGGAGGACTTCGCCGTCTCCTATGAGGTCGCTCCGGCCGCGTCCGCGTTCCCGACCGGTACCTACCGCAATATCTCCGGCAACCTTGCCCTGGCGTATGGGTTGATCACGGCCTCGCGGCAGGCGGATCTGCCGTTGTTTTTGGGCTCGTACCCGATCACCCCGGCGTCGGACATCCTGCATGAGCTGAGCCGGCACAAGAACTTCGGCGTGCGTACCTTCCAGGCGGAGGACGAGATCGCGGGGATCGGTGCGGCGCTGGGTGCGGCGTTCGGCGGCTCGCTGGCGGTGACGACGACGTCCGGCCCCGGTGTCGCGCTGAAGTCGGAGACGATCGGGCTGGCGGTCTCCCTGGAGCTGCCGCTGCTGGTGGTGGACATCCAGCGTGGTGGCCCCTCGACGGGGTTGCCGACCAAGACGGAGCAGGCGGACCTGCTGCAGGCGATGTTCGGCCGCAACGGCGAGGCACCCGTGCCGATCGTCGCCCCGCGTACTCCGGCGGACTGCTTCGGGGTGGCTTTGGAGGCAGCGAGGATCGCGCTGGCCTACCGCACGCCGGTGATGCTGCTGTCCGACGGCTATCTGGCCAACGGCTCCGAGCCCTGGCGGATCCCGGACCTGGAGGAACTGCCTGATCTGCGGGTGCAGTTCGCTTCCGGCCCGAACCACACTCTGGATGACGGCAGCGAGGTGTTCTGGCCCTACAAACGCGATCCCGAGACCCTGGCCCGGCCGTGGGCCCTGCCGGGCACGCCGGGGCTGGAGCACCGCATCGGCGGCATCGAGAAGCAGGACGGCACCGGGAACATCTCCTACGACCCCGCCAACCACGACTTCATGGTCCGCACCCGCCAGGCCAAGATCGACCGGATCGCCGTCGACGACGTCGAGGTCGACGACCCGCACGGCGCGAGGACCCTGGTGCTGGGCTGGGGCTCCAC
>NZ_JBSHAY010000108.1:0-1113 GCF_053611725.1 Streptomyces sp. NPDC054783 | reverse complement strand
TCGGTCTGGGTGTTGCGGGTCATCCGTTGTTGGGTGCTGCGGTGGCGTTGGCGGACAGTGACGGGTTTTTGTTCACGGGTGTGTTGTCGGCGGGTGTGCAGGGTTGGCTTGCGGATCATGTGGTGCTGGGTGAGGTGGTGTTGCCTGGTACGGCGTTCGTGGAGTTGGCGCTGCATGCTGGTGGGCGTGTGGGGTGTGGGGGTGTCGAGGAGCTGACGTTGGAGGCGCCGTTGGTGCTTCCTGAGGGCGTTGGTGTGCGGGTGCAGTTGTTGGTGGAGGCTGCTGACGGGTCTGGTCGGCGGTCGTTCGGGGTGTTTTCGCGTCGGCGTGATGCGGTGGGTGGTGAGCCGTGGGTGCGGCATGCCACGGGTGTGTTGTGCGTCGTTGCTGATTTCGATGGCGGCGCGGGTGTGAGGGATCTTGTGGTGTGGCCGCCGGAGGGTGCGGTGGCTGTTGGGGTCGATGGGTTGTATGGGGAGCTTGCGGAGTCGGGTCTTGTGTATGGGCCGGTGTTCCGTGGGTTGCGTGGTGTGTGGCGGCGTGGGGACGAGTTGTTCGCCGAGGTGGTGCTGCCGGAGCAGGCTGCTGATGCTGCCGGTGCTTTCGGGCTGCACCCGGCCCTCCTCGACGCCGCCCTCCACGCGGTGGGTATCGACAGTGCCGAGCGGCGTGACGGGTCGGTGGCCGGTCCGCTGATCCCGTTCGCTTGGAGCGGGGTGTCGTTGTTCGCGGCGGGGGCGTCGTCGCTGCGGGTGCGGCTTGGTGAGCTCGGCTCCGATGCGGTGTCGTTGCTGGTGGCCGATGGTGCGGGCCGGCCGGTGGCGTCGGTGGGGTCGGTGGCGTTGCGGGCTGCTTCGGTGGAGCAGGTGCGTGCTGCCGCCGGTGAGCGCCACGACTCCCTCTTCCGCGTCGAGTGGGCCCCCGTCCCGGTTGCGGAGACCGACCAGGCGGCTGCACATACCTCCGACGACTGGGTCGTCCTGCCGACGTGCGACCTTTCCGGGTTTCAGGAGGCCTTGGACGGTGGTGGGTCGGTGCCGTCGGTCGTGGTGGTGGAGTGTGACTCGTCTTCGTCGGACGAAGCGGCCGGCGGTGGTGTGTCGGGTGTGTCGG
>NZ_JBSHAY010000107.1:0-1159 GCF_053611725.1 Streptomyces sp. NPDC054783 | reverse complement strand
ACCCTGATTGACGTTCGCCTGATTGGCCTTACCGTCACCCTGGTTCACGTTCGCCTGATTGGCCTTACCGTCACCCTGGTTCACGTTCGCCTGATTGGCCTTACCGTCACCCTGGTTCACGTTCGCCTGATTGGCCTTACCGTCACCCTGGTTCACGTTCGCCTGATTGGCCTTACCGTCACCCTGGTTCACGTTCGCCTGATTGGCCTTACCGTCACCCTGGTTCACGTTCGCCTGATCGGCCTGGTCGCCACCCTGGGCACCGCCACCCTGATCGCCACCCTGGGCACCACCACCCTGATCGCCACCCTGGGCACCACCACCCTGATCGCCACCCTGATCGCCGCCCTGGGCACCACCGCCCTGATCGCCACCTTGGGCACCACCCTGGTCGCCACCGCCCTGATCGCCACCTTGGGCACCACCCTGGTCGCCACCGCCCTGGTCGCCACCTTGGGCACCACCGCCCTGGTCACCACCCTGGTCGCCACCACCCTGATCGCCACCCTGGTCGCCACCACCCTGATCGCCACCCTGGTCGCCACCACCCTGATCGCCACCTTGGGCACCACCCTGGTCGCCACCACCCTGGTCGCCACCACCCTGGTCGCCACCACCCTGGTCACCGCCACCCTGGTCGCCACCACCCTGGTCACCCGGGTCGGCGTCCCGTACCACGCTCGGCGTGGACTTGACCGTCTGAGGAGCAGCATGAGCGCCCGCTGCTCCTGCCGCTCCGGCGAGAACCGCAGCGATGAAAGAAGCGCCGATAATCCGGGGGATCGGCACTCGAATATTGACAGCCATGACGTTTCTCCTTGAGTAGAAACTAGGATTTCTATTCGCCTGTTTGCGTCACCTCTGAGGCGGTGACTCGGCGCCTTTCTGAATCCAGATTCACCCAGCCGGAGAACCGGGAAAAGCGACGCACATTCGGGGCTTGACAGGCCCAATACGGGAAGTACAATTCAGCGCCCTTCCGGCGTCGGCCGGGAAGCGACAGCCGGGGTGGGGAGTACACGACATCGTCCGAGCGGCACGCGGTGCGGTGGGCGGGTGAAAGGGGGCGGCGTACTCCGGTGTGGTGCCGGGGTACGCCGCCTTGGGCGTGGGGCGGGGTGGCTTGTCCGCGTTGTCGTGGTGGTTACTTGGAGTCCTG
>NZ_JBSHAY010000106.1:0-1255 GCF_053611725.1 Streptomyces sp. NPDC054783 | reverse complement strand
CGAGGTCAGCGACACCAGACGCCCACCGTTGCGCACCAGCGACAGCGCGGCCTGCGCCGTACCGCCAGCAGCGATCAGCGCACCATCGAACCCACCACGAACCCGGCCCGCCCAATCCGAGTCGTGGTAGTCGACAACCGCCAACGCACCCAGACCACGCAGGCGCTCAGCAGCCGAAGCGGACGCCGTCACCGTCACCTCGATCCCCCGAGCAGCAGCAATCTGCAACGCCAGCGCACCGGTCGCCCCACCACCATTGGTGATCAGAAGCCGCTGCCCCCGGCTGAGCCCCAGTGCCTCCAGCGACTGGTACGCCGTGAGCCCGGCAACCGGCAGCGCCCCCGCCTGCAGCGGATCCAGCCCCGCCGGGCAGATCGCAGCACTGGCCGCAGTGATCAGCACCCGCTCAGCCCAGAAGCCACTGCCACCGGGCAGCGGGGCCTCATGCGCAAGCACCCGGTCACCGACAGCGAAGCCCTCGACACCGGGACCCACGGCCACAACCCGGCCCACGCCCTCTACACCCAGCGCCGCGGGCGGACGCAGCCCCACATCCCAGCCCGCACCGTTCAGCAACCGATCCCACGGACCGACACCGGCCGCCTCCACCTCCAGCACAAGCTGACCAGCACCAGGAGCCGGCGGCTCAGGCACCTCCAGGAGGACGACGTCCGCATCGGGGCCGGACACTCCGCTTGCCTTCATGGTCATCCCTTCACTCGGTCCGGCCGACGGTAGGTACAGGCCGGCCGCCATATCTTCACTCTGGGGTTTCGGCGCTCAACTGGGCGTACCGACCGAGCTGGCGGAGGGGATGTCGATGTCGGTCTGGTTGACGTTGTTGAGAAAATTGGTCAGCAGGGCCTGCACTGCGACCGTGACGATCGCCAAGATCTGCGGGTCGGTGTAGCCGGCGCCGCGCACAGCCGCGAGATCTGCGTCGCTGACTCGCCCGCGGCTCTCGACCACCCGTCGAGCGAAGCGCGCGACTGCGGCGCGCTCGGGGTCGACCGAGCTCCCGGCGCGAGCCAGGTCGATGTCGTCGCTCGACATTCCGCTGAGTTCGGATGATACGTACGTGTGAATCGCCAGGCAGTAAGCGCAACCGTTGGCCTCCGAGACCGCGAGCGCGATGGTGTGCCGCGTCTTCGCGTCCAGAACGCGACTCATGGTGCTCTGCAGCGTCACGACGGCGTCGAGAACGGTCGGGTTCGACGCGATGGTCTTGAACATGTTCGGGACGAAGCCGAGCTGT
>NZ_JBSHAY010000105.1:0-1344 GCF_053611725.1 Streptomyces sp. NPDC054783 | reverse complement strand
GACACAGCACTGTGCAAACACGAAAGTGGACGTATACGGTGTGACGCCTGCCCGGTGCCGGAAGGTTAATTGATGGGGTTACCCGCGGCGAAGCTCTTGATCGAAGCCCCGGTAAACGGCGGCCGTAACTATAACGGTCCTAAGGTAGCGAAATTCCTTGTCGGGTAAGTTCCGACCTGCACGAATGGCGTAATGATGGCCAGGCTGTCTCCACCCGAGACTCAGTGAAATTGAACTCGCTGTGAAGATGCAGTGTACCCGCGGCAAGACGGAAAGACCCCGTGAACCTTTACTATAGCTTGACACTGAACACTGGTCCTTGATGTGTAGGATAGGTGGGAGGCTTTGAAGCGTGGACGCCAGTTCGCGTGGAGCCAACCTTGAAATACCACCCTTTAATGGCTGGTGTTCTAACGTGGACCCGTTACCCGGGTTGCGGACAGTGTCTGGTGGGTAGTTTGACTGGGGCGGTCTCCTCCCAAAGAGTAACGGAGGAGCACGAAGGTTAGCTAATCCTGGTCGGACATCAGGAGGTTAGTGCAAAGGCATAAGCTAGCTTGACTGCGAGCGTGACGGCGCGAGCAGGTGCGAAAGCAGGTCATAGTGATCCGGTGGTTCTGAATGGAAGGGCCATCGCTCAACGGATAAAAGGTACTCCGGGGATAACAGGCTGATACCGCCCAAGAGTTCATATCGACGGCGGTGTTTGGCACCTCGATGTCGGCTCATCACATCCTGGGGCTGAAGTAGGTCCCAAGGGTATGGCTGTTCGCCATTTAAAGTGGTACGCGAGCTGGGTTTAGAACGTCG
The DNA here is from genome assembly GCF_053611725.1 of Streptomyces sp. NPDC054783. Taxonomy (NCBI): domain Bacteria; kingdom Bacillati; phylum Actinomycetota; class Actinomycetes; order Kitasatosporales; family Streptomycetaceae; genus Streptomyces; species Streptomyces sp. NPDC054783. The sequence continues at coordinate 534 of NZ_JBSHAY010000105.1, read as the reverse complement.
TGAGACAGTTCGGTCCCTATCTGCCGTGGGCGTTGGAGAATTGAGGGGGGCTGCTCCTAGTACGAGAGGACCGGAGTGGACGCATCACTGGTGTTCGGGTTGTCATGCCAATGGCATTGCCCGGTAGCTAAATGCGGAAGAGATAAGTGCTGAAAGCATCTAAGCACGAAACTTGCCCCGAGATGAGTTCTCCCTGACCCTTTAAGGGTCCTGAAGGAACGTTGAAGACTACGACGTTGATAGGTCGGGTGTGTAAGCGCAGCGATGCGTTGAGCTAACCGATACTAATGAACCGTGAGGCTTAACCTTACAACGCCGAAGGTGTTTTGGCGAAGAGACAGACACGATATTTTCAGCCTGATACAGATTTAACAGAATTTGCCTGGCGGCTTTAGCGCGGTGGTCCCACCTGACCCCATGCCGAACTCAGAAGTGAAACGCCGTAGCGCCGATGGTAGTGTGGGGTCTCCCCATGTGAGAGTAGGGAACTGCCAGGCATCAAATTAAGTAGTAAGCCGGTGCATAAATCCGGTG
>NZ_JBSHAY010000104.1:0-1426 GCF_053611725.1 Streptomyces sp. NPDC054783 | reverse complement strand
GCGACCAGCTCGGCGTAGGCCTCGACCACGGTGTGACGCGAGACGCCGAGATCCGCGCAGAGTGAGCGGGAGGCCGGCAGCCGACTGCCGGGCGCAAGACGCCCCGTGCGCACGGCCTCCCTCAAGGCGTCCGTGAGCCCTGCGCGCAGCCCGGCTCCGCGCAGCTCCAGATGCAGGTCGGCACCGAACGCCGGGGGCGGACCCGCCGCGGAATTGGTCCGAGAATCTGCCATGTAAATGAACCGTACTCCCAAACCATCGACTGGCCAGTCCTCCCATTGGGCCGCGCTGCGCGCCACCGCAGCCTCGTCGCGGTGACGACCGCGCGCCGTGTCGTTCCGCGAGCGTGTTCGCCGCAGGCGCGGACCGGTCGGCGTGATCGTTTGTGTTGTTCTTGCCAGGCTGAGAGTGGAGACCCCTGGTCGCCCCACAGCGATGCCGGATGACCAGGCCGGTGCCACGGTAGCCCCGTCGGAAACCACCGTGGCGCCGCCGACGGCGGCCAGGAGCGTGGGGTTGTCCAGGAGGCCGTGGGCGACCTGCTCGGCGGCGCCGGACGCGTCATCGCGCAGCGCGGCGAGCAGTCGGTCCGTTCCAGGGCGGCGAGCAGCCGCCCGTCGGGCCCGCCCCCGCGCAGCCAGCCGTCGGGCGACGGGCGGCCGTGCAGCGCGGTGCGGTGGGCGGCGGTGAAGGCGGGGGTGTTGCGGTGCAGGGAACGCGAAGGGCACCTGCGCGTGCCGCGCAAGCACATCGAGACGATCGTCGGCGAGGACCAGGAGCAGCGACAGCTGCGGCTCGGGGCGTGGATCGGGAACCAGCGGAGCAGAGCCGCATCGCTGTCACCGGAGGGGATCGAGCAACTGTCCGCGATCGGGATGCGTTGGGCGTAGTTCAGCATGCCGGGCAAGAGCCACGTGAGTGCATAGACCGCGATGCAGGCGGGCGTGCACTCACCTGTCCGTTGCCTGGCTCTCAAGATCGGCGTGCCGCTTCCACGGGTAGCTGTCCCAGCCTGCGTCCAATATCGCGTTGCGGTCGACGCTCCTGCCAACGAAAGCAGCGTTGAGGGAGTAAGTCGACGTCAGGGGGTCTCCGTGTCGTTCGAGGAGAAGCTGGCTTGCCGAGGCGTCCAGCAGCGTGACGAGGTGCTCTAGTTCTGTGGCGCTGCAGACCGTGACAGGTATGTCCGTGTTCGGCAGTATGTCCCTCTGGAAGGGTGCGTTGGCGGTGTGGAAGGGCTCCATGGTCACAATCAGACCGTGTATAGGCCGGTCTGCCGGGATGTGCCTGAAAGCTCGGACTCCTGTCAGTGATCAGCCCTGTGGTGGTCTCTAGTAGTGCTTGGTCAGGTTCATTCGCCGGTGGCGTGTCTGTTTGATCGGGTGTGTCGTTGACCGGGTGTGCTGGGTGGGGAGTTGGCCGCGGT
>NZ_JBSHAY010000103.1:0-1426 GCF_053611725.1 Streptomyces sp. NPDC054783 | reverse complement strand
TCAGCCGATGACGGTCCAGGTGTCGCTGCCGGCGAGGAGGGTGGCGAGGTCGCCTTTGCCCTTTTGTTCGATGGCGGTGTCGAGTTGGTCGGCCATGGTGGTGTCGTAGACGGGGCGGTCGGTGTCGCGGAAGACGCCGATGGGGGTGTGGTGCAGGGTGTCGGGGTCGGCGAGGCGGGAGAGGGCGAAGGCGGTGGTGGGGGATGTGGCGTGGGCGTCGTGGACGAGGATGTCCGTCTCGTTGTCCGTGGTGACGGTGACCACTTCCAGGTCACCGGTGGCCTGGTTGCGGACGACCCCGCGGGCGTTGTCGGGGCCGAAGCGGATCGGCTGCCCGTGCTCCAGCCGGATGAGTGCTTCCTGGGCCTGCTGGGTGTCCTTCAGGGCGTCGAAGGCGCCGTCGTTGAAGATGTTGCAGTTCTGGTAGATCTCGATGAGTGCGGTGCCGGGGTGGTCGGCGGCCTGGCGCAGGACCTGGGTGAGGTGTCTGCGGTCGGAGTCGATGGTGCGGGCGACGAAGGAGGCTTCCGCGCCGATGGCGAGGGAGACCGGGTTGAAGGGTGCGTCGAGGGAGCCCATCGGCGTGGACTTGGTGATCTTGCCGAGTTCGGAGGTGGGGGAGTACTGGCCCTTGGTCAGGCCGTAGATCCGGTTGTTGAACAGCAGGATCTTGAGGTTGACGTTGCGGCGCAGGGCGTGGATGAGGTGGTTGCCGCCGATGGACAGGGCGTCGCCGTCGCCGGTGACGACCCACACGCTCAGGTCGCGGCGGGAGGTGGCCAGGCCGGTGGCGATGGCGGGGGCGCGGCCGTGGATGGAGTGCATCCCGTAGGTGTTCATGTAGTACGGGAAGCGGGAGGAGCAGCCGATGCCGGAGACGAAGACGATGTTCTCCTTGGCCAGGCCGAGTTCGGGCATGAAGCCCTGGACGGCGGCGAGGATGGCGTAGTCGCCGCAGCCGGGGCACCAGCGTACTTCCTGGTCGGATTTGAAGTCTTTCATCGACTGCTTGGCGTCGGCCTTGGGGACCAGTTGCAGCAGCCGGTTGCCGGCGTCAGTCATCGATGGCCTCCTTCAAAGCCGTGGCGAGCTGTTCCGCCTTGAACGGCATGCCGTTGACCTGGTTGTAGGAGTGGGCGTCGATGAGGTACCTGGCCCGGATGAGGGTGGCGAGCTGGCCGAGGTTCATCTCCGGGATCACCACCTTGTCGTAGCGCCCCAGTACCTCGCCGAGGTTGCGGGGGAAGGGGTTGAGGTGGCGCAGGTGGGCCTGGGCGATCTCCTCGCCGGCCGCCCGCAGCCGCCGTACCGCCGCGGTGATCGGCCCGTAGGTGGAGCCCCAGCCCAGCACCAGGGTCCTCGCGCCGTGCGGGTCGTCGACCTCGACGTCGTCGACGGCGATCCGGTCGATCTTGGCCTGGCGGGT
>NZ_JBSHAY010000102.1:0-1438 GCF_053611725.1 Streptomyces sp. NPDC054783 | reverse complement strand
CTTGTTCGTGGGTTGGACGGGCCATCGTAAGGTCCAGAGACCCAGAGACACTGGGTATGGCTTCTATGCGGTTGCCCTCGATGGTTCCACTCACCTGGCTGCCCGGTGTCTCACGACGACTCGGCCGCTGATTAGGAGCTGCGACCGCCTTCGAGTGGATCGCTGAGTAGGACCGCGCCGGCGAGGTCGTCCGGGAGAACAGCACATCGAACGACCGGAGGAACTGGTGGCCCAGATCTGGGCGGGTACGGACATCGGCAAGACCCATCACCATTGCGTGGTTCTGAACGCGGAGGGCGAACGACTGCTGTCGCGGCGCGTCCTGAACGACGAGCCGGAGCTGCTGGCCCTGCTCGCCGACGTACTTGCCCTCGATGTGGATGTGGTCTGGGCGGTCGACGTCGCCGATGGCATGGCCGCCCTGTGGATCAGCGTGCTGCTCCACCACGGCCAGCGCCTCGTCTACATACCCGGACTGGCCGTCAACCGGGCCTCGGCCGGCTACCGGGGCATGGGCAAGACCGACGCCAAGGACGCCACCGTCATCGCCGATCAGGCCCGGATGCGTCGCGACCTGACGGTCCTGCGGTCGGACGACGAACAGGCCATCGAGCTGCGGGTCCTTACCAGCCGCCGGGCCGACCTGAACGCGGACCGCACCCGCAGGATCAACCGTCTGCGCGGTCAACTCACCAGTATCTTCCCTGCCTTGGAGCGAGTTCTTGACCTGACCAACGTCGGACCACTGATCCTGCTGACCGGCTATCAGACCCCCGCCGCCTTCCGTCGGACCGGCGGAAAGAGGCTGGTGACCTGGCTGCGCAATCGCAGCGTGCGCAGCCCCGAGGCTCTCACCGAGGCCGCCCTGGAAGCAGCCGAACGCCAGCACACCGCCGTCCCCGGGGAGAAGATCACCGCGCAGATGATCCACACCCTGGCCAAGGAGGTAATGAGCCTCAACGAGCAGATCAGTGAGATCGACAAGCTCATTGCGGCCCGGTTTCGCGACCACGAACTCGCTGAAGTGATCTCCAGCATGCCTGGCATCGGCCCGCTGCTGGGCGCCGAATTCCTCGCGGCCACCGCCGGCGACATGAGCCGCTACGGCACCGCCGACCGCCTGGCCAGCCTCGCCGGAGTCGCTCCGGTCCCCCGGGACTCGGGCACCATCAGCGGTAACCTGCACCGGCCCAGGCGCTACCACCGCGGCCTGCAACGTGTCTTTTACACCTCCGCGCTCATCAGCATCCGCAGCTGCGAGGACTCGCGTCGTTTCTATGAACGCAAGCGCGCTGAAGGCAAGCGGCATACCCAGGCAGTTCTCGCCCTGGCCCGTCGGCGCGTGAATGTCTTGTGGGCTCTCATCCGTGACGGACAGTGCTACCAAGCCAACCTCCCCGTCGCCGCGATGGCTTGACAACATCATTAGGAGGTGAGT
>NZ_JBSHAY010000101.1:0-1452 GCF_053611725.1 Streptomyces sp. NPDC054783 | reverse complement strand
CGGTCTGCGCAAGTCCTACGGTGACAAGGTCGTGCTCGACGGCATCGATCTGGTGGTTCCGGCCGGTTCGGTGTTCTCCCTGCTGGGTCCGAACGGGGCCGGCAAGACCACCACGGTGCAGATCCTGTCCACGCTGATCTCCGCCGACGGCGGGCAGGCCCGGGTCGCGGGCCACGACCTGGCCACCGACCCGCAGGCGGTGCGCGCCGCGATCGGGGTGACGGGGCAGTTCTCCGCGGTCGACGGCCTGATCACCGGGGAGGAGAACATGTGGCTGATGGCGGACCTGCACCACCTGCCCCGGGCGGAGGGGCGGCGGGTGGCCGCCGAGCTGCTGGAACGCTTCGACCTGGTGGAGGCGGCGAAGAAGCCCGCCTCGACCTACTCCGGTGGCATGAAGCGGCGCCTGGACATCGCCATGACCCTGGTCGGCAGCCCGAGGATCATCTTCCTGGACGAGCCGACCACCGGCCTGGACCCCCGCTCCCGGCACACGATGTGGGGCATCATCCGCGAGCTCGTCACCGACGGTGTCAGCGTCTTCCTGACCACCCAGTACCTGGAAGAGGCCGACGAACTCGCCGACCGCATCGCGGTCCTGAACAACGGCAGGATCGCCGCCGAAGGCACCGCCGATGAGCTCAAACGGCTCATCCCCGGCGGACACGTGAAACTGCGCTTCACCGACCCGGCCGCCTACCACAACGCCGCGTCCGCGCTGCACGAGGCCACCCGCGACGACGAAGCCCTCACCCTGCAGATCCCCAGCGGCGGCAGCCAGCGCGAGCTGCGCGCCATCCTCGACTGGCTGGACGCCGCCGGCGTCGAGGCCGACGAACTGACCGTGCACACCCCCGACCTCGACGACGTCTTCTTCGCCCTCACCGACAGCGGCAGCGTGCCCCACCAGAACAGCCGGCCGAACCAGTCCAAGGAGACCCTGCGATGAGCTCCCTCTCCCTCGCCGTGCGCGACTCGAACACGATGCTGCGCCGCAACCTCCTGCACGCCCGCCGCTATCCCTCGCTCACGCTGAACCTGCTGCTGACGCCGATCATGCTGCTGCTGCTGTTCGTGTACATCTTCGGCAACGCCATGAGCGGCGGCGCGGGCCGCTCCGCCTACATCGCCTACATCGTGCCCGGCATCCTGCTGATGACCGTCGGCTCCACCACGATCGGCACCGCCGTGTCGGTCTCCACCGACATGAGCGAAGGCATCATCGCCCGCTTCCGCACCATGGCCATCCACCGCAGCTCCATCCTCATCGGCCATGTCATCGGCAGCGTCCTGCAGTCGGTCATGAGCGTGGTCCTCGTCGGCGCCGTCGGCGTGGCCATCGGCTTCCGCTCCCACCACGCCACCGCCCTTGACTGGCTCGCCGCCTTCGGACTCATCGCCCTGTTCGCCCTGGCACTGACCTGGATCGCGGTCGGGATGGGCCTGATCAGC
>NZ_JBSHAY010000100.1:0-1509 GCF_053611725.1 Streptomyces sp. NPDC054783 | reverse complement strand
AACGTCGCCGGCAACCGCAGCCCCGTAACCGACCTCAAGTCATTACGCAGCTCCACCGCCGTCAACGAATCAAAACCCAACTCCTTGAACGCACGCCCAGGCGCCACCGCCTGGGGCCCGGCGTAGCCGAGGACTCCGGCGACACTGCGCAGCACCAACTCGAGCAGCTCACGGTCCTGTTCGACAGCGGGCAGCCCGGCCAGTCGCTGTCCGAGCGAGGTCGCGGTGCCGCCGGATGCGGCGTCCGTCACGCGTGGCAGTGGCGTCCGTACCAGGCCGCGCAGCAGTGCCGGGACCGTCCCGGTGGCCGCCGCCTCGGCCCGCAGCGCCGCCAGGTCCAGCCGCATCGGCAGCAGCACCGCCTCGTCCACCGCCACCGCCGTGTCGAAGAGGGCCAGGCCCTCCTCCGACGACAGGGCGGCCATTCCGTCGCGCGAGATCCGACGCAGGTCACGGTCGCTGAGGGTTCCGGTCATGCCGCTGGCTTCGGCCCACAGACCCCACGCCAGCGCACTCGCCGCCAACCCCTCAGCCCGACGACGCTGCGCCAACGCCTCCAGAAACGCGTTCGCCGCCGCATAGTTGCCCTGACCAGCAGCACCGAAGACCGCCGCCGCACCCGAGAACAACACGAACGCCGACAACCCGGCATCCCGCGTCAACTCATCCAGAAGCAACGCCGCATCCACCTTCGGACGCAACACCGCATCCACCCGCTCAGGCGTCAACGACGACATCACACCGTCATCCAGCACACCCGCCGCATGCACCACAGCACACAACGGATGCTCGGCGGGTATCGAGACCAGGAGGGAGGCCAGCGCCTCGCGATCCGCCACATCACACGCCGCCCAGGTGACCTCTGCACCCAGCTCCGCAAGCTCGGCGGACAGCCCGGCCGCGCCCTCGGCCTCGGCGCCGCGGCGACTCACCAGCAGCAGGTGTCGTACGCCGTGCTCGGCGACCAGATGCCGGGCCACCAAAGCACCCAACGTCCCCGTCGCACCCGTGACCAGCACCGTGCCCCCGGCACCCACACCACCCAAACCACCGAAGGACACACCCGCGCCCTCACCGGCCACCGGCACCCGCACCAGACGCGGCACCAGCACCGCACCACCACGCACCGCCAACTCCGGCTCACCGACACCCAGCAACGCGGCATCCACCCGCACCACCGAATCATCGACATCCACCAGCACCAGCCGACCCGGATTCTCCGACTGCGCCGACCGGAACAACCCCCGCGCCGCAGCAGCCGCCAGATCCACAACCCCCTCACCCGGAACCGCCTCCACAGCACCCCGGGTCACCAACACCAAACGACCATCCGCAAACCGCTCATCAGCCAACCACGCCTGCACCACACCCAAAACCCGGTGCACCACACCACGCACCACACCCGCCGACACACCCGACACACCCGACACACCACCGCCGGCCGCTTCGTCCGACGAAGACGAGTCACACTCCACCACCACGACCGACGGCACCGACCCACCACCGTCC
>NZ_JBSHAY010000099.1:0-1734 GCF_053611725.1 Streptomyces sp. NPDC054783 | reverse complement strand
ACCAACGTCCGGCTCCCGCCGTGCGCCTTCGATGCGCTGACCGCGGTCATGGCCAGACAGGGCACCTCGCGGGATGCGACCGTGCGTCGGCTGCTAGTGCTGTGACCGCATAGGTTCGCCGGGTTGGCAGTTGTGGCGGTTGGATGTGCGGTGACGTCCGATCCGACCGCTGGAGGCGCGGTGGCCGAGCCTGTCCGTGTGCGCAGACTGACCGACCAGGAGGGGCAGCGGCTGCAGCAGATCGTGCGCCGGGGCAGCACGAGTTCGGTGCGATATCGGCGCGCGATGATGCTGCTGGCCTCGGCCGGCGGGAACCGGGTGCCGGTGATGGCCCAGCTGGTGCAGGCCGACGAGGACACCGTCCGGGACGTGATCCACCGCTTCAACGAGATCGGCCTGGCCTGCCTGGACCCTAAGTGGGCGGGAGGCCGTCCCCGCCTGCTCACCCCTGACGACGAGGACTTCGTCGTGGCGACGTCCACCACCCGACCGGTCAAGCTCGGCCAGTCCTTCACCCGCTGGTCACTGCGCAAGCTGGTCGCCTACCTGCGCAAAGTCCACGGCCGGATCATCCGCATCGGCCGCGAGGCATTACGCTGCCTGCTCGCCCGCCACGGCATCACCTTCCAGCGCACCAAGACCTGGAAGGAATCCCCGGACCCAGAACGCGAGACCAAACTCGACCGGATCGAGCACGTGCTGGACCGCTTCCCGGACCGGGTCTTTGCCTTCGACGAGTTCGGCCCGCTCGGCATCCGTCCCACCGCGGGATCCGGCTGGGCCGAACAGGGCCGTCCCGACAGGCTGCCCGCCACCTATCACCGCACCCATGGAGTGCGCTACTTCCATGGCTGCTACTCGGTCGGCGATGACACTCTGTGGGGCGTCAATCGCCGCAGAAAGGGTGCCGCCAACACGTTGGCCGCGCTGAAGTCGATCCGTGCCGCCCGCCCGGACGGTGCACCGATCTACGTGATCCTGGACAACTTGTCCGCCCACAAGGGCGCCGACATCCGCCGCTGGGCGAAGAAGAACAAGGTCGAGTTGTGCTTCACCCCGACCTACGCCTCGTGGGCGAACCCGATCGAGGCTCACTTCGGACCGCTGCGGCAGTTCACCCTCGCCAACTCCAACCACCCCAACCACCCTGTGCAGACCCGGGCCCTGCACGCCTACCTGCGCTGGCGCAACGCCAACGCCCGCCACCGCGACGTCCTGGCCGCCGAACGACGTGAACGCGCCCGCATTCGCAGTGAGAAAGGCATCCGCTGGGGCGGTCGGCCCCTGTCAGCGGCGGCCTGAGCCAGCTGGAAGGTGAGTCACCGAGCTCGTTTGGCGGCGTTAGCCCGATAGCGTTCCAGCACGCCGATGGACAGTGCCGATGCGGCCATCAGCCCGAACACGATCGAGCTCGAACCATTGCCGTGATCTCGCTCCCAGATACGGAATCCGACCAGCAGGACAACGACTCCGAACAGCACGACCTGTATCCATCTGATGGCCACGGCCCGCTGGCCGTTGCCATCAGCGTTGCTGTCTCTTCCACGCACCGGGGCTCCTCTGCTCCTTCAGTGCGCCGACTGTACTGGTGTACGGAGCCATCAGTACGACCCAACCCGGTGAACCTTCGCGGTCACAGCACTAGTAGTGCTTGGTCAGGTTCGTATCGGCTCTGGCATGTTGCGGTGACAGGTGGGGCAGGCGCCGGTCCAGACCGCGAGGAGTATCTGGAGG
>NZ_JBSHAY010000098.1:0-1734 GCF_053611725.1 Streptomyces sp. NPDC054783 | reverse complement strand
CATCTTGGCCTCCTCGAGGTCGGTAGAGGTCGACTGCCCGGCGTCCGTCGAGGAGAGGTGCGGGCGCCGGACAGTCGAGTTGCGCAGAACCGAGCAGGCGCGCCGATCGCGCACCCGCTCAGTTCGTCACATGTGGGTGAAGATCTTTTCGGCGTCGAAGCGCGAGACCGGCTGGCGAGAGACGCGCGTCTCGTCCGGGTACCCGAGCACGACGAGCAGCGTCGTGGTGAAGTCGGTGTCGGTGAGGCCGAACGCTTCGTCGATCGTCGCGCGGTCGAACCCTTCCAGCGGGGTGGCGTCGACTCCGAGAGAAGCGGCGGCCATCATGGTCGCGCCGACCACGAGGTACGTGTTCTTCTCCAGCCAGTGGAGCACGTCGCCGCCATAGTTCTCCGACTGGATCTCCACGAAGTTGGACGCTCCAGCCTCCCATCCCTTCTGGATCTCCGGGTCCGCGAAGCGACCGTCCGCGCGCTCCTTCGCGAAGATCTCCTGCAGGTGCTCGTCGGGAATCGTCTTGCGGGTCGTGAACACGATCGCGTGCGACGCGTTCCGCACCTTCTCCGCGTTGTCCGCGAAGCGGCCGACGAGAGCCTCCGCAAGCTTGTCCTTGCCGGCCTGCGACTCCAGCACATGGAAGTGGTTCGGCTGGATGTTGATCGTCGTCGGCGAGGAGCGTAGGTAGCGCAGCAGGAGCTGGAAGGTGTCCTCCGGGATCTTCTTGTTCGGGTCGAAGTAGCGGGTGAGGTGCTTGGTGATCAGATTCTCGAGATCCATGGTTGGCTTTCGTTTCGTTGTCGGAGAGATCGGGTCAGTAGGCGGTTTCGGGGCGTTGGAGTCACGTCAGTACGTGGTGAACATCGCTTTCATTGGGGCGACCTCCGTGGCAGTCGACGCGGTCGCGGCGTCGCTGGTTACGCGCTCGCACCGGGGATGTCGACGACGGTTTCGTTGACGTTGTTGAGATAGTTCGTGAGCTGCGTGACGACCACGACGGTGACGATCGCCTGGATCTCGGCGTCCGTGTACCCGGCCTCGCGGACCGCGGCGATGTCCTTGTCGCCCACCTGACCGCGGGTCTCGATCACCTGCTGGGAGAAGCGAGCGACGGCGGCACGCTTGGGATCGGTGGAGCCGCCGGTGCGGGCCAGCTCGATCTCCTCGGTGGACATGCCTCCGAGGTTCGCGGAGATGTATCCGTGCAGCGCCGAGCAGTAGTCGCAGTTGTTGGAGTGGGACGTGGCCAGCGCGATCGTGTGGCGGGTCTTCGCGTCGAGGAGCTTGGCGATGCTGCCCTGCAGGCCCATCACGATCTCGAGGACGGTCGGGTTGGCGGCGAGCGTGGTGAACATGCCCGGAGCGAAGCCGAACTGCTTGGCGATGGCGTCGAGTGTGCCCTGCGTCTTGGCGTCGATGTCGGTGAGCTCGGGCGTGGTGAGACGAGACATGGTGGTGGCCCTCCGGGCGGTATCGGTCTGGGCTATTTAGCCCACTCACAGTGAACGCGACGCGGAATGGGCTGTCAAGCCCAATCCATGTTCATGTTGGGCCGCTGAGCCCAGTCTGCGGAACAGGGTGGTGACATGCAGATGAACGATGAATCGCGTGATCTTCGCGGGTGCACGGGCAAGGGGCTGGCGACGCGAGGTCGCATCCTCGAGCACGCCGCGGACTTGATCTACACGCGGGGGTCAACGCGACGAACAGCGAGCTGGTGCGAAGAGCAGCGGGGGT
>NZ_JBSHAY010000097.1:0-2048 GCF_053611725.1 Streptomyces sp. NPDC054783 | reverse complement strand
CTGCGGACTCGACACCCTCGTCCTTGGCCACGTTCTCACTGGTCATCGATGCATCTTCCATGATCGGGAGTTACACCGAACGATTTACAGTCCCGGCCCCGGCCGCTTCACCATCCGGGCGTGTGCGGCGCAGATGCTCAGAGTTGCCCTCGTGGAAGACCTCCTGGGGCGCCTCCCCGAACCGCTCCGCGCAGACCTCGATCCAGCCTGTCAACGGCCATTTCGTTCTCCCCGTAGGCGGCCAGGAGTTCGCCCCGCTGTATCAGACGCGTGGGATAGATCGTTCCAAGCTGCCTGCTGACATGCACGCGTGCTCCGTTCGGCGGGATTTGGGTGACGGGTGGCGCAGTGGCGCGTTATGCCCATATGAGCAGAAAACGCAGGCTGCGGAAGCGGCCAGCCTCGGCGGCGTTCGGCCAGTTGCAGGAGCAGTTGGCTCGCGCGGCTGCTGGCTTGGCTCGCAAGTCGCCCCGGAGGGAAGCGAAGCCGGCTGGCGCGGCGAGTGCGGAGCCGGATGACGGTCTTGGTGAGGCGGCGCCGCCCGGTTCTGGCTGAGTCCACTCACCCGCCTTCTCCGAGCCGCCATCGGCTATCAATTCGACCGTCTGCGACGGTGGCGTGCGACGCGGTCGACCTGCACGCCACGCAGCGTGGCGGCCTTCAGCGAGGCCGGACGGGACGGACCGGCGGCCAGGCGCCGTTAGCGCTCGGCGCCGTCGAACCTTTCCCAGCGCGCCGAGCCACGAGAGCGCGCGCAGGAAGAGCGGGCTCGTGCCGCGGTGCAGCGGGCTGCTGAACAGCAGCGCAAGGTCGAGCAACTTCGAGACTGCTACGTTCGGTTGTACGCACAGGATCGCCACCACCGCGACGTGATGCCGGCGTACGCCTACGGGCGACTTCGCCCGGATGATCAAGTACCTCGACGGCGGGCGCTTGCCGGAGTGGATCGCCAAGACCGAGCCCACCGACATGCCAGGACTGCGCAACTTCGCCCGCCACCGGCGTCAGGACCTGAGCCGTGACCGCCGGCCTCGCCACGCGTCGCAACAGCGGACCGATCGAAGGTCACGTCAACCGTAACTTTTAGGTACCTCAAGAGGCAGGGCTACGGCCGCGCGAGCTCCCCGCTGCTGCGTCGCGGCATCCTCCTGGCACCGTGAGCCGGGCCGCCAGTCGGCATACGAGAGACTGGCGGCATGCCTGCCGCCGACGGGCTGCCCTCGCGCAGGCAATGCCGTCGGCGCGCCTCTTGGTGACTCGCCACCGCAACAGTGGGCACCGGGATGCCGCCGAACGACGCAGGTGAACGGTCGCGCGGGGCACGCTTGGGAAGAACTGAGGCGCCGCTGTCGATCCAGCCACGTCCCGTTCGACATCCTGATGTAGGACGCATCGCCATACGAGGAGGCGACAGGACCTGATGAGGGAACACATGGAACCCGCAATCCGGCCGCGCCTCCCTTGATGGCCGCAGCAATGCGGTCTTCTTCGTTGTGGGCCGGTATGAGCACCGCGAGCGTTGAAGGTGGCTTCGGCGGTCTCGGTGAACCGGGGGGCGAGGACGGTGTCGGCGTTACCAGCGACGCGGCCAGCCCGCCGCACCGAACACGTTGACTGTCCTTAGACCTTTACACCAGAGGTGCGCGGCCGGGGACTGAAAGCGTTGCAGGTCGCCTTTTCCGAGTGGTGTGGGGGAGGCGACCTGCGGTGTCGTGGTGGGCTACTTGAACCAGTAGCGGACGCCGTGGTGGTGGGAGCAGGTGCCCTGCGAGTGCCGCGAGTAGGACAGCGAGGCGTCCATGCACTTGGCCGTCTCGTACTTGTCCCTGGGCTTTTGGTGGTGCGTCCAGCCGCAGGCGCCGGTGGTGTGGGGGATGCAGTGGTGGGCGGTGTTGGAGGACGGCAGTGTTGCTGCGGACGCGGCCGGTGCGCTGAAGAAGACACCGGCCAGGGTCGAGGACGACTACCGCTTCCACGACGCCTTCCACCTCGCCCACGCCGCCGTCCTGGGCTGGTCACCCGTCAGCCGCTTCCTCCTTGGCTGCAAA
>NZ_JBSHAY010000096.1:0-2352 GCF_053611725.1 Streptomyces sp. NPDC054783 | reverse complement strand
CCGTCCTGGGTCAGGGCGACGTCCCGCGGGCTGCCGCCGACGGTGATGGTGTCGGTGACCTGGTTGGTGGTCGTGTCGATGACCGAGACGGTGTTCGCGTCGGAGTTCGCGACATACGCGTGGCGGCCGTCCTGGGTCAGGGCGACGTCCCGCGGACCGCTGCCGACAGCAACGGCAACACCCGCCCCCGGCAACACCCCCAGGAACGGGGCCAAGTCCGATTCCAGCCTCGCTTCCGATCTTGCGCCGAGGATACTCTTGACGACCTTCCCCTCCTGGAAGACGAGGATCATCGGCAACGCCGCGACGCTGTATTCCACGGGTGTGACCGGGTTCTCGTCCACGTTCAGCTTCACAGCCAGGAGTTCGGGGTGCTGCTGCGCGAGGCTCTCCACGTTCGGTGTCAGCATCTTGCACGGGCCACACCATGGAGCGTAAAAGAGCACTGCGACCGGCTTCTTGCTCTCGAGGACGACCTTCTGGAAATCCGCATCTGTCACGGTACGGAGATCAGTGGCCACGTCACGTCTCACCGCTGAGACGGCTGAGGTGGGGGAAACTGCCGCCGTATCGTCCGCCGCCTGGGGCAGAGCCGTAGCGGACAGTGCGGTCACCGCAACCAGGATCTTGGCAATCAGTCGCATTGCGACCCCTGCCTCTCCCACCCATGGGAAGCGCGCGCTTTGCCATGGAGGTGGCGGGCTCTTCCCGGGGTGATCGGATTGGGGTTCCGGAGCGTGGCGCGCGAATGCAAGCTCCGTTGCCAGCCTACGGCAGCGGAGTTCCCATGTCGCAGGATGCGGCCGTCGGCGGTGTCGCCGGCTCGTCCTGCGTTGATGACGGTCGTCGTTCACAACAGCCGGCAGGTGAGGAACGGGTTCTCCTGCCCGCCAGTTGGGCTCGACGTACCGGCCGTGATGGGTGCAGTGACGCTGTCCAGCAGTCGGGGCGTATCGCCGGCCCATTAGTTCGGCCAGTCGCGATTTGCTGAGTTTTCACCTCGTCTGGGAAAATGGAGGGCGGGCCGCCTGAACGGCAGTACGTGAACGCCGCATCACAGGAGCCGAGACATGGCAGACGTCATTTTTACCGACAGCGCAAACCCCATCACCCCCGACAAGGTCATCATCCATGACGACGAGTCGTTCCGGGTTCAATGGTCTGCGCGCGACGACGGCACTCAGGATTTGCCCGAATTCGTCGACCGCCTGCTGATCCAGAGCATTCCGGAAGGCTGCCCCGGATCCGACGACGTCGATCACGACACTGTGTTCGACAGTGACCAGAACGGTGACCCGAGCGACTTTTCCGAACCGGGCCTGCTGTCCGGCGAGGCCGGGCAGGAGCTGAATCCTTCGGTCGGACCATTTCCCGTCGGCTCCTACAGACTGACCGTCACCTTGGCCAATGATCTCGGCGTGGCAGAAACGACGTTCAACTGCATCAAAATTGTCGCCGCGGTCTGACCGTCGTCAGAGCATCTCGGTGTCGATCACCGACACGTCGTGCGAAGCGCTGTCGGCGACATAGACGTGGCGGTTGTCGTGGCTTACCGCCACTCCCCACGGGCTGACACCGACGCTGGCCCTTGCCGTCACCGTGTTGGTGCCGGTGTCGATCACCGACACGGTGCCCGAGTGAAGGTTGGTCACGTAGGCGCGCATGCCGTTCGGGGCCACGGCCACCCCGACGGGGTTGTCGTCCACGGCGATGGTGGTGAGGACCTGATCACCGTCGGTGTCGATGACCGACACACTGCTCGAAGCGGCGTTCGTGACGTAGACCCGCCGTCCGTCCGGGGCGATCGCCACGGCCGACGGGTTCTTGCCGACGGTCACATTGTGGGTCACCGTACTGGTGGCGGTGTCGATCACCGACACCGGGCCCGCGGCAGTGTTGGCGACATACACGCGGCGGCCGTCGGCGGTCACGGCCAGTCCGCTGGGGTCGACGCCGACGGCGATGGTGGCCGTCACCTGATGGCTCGCGGTGTCGATCACCATCAGGGAGTGCGAACCGACCGCGTAGGCGTGATGACCGTCCGGCGGTACCGCGACCGCGACCGGCACGCCGTCGATCGGGGTGGTGGCCAGGACTTGGCCGGTGGCGGTTTCGACCACCGACACCGAGGCTGAACCCTGGACTCCGATTCTGCCGGGGTTGGCGACGTAGAGCAGGTCACCGTCTGCGGACAGCGCCAGTCCCCAGGAGTTGCTGCCGGCAGTGATCGTGCCCGCCACGTGGTGCGTGGTGGTGTCGCCGATCACGGATACGGTGTTGGCGCCGCTGTTGGCCACGTACACGTGGTGGCTGTCGGGGGAGGCTGCCGCCCCGACCGGGCCGGTGCCGACG
>NZ_JBSHAY010000095.1:0-2656 GCF_053611725.1 Streptomyces sp. NPDC054783 | reverse complement strand
ATCGAACGTGAGAAGGGTCGGATCCTCGACGGCGGGCCCAGGCGGCAGTCGGGCATCGGACTCATGAGGCGGGCGCGCGAGACCGTCGTGGCGCGTGCAGCCCTCCGCGGTTGTGCGGCTTGCCGAGCTCGGTCAGCAAGGTCACGGCCCCATCCGTGGCAACGTGCCCGGCGGCAGACACCCGGCGCTCGCACGGCTTCTGAGGCCGCGTCGTGCCAATCTCCCACCAGCCTCCACACGCGGTTATGAGTCTGCCGGTCGTGCGCCCACCGACCCGGGATCCCCTCACGGACGACAGCGGTCGCGAAACCGCCAACCTCGATTCCCGGGAAGCGGGTACGGCGCGTCTCCCGGGCCTTTGATGCGGTTCGATGTCGATGAACATGCACGTCACAGCTGCCCACATGGCTGCACTCTGCCGAAGTTCAAGTGGTCTTTCTGAACGCCGATCATGATTGAACTAACCGGAATCCGTCCGATCACTTCTCCCTGTGTGGCAGCGGCAGATGTCTGATCAGCCAACTTCCCACGCGGAAGGTCCAGTTCGGCTCCCACGGAGCTGGATACAGTCCTACGTTCTCCTTGAGTTATCCAAGGAGTCGCGTTGAGATCAGGCAGTAAGTACTTCCTCCAGCCCGACGGTTCCGTCCAGCGCCGCTAAGCGGATGCCGCGGGCCCCTGCGCCAGCGCGGCAGAAGCGAACTCGCACGGCACGCCGCCCTGCCGCCCTCCACCTGGAAGAGCGCACGGATCGAACGCGCCGGCCACTGTCGCAGCCCCGGCCTGCACGAAGGCATGACCACGCTCAAGGGCATCAGCGCCAAGGTCCGCCAGATCGCCATCCGCGGCATCGGCCGCGACGAGCCCACCCTGCTGATCACCAACGACGTGACCACCCCCGCCAAGGCGCTGTTCGCCCGCTACGCCGAGCGCATGACCATCAAGAACGAACTCGACGCCTACAGCAGCGGCATCCACCTGGACGCCCTGTCCCCCGGCGTCCCACTCAACGTCGACCTGGACACCACACTGGCCGTCGTCGCCGGGAGCCTCTACCGGATGCTCGCCCGTAAACTGCCCCGCTACGAGAACGCCGCACCCGACAAGTTCTGGCGACCACTTCCTCGACGCCACCGGGACCCTGCATGTCGGCGAGCACACCGTGACCTGCGCTCTCAACCTGCGCAGCCACCACCCCGCTCTGATCGACGCAGGCTTCCCTGACCGGGAGATCCCCGTCCCCCGGTGGAACGACCGAACCCTGCGCTTCCGCTTCCCTCCACGCTGAACCGGGCAGAGCAGACCTCAATCAAATCTCCGCGCCGGGAATCGAGGCTGATCCGCTCCCGAGCGTGGCGCCCCGAACATGCGACGTGGCGCTTCGCGGTGCAACCGGTCTGACAGGCGGCGCCCCGGGGTCCCGCCTGGCCGTTCGGCGCGAAGTGGTCCGGTCTTTGCTCAGAAAATGGTCCGCCCGTGTGGGCAGACGCGCGCATACGGTCGGATCGCGACGCATCTGATGGGAACCATGATGATGAACGCTGACCAGACCGCACTCTTGGAGCCGCTGAGGCTCCTCGAGATATCCGACGCAGCGATAGCGGTGATCGACGAGCAAGGGACGGTGGTCGCGTGGACGCAAGCCGCTCAGCACCTTGTTGGGTACTGCGCTGAGGACGTGGTGGGCCGGTCCGCCACACTCGTGCTGCCGTCCTCCGAGGAGGCGCTGGGAGTATCAGCGTTCACCGAGCAGTGCCGTGCCCAAGGTGGTTGGTCCGGCATCGCGGCGATCCGCCACCGCGACGGCCGTACGCTCAAGCTGAGCCTGCGCCTCTCGCTGCTGCGGGGTCAGGACGTAACCCATCGGTGGTTGGTATCCCTGACCGACATAGGCGCGTTCTCCTCGGGGATGATGAACGGATCGGAGCGGGAGTCGCTGCTTGCCCGCGCGCCGGTCGGCATCACCATTCGTGACCCGCAGCTGCGCTGTATCTGGGCGAACGACACGATGGAGCGCTATGACGGCATTTCCCTTGACCGGAGGATCGGACGCCGCCTGAAGGATTCACTGCCCGGCTTCGAGGCCGAGGCCCTTGAAGCGGTGATGCGGCAGGTGCTGGCGAGTGGCACTTCCGCGGTCCACGAGCACCGGGGGTGGCCGCCGGAAGATCCGCGCCGGGAGCACGCATTCTCGGCCTCGTTCTTCTGCCTCCTGGACGCGGACGGCCAGGCACTGGGGGTGTGCACCTTGACCGTGGATGTCACCAGCAACCGGCGGGCGCGCGAGCGCCTTGCCGTCCTCAGCCAGGCCGGCGCGCGCATCGGGAGCACCTTGGACGTCATGCAGACCGGGCAGGAACTGGCCAGCCTCGCCGTGCCCCTGTTGGCCGACTACGTCACCGTCGACCTGGCAGAGTCGGTTCCATTCGGCAAAGAGCCCTCTGCCCGAATCGAAACAATGTACGGTCGCCCCCGCGTGTTCCGACGTGCCGGTCTGGCCTCGATCCACCCAGGGGTCCCGGAGTCGACGTTTTCGCGAGGGGAGACAATTTCCGTCCCCCCGAACTCGCCGCTCGCCAACGCACTGCGTACGGGAAGGTCCCACCTGGAACCGGTACTGGACACCACCCCTGGGACATGGATCGACCACGACCCG
>NZ_JBSHAY010000094.1:0-3360 GCF_053611725.1 Streptomyces sp. NPDC054783 | reverse complement strand
GGGATGGCGGCCGAGGGGGTCCTGGAGCGGCGGCTGCGGCGTGAGGGCATGCCGCCGATGGACCCGCAGCTGGCGATGCGGGCGCTGGAGCAGGCCGTTGGGCTGGGTGAGCTCGGTGATCCGGCGCTGTGTGTGGTGGACCTGGACTGGGAACGCTTCGCGTCCGGCTTCACCGCCGTACGCCCCAGCACACTCCTCGACGAACTGACCGAGTCGCGAAAGACCTCGCAGACCTCGGGCAACCCCCGTGTCGTCACCGACGCCAACGAGGCCACCACGGCCACCGAGCGGCTGATGGGCCTCACCGGGCCGGAGCAGCACCGCGAACTGCTGGACCTGGTGCGAGCCCAGGTCGCGGCCGTGCTCGGGCACAGTGGTGCCGAGGCCGTCCATGGAGACCGTGCGTTCCGGGAGTTGGGCTTCGACTCCCTCACCGCTGTGGAGCTGCGCAACCGTCTGGGCGCCGTCACGGGGCTGAGCCTGCCGACGACCCTGGTCTACGACTACCCCACAGCCTCCGCTCTCTCCGCCCACCTGCGCGACGAACTCCTCGGACAGGAGACCGCGGTGGGCACCCCGGCCCTGACCGCCGTCGCCACGGACACCGACGACCCGATCGCGATCGTCGCGATGAGCTGCCGCTTCCCCGGTGGCGTCCGGTCACCGGAGGACCTCTGGCACCTCGTGACCGACGGCCGCGACGCGATCTCCGGCTTCCCGACCGACCGCGGCTGGAACCTGGAACGCCTCGCCGACCCCGACCCCGAACGGCAGGGCACCTCCTACACCCGTGAGGGCGGCTTCCTCGGCGACGCCGACCGGTTCGACGCGGCCTTCTTCGGCATCTCACCACGTGAGGCGCTGGCGATGGACCCCCAGCAGCGACTGCTGCTGGAAACCGCCTGGGAGGTGTGCGAACGCGCCGGGATCGACCCCACCACGGTGCGCGGCAGCCGTACCGGCGTCTTCGTCGGCACCAACGGACAGGACTACGCGTCCCTGATCGCCGCCCCGCCCAAGGGCATCGAGGGACACCTCGGCACCGGTAACGCGGCGAGCGTGGTCTCCGGACGGATCTCCTATGTCTTCGGGCTGGAAGGCCCCGCGGTGACCGTCGACACCGCCTGCTCCTCCTCGCTCGTCGCCCTGCACCTGGCGGTGCAGGCGCTGCGCAGCGGCGAGTGCACGCTGGCGCTGGCCGGCGGCGTCACCGTCATGTCCACCCCGGAGGCGTTCGTCGACTTCAGCCGGCAGCGTGGTCTTGCTGCCGACGGCCGGGTGAAGGCGTTCGCGGCGGGTGCGGACGGCACCGGCTGGGGTGAGGGTGTGGGCATGCTGCTGGTGGAGCGGCTGTCCGACGCCCGGAAGAACGGCCACCCCGTGCTGGCGGTCGTGCGGGGTTCGGCGATCAATCAGGATGGTGCGAGCAATGGTCTGACGGCGCCGAACGGTCCCTCGCAGCAGCGCGTCATCCGGCAGGCGCTGGCTTCGGCGGGTCTCTCGGCTTCGGACGTGGACGCGGTGGAGGCGCACGGTACGGGTACGACGCTGGGTGACCCGATCGAGGCGCAGGCGCTGCTGGCCACCTACGGTCAGGAGCGTGGTGGGGACCGGCCGTTGTGGCTGGGCTCGATCAAGTCGAACATCGGTCACACGCAGGCGGCTGCCGGCGTCGCGGGCATCATCAAGATGGTGCTGGCGATGCGGCACGGTGTGCTGCCGCGCACCCTGCACGTGGACGAGCCGACCCCGCACGTGGACTGGTCCGCGGGCGCGGTCGAGCTGCTGACCGAGGCCCGGGACTGGCCGCAGACCGATCGCCCGCGCCGGGCAGGTGTGTCGTCCTTCGGCCTGAGCGGCACCAACGCCCACACCATCATCGAGCAGGCACCCGAGGCGGAGACCGAGACGGTCCCGGACGGCACCCACGATCTTCCGGTGCTGCCCTACGTGCTGTCGGCCAAGGACACCGACGCCCTCCGCGCCCAGGCCGGCCGGCTGCACGCCCTCGCCCACGAGGACACCACAGTTGGCGGCACCGACCTCGCCTATTCCCTGGCGACGGGCCGTGCCGCGCTGGAGCAGCGGGCGGTTGTGGTCGCTGGTGATCGTGAGGGATTGCTGGCGGGTCTGGATGCCGTGGCCGGTGGCCGAAGCGCAGCCGGGGTCGTGGCGGGTGTGCCGCAGCCGGGTGGGGTGGCGTTCCTGTTCACCGGTCAGGGCAGTCAGCGGCTGGGCATGGGCCGGGAGCTGTATGAGGCGTATCCGGTGTTCGCGGACGCGCTGGACGCGGTGTGTGCGTACCTTGACCATCACCTTCAGGTGCCGCTCCTCGATGTGCTGTTCGGTGACGATGCCGGGCTGATCGACGAGACGGCGTTCACGCAGCCTGCGTTGTTCGCGGTGGAGGTGGCGCTGTTCCGGCTGCTGGAGTCGTGGGGTGTGCGCCCGGACTTCGTCTCCGGTCATTCGATCGGTGAGATCGCGGCCGCGCACTGTGCGGGTGTGCTGTCGCTGGCCGACGCGTGCACCCTGGTCGCGGCTCGTGGCCGGCTGATGCAGGAGCTGCCGTCCGGTGGTGCGATGGTGGCGGTGCAGGCTGCCGAGGACGAGGTGACGCCGTATCTGACGGACGCGGTGAGCATCGCGGCGGTCAACGGTCCGGCGTCCGTGGTGGTCGCGGGTGACGAGGACGCCGTACTGGAGATCGCGGCCCGCTTCGAGGAGCAGGGGCGCAAGACCCGTCGCCTGACGGTCAGTCACGCCTTCCACTCGCCGCACATGGACGGGATGCTGGACGCCTTCCGCGAGGTCGCCGAAAGCCTGACGTACGAGGCTCCGCGTCTTCCGGTGGTCTCCAACCTCACTGGTTCCGTGGTGGGTGTCGAGGAGGTCTGCTCGCCGGAGTTCTGGGTGAGGCATGTGCGGGAGGCTGTGCGGTTCCTGGACGGCGTGCGCGTGCTGGAGGCCGAGGGCGTCACGACCTTCGTCGAGCTGGGTCCGAACGGTGTGCTGTCCGCCATGGTGCAGGAGTGTGTCCCAGGTGGCACGCAGGTCTGCGCCCCGCTGATGCGTCGCGGTCGCGACGAGGCCGGGACACTCGTCGCGGCGCTGGCCCAGGTGTACGTCGCGGGCACGGACGTCGAGTGGGAGGCCTTCTTCGCCGGGACCGGCGCTCGTCGGATACAGCTGCCCACCTATCCCTTCCAGGGCCGGCGTTACTGGCCCGGACCGGAAGCAGTCGTCGGCGGGGATCTCGAGGCCGTCGGTCTGGGTGTTGCGGGTCATCCGTTGTTGGGTGCTGCGGTGGCGTTGGCGGACAGTGACGGGTTTTTGTTCACGGGTGTGTTGTCGGCGGGT
>NZ_JBSHAY010000093.1:0-3792 GCF_053611725.1 Streptomyces sp. NPDC054783 | reverse complement strand
CCGAGGCGGCCACACCCCCAGATCAACCGGGGACACACCACCCGCACCCTCCGCCAGCACACCCGTGGCATGCCGCACCCACGGCTCCTCCGCCGCGGTGCCTTCCGCTCGTGAATAAAGCGTCAGCGGGCGGCGGCCGTCCCCGTCGTCGGCACCGACGGAGAGACGCAGCTGCACTCCGCCCTGTTCGGGCAGGACGAGCGGCGCCTCAAGGGTCAGCTCCTCGACGTGCCCGCAGCCGACCTGTTCGCCGGCGTGCAGTGCCATTTCGACGAACGCCGTGCCGGGCAGCAGCACCGCACCCATGACCGCGTGATCGGCCAGCCACGGCTGCGTCTCCACCGACAACCGACCGGTGAACAGGAAGCCGTCCGTGTCGGGCAGTTCCACGGCGGCACCCAGCAGCGGGTGATCGGCGGTCTCGAGGCCCAGCCCGGCCGCGTCGGCGGGACCGCCCGCCGGGGCGGCCGAGTCCAGCCAGTACCACTCCCGCTGGAACGGATAGGTGGGCAGTTCCACGCGGCGGGCGTCGGTGGCGGCGAAGAAGGCCCGCCAGTCCAGTGGCACACCGCGGACGAACGCCATGGCCAGCGCGGACACCGGCGTCTCCGTCTCGGGACGTCCCTTGCGCAGCACGGGTGCGAACGCGCGGTCCTCGCCCGTGACGCACTCCTGGCCCATGGCCGACAGCACGCCGTCCGGGCCGAGTTCGAGGAAGGTGGTGACGCCCTCGGTCTCCAAGGCGCGTACGCCGTCGTGGAAGCGGACCGCCTCACGCACGTGCCGCACCCAGAACTCCGGTTCGGTGATGTCCTCGGCGGTCACCACGGCGCCGGTCAGGTTCGACACGACCGCGATGCGTGCAGGGGCGTAGGACAGTCCCTCGGCGACCTTCCGGAAGTCGGCCAGCATCGGGTCCATGTGCGGGGAGTGGAAGGCGTGACTGACCGTCAGCCGCCTCGTCCTGCGCCCCTGCGCCGCGAAGGAAGCGGCGATGTCCAGTACGGCGTCCTCGTCACCGGCGACGACCACGGAGGTGGGGCCGTTGACCGCGGCGATGCTCACGGTGTCCGACAGGTACGGGGTGACCTCGTCCTCGGTGGCCTGGACGGCCACCATCGCACCACCGGAAGGCAGCTCCTGCATCAGCCGGCCACGCGCGGCGACCAGGGTGCACGCGTCCTCCAGTGACAGCACACCCGCACAGTGCGCGGCCGCGATCTCACCGATCGAATGACCGGAGACGAAGTCGGGGCGCACACCCCACGACTCCAGCAGCCGGAACAGCGCCACCTCCACCGCGAACAACGCGGGCTGCGTGTACGCCGTCCGGTCGATCAGCTCGGCATCGTCACCGAACAGCGCCTCACGCACGGGCAGTTCGAAGTGAGTGAGGACCTCGTCCAGGGCCTGGGCGAACACGGGGTAGGCGTCGTACAGCTCCCGGCCCATCCCCAGCCGCTGGCTGCCCTGACCGGTGAACAGGAAGGCCAGCTTGCCCGTGGTGGCCGTGGCGCGCACCAGGCCCGTGGCCGTCCCGTCCTCGGCGAGAGCCGTCAGGCCGGCGAGGAGGGTGTCCCGGTCGGTGCCGACGACCGCCGCGCGGTGGTCGAAGGCCGCCCGTCCGGTGGCCAGCGAGTAGCCGACGTCGACGGGCGGGAGGTCCGGGTCGGCCGCCATGCGGTCCCTCAGCCGCTGGGCCTGGGCGTGCAGCGCGTCGGCGGTCTTGGCGGTGAGTACCAGGGGGGTGGCCCTCGGTGCCGGCTCCGTCCGGACGGCAGGTGCCGGCTCATCGGAGGGCGCCTGTTCGAGGACGGTGTGGGCGTTGGTGCCGCTGATGCCGAAGGAGGAGACCGCCGCCCGGCGGGGACGGCCGGTCTCCGGCCACTCCCGCGCCTCGGTCAGCAGCTCCACCGCACCCGCAGACCAGTCCACGTGCGGGGTCGGCTCGTCCACGTGCAGGGTCCGCGGCAGCACACCGTGCCGCATCGCCATCACCATCTTGATGATCCCGGCGACACCGGCCGCGGCCTGCGTGTGACCGATGTTCGACTTGACCGAGCCCAGCCACAACGGCGTCTCCTCGGCCCGAGCCTTGCCGTAGGTGGCCAGCAGCGCCTGCGCCTCGATCGGGTCACCCAGCGTCGTACCCGTACCGTGCGCCTCCACCACGTCGATCTGGTCGCCGGCCAGGCCCGCGCCCGCCAGTGCCTGACGGATGACGCGCTGCTGGGACGGGCCGTTCGGCGCGGTGAGGCCGTTGCTCGCGCCGTCCTGATTGATGGCGCTGCCGCGAACGACGGCGAGGACCGGGTGGCCGTTCCTGCGGGCGTCGGAGAGCCGTTCCACGAGCAGCATGCCTGCGCCCTCCGACCAGCTGGTCCCGTCGGCGGCCGCCGCGAACGACTTGATGCGGCCGTCGGCCGCGAGCCCGCGCTGGCGGCTGAACTCGGTGAAGGTGCCGGGAGTGGACATGACCGTCACGCCGCCCGCCAGCGCCATGGAGCACTCGCCGCTGCGCAGCGCCTGGATCGCCCAGTGAAGCGCGACGAGCGACGACGAGCAGGCCGTGTCGACGGTGACCGCCGGGCCCTCGAGGCCGAAGGCGTAGGCGACGCGGCCGGAGGCGATGCTGCCGGAGTTGCCGGTGCCGAGGTAGCCCTCGACGCCGTCGGGCACGGAGGTGATCCGGGTGGCGTAGTCGTGGTACATGATGCCCGCGAAGACACCCGTCCGGCTGCCACGCATCGTGGCCGGATCGATCCCGGCGCGTTCGAACGCCTCCCAGGTGGTTTCCAGCAGCAGCCGCTGCTGGGGGTCCATCGCCACCGCCTCGCGCGGGCTGATGCCGAAGAACGCCGGGTCGAACTCGCCCGCGTCGTGCAGGAAGCCGCCCTCACGGGTGTAGCTGGTGCCCTTGCCGTCCGGGTCCGGGTCGTACAGCGCCGCCAGGTCCCAGCCGCGTCCCTGCGGGAACTCGCTGATGGCGTCGACGCCGCCCAGGACCAGGTTCCACAGGTCCTCCGGGGTCTGCACGCCGCCGGGGTAGCGGCAGCTCATGCCGACGATCGCTATCGGCTCGTCGTCGGTGATCGGGCCGGTGACGCCGGTCTCGGCCCGTTCTGCGTCGGTTGCGCCGCCCAGGAGCTCGGAGCGCAGGTACTCGGCCAGGGCGAGCGGAGTCGGGTGGTCGAAGACCAGGGTGGCGGGCAGCCGCTGCCCGATGGCCGTGCCGAGCCGATTGCGCAGCTCGACGGAGGTCAGCGAGTCGAAGCCGAGTTCCTTGAAGGCCCGGCCGGCCTCGATCGTGTCCGGTGAGGGGTGTCCGAGGACCGCCGCCACCTGGCCGCGCACCAGCTCCAGCAGGGCCGCCTGCTGCTCCTCGGCGGGGCGGCCGGTGAGCCGCTGCGCCAGTTCGCCAGCGGCGGCCGCGTCCGCGGCCGCGGCCGTACGTCGGACCGGTACCCGCACCAGGCCACGCAGCAGCGCCGGCAGCATCCCGGTGCTCGCCTGCGCCCGCAGCGCCGCCGGGTCCAGGGGGACGGGCACCAGCAGGGCGTCGGCGGCCGGTTCGGCGGACCGGCCGACCGCGCGGTCGAAGAGGGCGAGGCCCGTGTCGACGGTGAGCGCGGTGATGCCGCCCCGCTGGATGCGTTCACGGTCGGTGCGGGCGAGTGCGCCGCCCATGCCGTCGGCAGTGTCCCACAGACCCCACGCCAGCGACACCGCCGGCAGACCCTCGGCCCTGCGGTGCTCGGCCACCGCGTCCAGGAAGGTGTTCCCCGCCGCGTA
>NZ_JBSHAY010000092.1:0-3834 GCF_053611725.1 Streptomyces sp. NPDC054783 | reverse complement strand
AGTCGGCGGGGTGCGGAGGCGCCGGGGGCGGCCGAGCTCGAGGCGGAGCTCGTTGCGTTGGGTGCGCGGGTGACGATCGCCGCGTGTGACGTGGCCGATCGTGAGGCGCTGGCGCGGCTGCTGGAGCCGCTGCGCTCCGAGCTGACGGCTGTGTTCCATGCGGCGGGTGTGCTCGACGACGGTGTCCTGGACGCGTTGACGCCGCAGCGGTTCGAGCGCGTGTGGCAGGCCAAGGCCGACTCGGCACGTCACCTGCACGAGCTGACGCGTGATCTGGACCTGTCGGCGTTCGTACTGTTCTCGTCGATCAGCGGCACTCTGGGCAGCAGCGGACAAGCCAACTACGCCGCCGCGAACGCCTACTTGGATGCGTTGGCCGAGGAGCGGCGTGGTGAGGGGCTGCCGGCGGTGTCGGTGGCGTGGGGTCCGTGGGCTGATGGCGGGATGGCGGCCGAGGGGGTCCTGGAGCGGCGGCTGCGGCGTGAGGGCATGCCGCCGATGGACCCGCAGCTGGCGATGCGGGCGCTGGAGCAGGCGGTTGGGCTGGGTGAGCTCGGTGATCCGGCGCTGTGTGTGGTGGACCTGGACTGGGAACGCTTCGCGTCCGGTTTCACCGCCGTACGCCCCAGCACACTCCTCGACGAACTGCGGCTCGTCCAGGCGTCGTCGGAGGCATCCCGCGCCGAGAACGACCATCAGCACTCCGTGCGCGGTTCGTCGTCGCTCGCCGACCGCTTGGCCGACCTCGGTGACGCCGAACGCGAGAAGGAACTGCTTGACCTGGTGCGGGCCCAGGTCGCGGCCGTGCTCGGGCACAGTGGTGCCGATGCCGTCCATGGAGAGCGTGCGTTCCGGGAGTTGGGCTTCGACTCTCTCACCGCTGTGGAGCTGCGCAACCGTCTGGGCGCCGTCACGGGGCTGAGCCTGCCGACGACCCTGGTCTACGACTACCCCACGGCCTCCGCTCTCTCCGCCCACCTGCGCGACGAACTCCTCGGACGGCTCGGACACTCCGGGCGGGGAGCGACCGTCGTCAGCTCGGTACCCGGCGCCTCGGCGCTCTCCGTGGCCGATGACCCGATCGCGATCGTCGCGATGAGCTGCCGCTTCCCCGGTGGTGTGCAGTCACCGGAAGACCTCTGGCAGCTGCTGGCCGGCGGACGCGACGCAACCTCCCGGTTCCCCGCCGACCGAGGCTGGGACATCGAGTCCCTCTACGATCCGGACCCCGAGCAGGCGGGCAAGACCTACACCCGTGAGGGTGGCTTCATCCAGGACGCCACTCAGTTCGACGCGCGCTTCTTCGGCATCAGCCCGCGTGAGGCGATGGCGATGGACCCGCAGCAGCGGCTGCTGCTCGAGACCGCGTGGGAGGCGTTCGAGCGGGCGGGCATCGCCCCGGACACCCTGCGCGGCAGTCAGGCCGGCGTGTTCATCGGCACGAACGGCCAGGACTACCTGTCGCTGCTGATGAGGGCACCCGAGGGGCTCGAAGGTCACCTCGGCACCGGGAACGCGGCCAGCGTCGTCTCCGGCCGACTCGCCTATGTCTTCGGGCTGGAAGGCCCGGCCGTGACGGTGGACACAGCCTGTTCGTCGTCGCTGGTCGCTCTGCACTGGGCTGCCCAGGCCCTGCGGAACGGCGAATGCTCGTTCGCACTGGTGGGCGGCGTCACGATCATGGCCACCCCGGAGAACTTCGTCGATTTCAGCCGTCAGGGTGGCCTGTCGGCCGACGGCCGCTGCAAGGCGTTCGCGGCGGGTGCGGATGGTACGGGCTGGGGTGAGGGTGTGGGCATGCTGCTGGTGGAGCGGCTGTCCGACGCCCGGAAGAACGGTCACCCGGTGCTGGCGGTCGTGCGGGGTTCGGCGATCAATCAGGATGGTGCGAGCAATGGTCTGACGGCGCCGAACGGTCCCTCGCAGCAGCGGGTGATCCGGCAGGCGCTGGCTTCGGCTGGTCTGTCGGCGTCGGACGTGGACGCGGTGGAGGCGCACGGTACGGGTACGACGCTGGGTGACCCGATCGAGGCGCAGGCGCTGCTGGCCACCTACGGTCAGGAGCGTGGTGGGGACCGGCCGTTGTGGCTGGGCTCGATCAAGTCGAACATCGGTCACACGCAGGCGGCGGCCGGTGTTGCGGGCATCATGAAGATGGTGCTGGCGATGCGGCACGGTGTGCTGCCGCGGACCCTGCACGTGGACGAGCCGACGCCGCATGTGGACTGGGCGGCGGGCGAGGTGTCGCTGCTGACCGAGGCCCGGGACTGGCCGGAGACCGGCCGTCCTCGCCGGGCGGGTGTGTCGTCCTTCGGTATCAGTGGGACCAACGCCCACACCATCATCGAGCAGGCGCCCGAGGCGGAGGTGGAGGCGGAGGCCGGGGCGGTGCCGGGTGCGGTGTTGCCGGTCGTGCCCGTCGCGCTGTCGGCCGGCAGTGGGCAGGCACTGCGTGAGCAGGCCGAGCGGCTGCACGGGCAGCTTGCCGGGCAGCCGGGGCTGCGCCCGCTGGACGTCGCCTATTCCCTGGCGACGGGCCGTGCCGCGCTGGAGCAGCGGGCGGTTCTCGTGGCCGGCGACCGCGAGGAGTTCCTGCGGCAGCTGGGTGCGCTGGCGGGCGGGCAGTCGCCCGCCGGAGTGATCAAGGGCTCTACGGCCGCCGGGAAGCTGGCGTTCCTGTTCACCGGTCAGGGCAGTCAGCGGCTGGGGATGGGCCGGGAACTGTATGAGGCGTATCCGGTGTTCGCGGATGCGCTGGACGCGGTGTGCGCGGTTCTGGACGGGCACTTGGAGCGCCCGTTGCTGGAGGTGTTGTTCGGTGACGATGCCGGGCTGATCGATCAGACGGCTTTCACGCAGCCTGCGTTGTTCGCGGTGGAGGTGGCGCTGTTCCGGCTGCTGGAGTCGTGGGGTATCAGGCCGGACTTCGTCTCCGGTCATTCGATCGGTGAGATCGCGGCGGCGCACTGCGCGGGTGTGCTGTCGTTGGAGGATGCCTGCACGCTGGTGGCGGCGCGGGGTCGGTTGATGCAGGAGCTGCCGTCCGGTGGTGCGATGGTGGCGGTGCAGGCTGCCGAGGACGAGGTCGCGCCGTATCTGACGGACGCGGTGAGCATCGCCGCGGTCAACGGTCCGGCGTCGGTGGTGGTCGCGGGTGACGAGGACGCGGTACTGGAGATCGCGGCCCGCTTCGAGGAGCAGGGCCGCAAGACGAAGCGTCTGACGGTCAGTCACGCGTTCCACTCGCCGCACATGGACGGGATGCTGGAGGCGTTCAGCCGGGTGGTCGAGGGGCTGTCGTACGAGGCTCCGCGTATTCCGGTCGTCTCCAACCTCACCGGCACGATCGTGGCTCCCGACGAGGTGTCCTCGCCGGAGTTCTGGGTGCGGCATGTGCGCGAGGCTGTGCGGTTCCTGGACGGCGTGCGGGTGCTGGAGGCCGAGGGCGTCACGACCTTCGTGGAGCTCGGGCCCGACGGTGTCCTGTCCGCCATGGCGCAGGAGTGCCTCGCCGACGGCGACGACGTGGTGTTCCTCCCTGTGCTCAGGCGGGAGCGTCCGGAGGCGGAAACGCTGACCGCTGCCCTTGCACAGGCCCATGTCCACGGCCTCCCTGTCGCGTGGGAGACGTTCTTCGCCGGGACCGGTGCTCGCCGTGTCCAGTTGCCCACCTATGCGTTCCAGCGTGAGCGCTACTGGCCCGACACCGCGTCGTTGGTGAGCGGGGACCCGGAGTCGATCGGTCTGGGTGTTGCGGGTCATCCGTTGTTGGGTGCTGCGGTGGCGTTGGCGGACAGTGACGGGTTTTTGTTCACGGGTGTGTTGTCGGCGGGT
>NZ_JBSHAY010000091.1:0-4588 GCF_053611725.1 Streptomyces sp. NPDC054783 | reverse complement strand
TTGCAAAGTCTGACGGTCTTGGATCGTCGCTGGCCTGACGACACATCGAAGCTCCGGTTCGGCAGGGCGACTTGGTAGGTCACCCGCTCCAACCGGAGCTTCGTTGCGTACGAGACGGGACGGCCACCAAGCGTCACACCACCGTGACCTGCAACTTTCCGCTACCACTGGGACTTTGAAACAGCCCTGCCTGACCGGGCGCTGTGCCGCCACCCGAAACCCGAGTTCCTTCCGGATATACTGGCAGCGGCGCTCAGCGGCCCGGCCCGTCAGGACGTCGATAGCCGATACTTTCGCGGCCACACCAGGGTCGCTCTCCTACGAAATCCCGAAGACATGCATGCAGCGCCGTGCATAATCGCGCAGTGTTCCACCCAGGCTACGGATTTCATCCCGAAAATTGCGGGCGTCGTCCTTGATGCCTGACTCGGTAGGGAGGTACGCGAGGCTGAAGTAGCGGACAAGGGCGCTTTGTTCCTCTTCTGTCAGTGTTCCCCACTCACCGCGGCTGTCCCCGCATGCTTTGGCCAGCTCATCTGTGCATGCGGCGAAGGCGAAGTATGGGCTCTGCCACTCTTTTTCCCACCGGTCGTAATTTGCGTTGAGGCGCGCCACTTCGCTTTCTGTTGCTACACGAGAGACCATCTTGGCGATGATAGCGCCCTGCTCTTTTGCCCGTTCGTTAGTCATGCCGACCTTTCTGTTTTTCGGTTGTGATTGAGGAGTTCGACTGGGCTCGCCTTCGAACCTGCGTGCACCGGCTAGCGGGCCGAGTCCTAGGGCCAGTCTTTCGCGCAGGCCGTCCTGCGCTGTCTGCGCGCCCTGGTGGCCGCCGTGGGCGGCCACCTCATACCACTTCAGTGCCTCGGACGAGTTTCCTAGCCGGTCCTCGTAAAGGAGTCCAAGCCAATACGCCCCGAAGATATTTCCGCGCTGCGCCGATTCTTTGTACCAGTACATCGCTTCATCTACATCAAGAGGCTCGGCAGGGTAATTCCCTCCTTCGAGGGTGGCTCGCGTTTTACCCTCTAGAAGGAGCCCCAAGCGGCCCATTGCATCAGTTTGTCCCAACTTGGCTGCTGCACGGTATAGTCTCTCCATCTCGACAAGGTTCTTCAAGCCAGTGCCGTCCCAGTCCGTTTCCAGGGCATAGGCGGTGGAGTACATTTCATCGGCGCTCATGCCGCCGGGGGGCGCGTTCATCAAGCTGCCAACCGCCGCAGGGTTACCCCCTCGAGATTCGCTGACAGGTGACTTAGAAATTTGTGCGTTCAACGGCGCCGGAGCAGCGTTGAACACCGCGCCGGAAAGATCCGGTGCGGCCTCAAGTACCTCTGGGTTTGCGCGGTTTCGCGCGAAGACGAAGGCGGCGGCGTGATCGCTGACACGGCAACCGGGCGCAGGTTTGCCGTCACGCACCAATGCGTCGGCGACCTTGTCGAAGATCGGACCCAGGGTGAGCCCGGCCGGGTGGTCGGGGATACCGCGTTCGATGAGGTCGACCAGGTATTTGGTGAAATAGGTCTGTGGTCGTGGGCTCTCTGCTGAGGTTTCGAACCAGGCGGTGTTGAACTCGCCGCTAGCCATCATCAGGTAGAAACCTGGCGAACGCGGTATGTCGTGTGTTCCAGCCAACCTGCTGTCGTGGCCGGCGGCCAGGCCGGCGAAGCAGCAGTCCAGGATCGCGATCTTTGTGGCCGCCTTGCTCGCCCGAAAAGCGAGACGAACCGCGTCGAAGGTGAGACTGGTGGTAGTGCGCAGGACCGGATCGGGGCTGGAGTCGCCCAGCGCGAGGCAGAGTCTGTCGTCGTTGTCGTACTGGCCGTGACCAACGTAGTAGAAGAGCGCGACATCCACTGCATTGCGTAACCACAACACCAGCTCGTGGGGCAGATCGCCAGACTTGGCACGATTGTCGACGACCGCCACTTGGTCCTCGGGCCAGCTGCCGCACAGCGGGCTGGTCAGCAAGCTCCGCATCCTGTGAAGACTGTGCTGGGCCGCAGGCACAGGCGCCAGGTGGCGGTAGTCCCAGGTGCCGATCAGCACAGCCCGGGATTGTGAAAAGTCACCATCCAGGGCGTCAGGCATCCAATGCCTTTTCCACGATGGGCATTGCGTCGTCCACGTTGTTGACGGTGATGGTCACCGTCCTGTCCGTGGTCTTCACAGTGACCGATACGTTGGAACGGCGGGACCGGATGAATGCTGGCAGCGTTCTGACTGCTACCGCGAGCGCACCGCTTCCAGCGGCGACCACCTGCAGAACATCCCAGACCCCCAGTTCCCCGTCCGCGGGCCCACCCGGTATTTGAGTGACCTCCACCCCGGGGACCCGGCGTAGATGCTCGCGCAGCGAGCGCAGCTCGCCCGGGTCCGACACTGACACCTCAACAAGGTGGAACGCTGCCCCGACCAACTTTGGCCCTCTCGCTTTGTCCGCACTGCGACGGGTGAGCCCCAGATCATTTCAGGAAACAGTCCCCTTTGTGAAGGGAATCGGCCGACTACAACCTCCGCTTCGACGGAGCGAGTTCACACACGTCCGACTGGCTGCCCGTCACCGGCATCCGCTGGTGACGGGAGCGCTTGATCAGGATGTCGCGCATACGGGATGCCCGGCTCTTCCCCTGACATCCCGCCCAGGCCGGCTACCAGATCTTGGGCCGCCGCTTGTTCCGCACCGCCCAGTCCACCGCCTGGTCCTGCTTCGTCGCGAAGTTCCCGAAGTTCAGTGGCCGGCGACTCTCGTCGACCATCGCAACACAGAACAATTCCCGACCAACGGCGGCAGCCAGAGGTGGTGGCGTCATCTCCACCAGGTCAGCCACCTGCCCATAGACCGGATCGGAGACCGCGGCGAACCTCAGCCGTTCCACGAGCTTGGCGCGGGCCTGTTCGCCGGTGAAATAGGGCTCGTGCGCCCCGTCGATCTGACGGCCGTTGCCGTGTGCATCGAACCCGCTCCACAACCACGCCCAGAGCCCGTCCATCCCCGCCCCCTCCTCCGACAGATGGCATAAGACTCTCAAGCTACCGAAGGCGGTGCGGGCCCTGACAGCGTTTCGCACACCCCGTACACATCTCGCGCTCCGTGGAACGGTACGCCCGACCCGGCACGACGCCGCAGCCTCGCGCAGATCCCGTACAACAGCCACCGCCAACCCGAGCCCCCAACTTTCACTCATGCCGCGAATCGGTCAGGCCGGTGGAGCTTGTGGTCAGCGAGCTGGTGACCAACGCCTACAAATACGCGCCCGGCCCGTGCCTGCTTGACCTGGAGGTCAGTGACGGCGCCGTAGAGATCAGCGTGTGGGACAGCGACCCGGCCCTGCCGGTGCCCCGGACCGCAGATCCGGGCCGGGTCGGCCAGCACGGCCTTGAGATCGTCATGGCCGTCTGCCGCACTTTCGAGATCCGGCGCGAGCCGGTGGGCAAGCGTGTGAAGGCCGCGATCGTTCTTGGGTGTAGTTCCTTTGAAGGGAAGGGTTGAGTAGGTCGCGGTGCGTGGGTCGGGCCAGGGTCACCAGCTCTTGATCACCGTGCGGCTTCCTCGCGTTGCTCAAGCCACTCGAGGTACCAAGTGCGGAAATTGTGGCGGTTTCTCTTTGCATCGACGTACGGCTCGAAGGGCGGGTTGACCGCGCAGTCCCGGTCGCGGAGTTCCCCGCGGTGCGGGCCGACGACGATGAGCCAGCCGGTCATCCCGCATCCGTTGTCGCTGATGGGGATCGCGCCCCGCCCGCGTTCCAGGAACCAGACATCGTCGCCGGCGTCGCCGAAGACCTTGCGGTAGTCGTCCAGATAGTCGTCGTCTTCGTCACGGGTGGTGGGTTCGTACCCGGCGGCGCGAAGGGTCGTTGTCTGCTGGTCGGCCCAGTCTTCCGTCTCGACGAACGGCCCACTGGGGTCCAGCAGCCAGGGATGGTCCTCGTCGTTCTCCCAGACCCATCCCCACTTCCCGTCGATTCGGCGCAACGACGTCAGGTCGAATGCCGGTCCGGGGCCGCCGGCTCCGACCTCCGCCAGAAACGTGCGGTACTCGTCGGGGAGCGCGACGCCGAACTGTGCTTCGACCTCGGCGATCTCGGCGGGAGTCAGGACGGGTTCGAACGTCGGGTATGGAGATGGCTCACGGCCACGGGCTCGGCACTCGGCCTCTTCCACGGCGATGACGCGTTCCCGAACTCCCGACCAATCCATGTGCGTGTTCACGGCTCTCCTATCGACGGCGAGCTCGGACATTAGTCCCTGCCCCCGACATCCGACCTCCGTCTGGGCTGTGTTCGCGGCCGCTCGTCTCTACCGTGGTGGTGGAGGAGGGTGGCAGATGGGCTCGCTGTTCGAGGAGTTGGAAGCCCGCGAGGCAGCGGCTCGGGCTCGGGTGGAAGAGCTGGAAGCCGAGCTTGCTGAGCTGTCCGGGAAGCTGGAGCTGGCCCGTGAGGGGCTGGAGCGTCTGCGGATCACGCGGGAGACGGTCACCGAGGTTCTCGCGGAGATGGAGCCTGAGATGCCCGTCGTGGCGGTCGATGCCGGAGGGTCGCGGTCGGGTGAGCGGGTGGTGTCGGCGTATGCGGGGGCCGAGCGG
>NZ_JBSHAY010000090.1:0-4889 GCF_053611725.1 Streptomyces sp. NPDC054783 | reverse complement strand
CGGCTGGATCTGGCGGGCTTGCGGGCTCAGGCGGGCAGCGGCATGTTGCCGCCGTTGCTGCGGTCCCTGGTCCGGGTGCCCGTACGTCGTGCTGCGGCGGCGGACGCCGCGGCCCCCGGGGCCCTGGCCCAACGCCTGACCACCCTCCCCCCGGCCGAGCAGGAGAAGGTGCTGCTCGACCTGGTCCGCACGCACGTGGCGGCCGTACTCGGGTACGCGGGACCGGCGGCGGTGGACCCGGAGCGGTCCTTCAACGAGGTCGGCTTCGACTCGCTGACCGCGGTGGAGCTGCGCAACCGGCTGACCGCGGCCACCGAGGTCCGCCTCCCCGCGACCCTGATCTTCGACTACCCCACGCCCACCGCCCTGGCCGCCTTCCTCCGGGAGGAGACCGCCCCGGACGGGCCGGCGGCGGTGACCCCGCTGCTCGCGGAGCTCGACAAGCTGGAGGCATCTCTGGCGGTGGTCCTCCCCGATGACGACGGGCATGCGCAGATCACCGCACGCCTCCAGGACCTGCTGGCCAAGTGGGGTGACGGCCGGAAGGGGCCGGAGGACGACGCGGCTGCGGCCGGGGTCGCCGAGGAGATCGAATCGGCGACGGACGACGACCTGTTCGACTTCATCGGTAAAGAGTTCGGGATCTCCTGACGTGAACGGCTCCGCCTTTCTGGGCCGCGAGAGGGATGCACGTATGAACGAGGAAAAGCTCCGCTACTTTCTCAAGCGGGTGACGGCGGACCTTCATGAAACCCGGCGCCGCCTGGAGGAAGTCGAGTCCGGGGAGCAGGAACCGATCGCGATCGTCGGGATGAGCTGCCGCTACCCCGGTGGCGTCGGATCGCCCGAGGACCTGTGGCAGCTGGTCCTGGACGGCCGGGACGCGATCTCCGGTTTCCCCACCGACCGCGGCTGGGACATCGAGCGTCTCTTCGACGCCGATCCCGAACAACAGGGGACGAGTTACGTCAGCGAAGGCGGGTTCCTGCACGACGCCAACTACTTCGACCCGGCGTTCTTCGGCATCAGCCCGCGTGAGGCGCTGGCGATGGACCCGCAGCAGCGGCTGCTGCTGGAGATCACCTGGGAGGTGTTCGAACGCGCGGGGATCGACCCTGCGTCGGTGCGCGGCAGCCGGACGGGTGTCTTCGCCGGCGTGATGTACCACGACTACACCTCCCGCCTGCGCGCCGTACCCGAAGGCGTGGAGGGCTACCTCGGCACCGGCGGATCCAGCAGCATCGCCTCCGGTCGCGTGGCCTATTCGTTCGGCCTGGAAGGCCCGGCGGTCACCGTCGACACCGCCTGCTCGTCCTCGCTGGTCACCCTGCACCTGGCCGTCCAGGCGCTGCGCAACGGCGAGTGCTCGCTGGCGCTGGCCGGCGGTGTCACCGTCATGCCGACACCGGGTACCTTCACGGAGTTCAGCCGCCAGCGCGGCCTGTCCTTCGACGGCCGCTGCAAGTCGTTCGCCGCCGCGGCGGACGGCACGGGCTGGGGCGAGGGCGTGGGCATGCTCCTGGTCGAGCGGCTCTCCGACGCCCGCCGCAACGGCCACCCCGTGCTGGCGGTGGTCCGTGGCTCGGCGGTCAACCAGGACGGCGCGAGCAACGGCCTGACGGCGCCGAACGGTCCCTCGCAGCAGCGAGTGATCCGGCAGGCACTGGCCAACGCCCGGCTGACCACGAGGGACGTCGACGTGGTGGAGGCGCACGGTACGGGTACGACGCTGGGTGACCCGATCGAGGCGCAGGCGCTGCTGGCCACCTACGGCAAGGGCCGGGCCGAGGAGACGCCGTTGTGGCTGGGCTCGGTCAAGTCGAACATCGGTCACACGCAGGCCGCGGCCGGTGTCGCCGGGATCATCAAGATGGTGATGGCGATGCGGCACGGTGTGCTGCCGCGGACCCTGCACGTGGACGAGCCGTCCCCGCACGTGGACTGGTCTGCGGGTGCGGTGGAGCTGCTGACCGAGGCGCGGGAGTGGCCGGAGACCGACCGCCCCCGCCGGGCGGGCGTCTCCTCCTTCGGCATCAGCGGCACCAACGCCCATGTCATCGTCGAACAGCCGCCACTGGCCGACGACGGACAGCTCGCACCCGAGGACGGCACGGAGGCCGCTCCCGCCAAGATATCGCTGCCCGTGCTGCCCGTGCTGCCCGTGCTGCCCTGGCTGCTGTCGGCCCGAGGCGAGCAGGCGCTGTGCGCCCAGGCGGAGCGGTTGCTGGCCCACGTACAGGAACGCCCCGACCTCCACCCGACCGACATCGCTCACTCCCTGGCGACGACACGGTCCGCCCTGGAGACCCGCGCCGTGGTGATCGCGGGCGACCGCCGCACCTTCCTCGACCGTCTGGCCGAGGTGGCCGCCGGCAAGACCCCTGCCGGTGTGCCGCGCGGAAGCGCCGACGGCCGGGGCAAGACGGCTTTCCTGTTCACCGGTCAGGGCAGCCAGCGGCTGGGGATGGGCCGGGAGCTGTACGACGCCTACCCCGTGTTCGCCCAGGCCCTGGACGAGGTCCTCACTCACTTCGAACTGCCCGTGCGTGAGGCGCTGTTCGGTGACGATGCCGAGCTGATCGACCGGACGGCGTACACGCAGCCCGCGTTGTTCGCGGTTGAGGTGGCGCTGTTCCGGCTGCTGGAGTCGTGGGGTGTGCGCCCCGACTTCGTCTCCGGTCACTCGATCGGTGAGATCGCGGCGGCGCACTGTGCGGGTGTGCTGTCACTGGAGGACGCGTGCACCCTGGTCGCCGCGCGTGGTCGGCTGATGCAGGAACTGCCGTCCGGTGGTGCGATGGTGGCGGTGCAGGCGACCGAGGACGAGGTCACCCCGTACCTGACCGACGCCGTGAGCATCGCGGCCGTCAACGGCCCGACTTCCGTCGTCATCGCAGGTGATGAGGGTGCCGCACAGGAGATTGCGGCCGCCTTCGAGGCGCAGGGGCGCAGGACGAAGCGGCTGACGGTCAGTCACGCCTTCCACTCCCCGCGCATGGACCCGATGCTGGAGGCCTTCCGCAAGGTTGCCGAGGGCCTGTCGTACGAGGCTCCCGGCATCCCCGTCGTCTCCAACCTCACCGGGACGATCGCGACCGCCGAGGAGATCACCGACCCCGGCTTCTGGGTCCGCCACGTCCGTGAAGCCGTCCGCTTCCGCGACGGCATGGGGGTCTTGGAAGCGGAGAACGTGACGACGTTCGTCGAGCTGGGCCCGGACGGTGTGCTCTCGGCGATGGCGCAGGACTGTGTCACCGGCGACCGCCACGCCTTCGTCCCCGTGCTGCGCCAGGGACGGACGGAGGCCGAGTCCCTCACCGCCGCCCTGGGCGTGGCCCACGCGCGTGGGGTCGCCGTCGACTGGACCGCGTACTTCTCCGGCACCGGAGCCGAACGCGTCGACCTGCCCACCTACGCCTTCCAGCACGAGCACTACTGGCTGGACGCCGGCACCGCGGTCGGTGACGTCACCTCCATGGGGTTGCGGTCCGCCGATCACCCGCTGCTGGGCGCGGCCGTCTCCCTCGCCGATGCCGAAGGCTTCCTGTTCACCGGCCGGTTGTCGGTGGAGACGCAGCCGTGGCTGGCCGATCACGCGGTCATGGGTGCGGTGCTGCTGCCCGGCACGGCGTTCGTCGAACTGGCGCTGCGCGCCGGCGAGCAGGTCGGCTGCGAACTGGTGGAGGAGCTGACCCTTGAGGCGCCGCTCGTCCTGCCCGAAGAGGGCGGAGTCGAGCTGCAACTCGTCGTCGGTGCGCCCGACCGCTCGGGCCGCCGTTCGCTCGCCTTCCACTCACGTTCCGACCAGGCGCCGGCGGAGGAGCCGTGGGTGCGGCATGCCACGGGTGTGCTGGCGGAGGGTGCGGGTGGTGTGTCCCCGGTTGATCTGGGGGTGTGGCCGCCTCGGGGTGCGGAGTCGGTGGAGGTGGCCGGTCTGTACGAGTCGCTGGCGGCTTCGGGGTTTGTCTACGGTCCGGTGTTCCAGGGGCTGCGGGCGGTGTGGCGGCGTGGTGACGAGGTGTTCGCGGAGGTGAGCCTGCCGGAGGACGGTGGGGGTGCGGCCGATGGTTTTGGTGTGCATCCGGCTGTGCTGGATGCGGTGTTGCACGCGATCGGGCTGGGTGGTCTGGTGGCGGACACCGGTCAGGGGCGGCTGCCGTTCTCGTGGTCGGGGGTGACGTTGCACGCCGTCGGCGCCACCGCGCTCCGGGTACGACTCGGCCGTGCCGGCCAGGACGCCGTGTCACTGTCCCTGGCCGACACCACCGGCCGGCCCGTCGCGTCGGTGGACTCCTTGGTGCTGCGGCCGGTGTCGCCGGAGCAGTTGCGCGTCTCCGGTGACGGTCCGGCCGATTCGCTGTTCCGCGTGGAGTGGACTCCCGTGGAGGTGCCGACGACGGTTTCGGTGTCCGCCGCGGACTGGGTCGTCCTCGAACCCGAGGACCTGGATGCGCTCGATGTGGTGCCGGGGACGGTGGTGGTGGATGGGTTGACGCCGTGTGGTGGGGTGGTGTCTGCCGGGGTGGTGCGTGAGGCGGTGCGGCGGGCGCTGGTTGTGGTGCAGGGCTGGCTGGCCGGGGAGCGGTTCGCCGGGTCGCGTCTGGTGGTCGTCACGCGTGGTCTTGCGGGTGCGGCGGTGCGTGGTCTGGTGCGGTCGGCGCAGTCGGAGAATCCGGGCCGGTTCGTGCTGCTGGATGTGGATGAGTCGGTGTCCGGGATCGATCCGGCGTGGCTGTCCGTGGCGGAGCCGGAGCTGTCGGTCGATGCGCGGGGTGTGTGCGCGCCGCGGCTGGTCCGGGCCGAGATGCCGGCCGAGGCGTCGGCTGCTGTCTGGTCGTCGACGGGCACGGTGTTGGTGACGGGTGCCGGTGGTCAGTTGGGTGGGGTGT
>NZ_JBSHAY010000089.1:3390-5241 GCF_053611725.1 Streptomyces sp. NPDC054783 | reverse complement strand
AACACAGTGGACGCGAGCAACTGAGGACAAGCCCTCGGCCTATTAGTACCGGTCACCTCCACCAGTTACCTGGCTTCCAGATCCGGCCTATCAACCCAGTCGTCTACTGGGAGCCTTACCCCATCAAGTGGGTGGGAGTCCTCATCTCGAAGCAGGCTTCCCGCTTAGATGCTTTCAGCGGTTATCCCTCCCGAACGTAGCCAACCAGCCATGCCCTTGGCAGAACAACTGGCACACCAGAGGTTCGTCCGTCCCGGTCCTCTCGTACTAGGGACAGCCCTTCTCAAGACTCCTACGCGCACAGCGGATAGGGACCGAACTGTCTCACGACGTTCTAAACCCAGCTCGCGTACCGCTTTAATGGGCGAACAGCCCAACCCTTGGGACCGACTCCAGCCCCAGGATGCGACGAGCCGACATCGAGGTGCCAAACCATCCCGTCGATATGGACTCTTGGGGAAGATCAGC
Source organism: Streptomyces sp. NPDC054783 (assembly GCF_053611725.1). NCBI lineage: Bacteria > Bacillati > Actinomycetota > Actinomycetes > Kitasatosporales > Streptomycetaceae > Streptomyces > Streptomyces sp. NPDC054783. Next base: position 4,773 of record NZ_JBSHAY010000089.1, on the reverse strand, counting down.
CTGTTATCCCCGGGGTACCTTTTATCCGTTGAGCGACGGCGCTTCCACAAGCCACCGCCGGATCACTAGTCCCGACTTTCGTCCCTGCTCGACCCGTCGGTCTCACAGTCAAGCTCCCTTGTGCACTTACACTCAACACCTGATTGCCAACCAGGCTGAGGGAACCTTTGGGCGCCTCCGTTACCCTTTAGGAGGCAACCGCCCCAGTTAAACTACCCATCAGACACTGTCCCTGATCCGGATCACGGACCCAGGTTAGACATCCAGCACGACCAGACTGGTATTTCAACGACGACTCCACACACACTGGCGTGCATGCTTCACAGTCTCCCAGCTATCCTACACAAGCCGAACCGAACACCAATATCAAACTGTAGTAAAGGTCCCGGGGTCTTTCCGTCCTGCTGCGCGAAACGAGCATCTTTACTCGTAGTGCAATTTCACCGGGCCTATGGTTGAGACAGTCGAGAAGTCGTTACGCCATTCGTGCAGGTCGGAACTTACCCGACAAGGAATTTCGCTACCTTAGGATGGTTATAGTTACCACCGCCGTTTACTGGCGCTTAAGTTCTCAGCTTCGCCCACCCGAAAGTGAGCTAACCGGTCCCCTTAACGTTCCAGCACCGGGCAGGCGTCAGTCCGTATACATCGCCTTACGGCTTCGCACGGACCTGTGTTTTTAGTAAACAGTCGCTTCTCGCTGGTCTCTGCGGCCACCCCCAGCTCACCGAGTAAACCGGATCACCAGGAATGGCCCCCCTTCTCCCGAAGTTACGGGGGCATTTTGCCGAGTTCCTTAACCATAGTTCACCCGAACGCCTCGGTATTCTCTACCTGACCACCTGAGTCGGTTTAGGGTACGGGCCGCCATGAAACTCGCTAGAGGCTTTTCTCGACAGCATAGGATCATCCACTTCACCACAATCGGCTCGGCATCAGGTCTCAGCCACACGCGCGACGGATTTACCTATCGCACGGCCTACACCCTTACCCCGGGACAACCACCGCCCGGGATGGACTACCTTCCTGCGTCACCCCATCACTCACCTACTACCAGCTTGGTCCGGCGGCTCCACCACTCCCCTTCGCCCGAAGGCTCCAGGGCGGCTTCACGGCCTTAGCATCACTGGATTCAATGTTTGACGCTTCACAGCGGGTACCGGAATATCAACCGGTTATCCATCGACTACGCCTGTCGGCCTCGCCTTAGGTCCCGACTTACCCTGGGCAGATCAGCTTGACCCAGGAACCCTTAGTCAATCGGCGCACACGTTTCTCACGTGTGAATCGCTACTCATGCCTGCATTCTCACTCGTCAACCGTCCACGACTACCTTCCAGTGCCGCTTCACCCGGCAGACGACGCTCCCCTACCCATCCGTAC
>NZ_JBSHAY010000089.1:1891-3302 GCF_053611725.1 Streptomyces sp. NPDC054783 | reverse complement strand
ATACGAATGACACGACTTCGGCGGTACGCTTGAGCCCCGCTACATTGTCGGCGCGGAATCACTAGACCAGTGAGCTATTACGCACTCTTTCAAGGGTGGCTGCTTCTAAGCCAACCTCCTGGTTGTCTGTGCGACTCCACATCCTTTCCCACTTAGCGTACGCTTAGGGGCCTTAGTCGATGCTCTGGGCTGTTTCCCTCTCGACCATGGAGCTTATCCCCCACAGTCTCACTGCCGCGCTCTCACTTACCGGCATTCGGAGTTTGGCTAAGGTCAGTAACCCGGTAGGGCCCATCGCCTATCCAGTGCTCTACCTCCGGCAAGAAACACACGACGCTGCACCTAAATGCATTTCGGGGAGAACCAGCTATCACGGAGTTTGATTGGCCTTTCACCCCTAACCACAGGTCATCCCCCAGGTTTTCAACCCTGGTGGGTTCGGTCCTCCACGAAGTCTTACCTCCGCTTCAACCTGCCCATGGCTAGATCACTCCGCTTCGGGTCTTGAGCGTGCTACTACAGCGCCCTATTCGGACTCGCTTTCGCTACGGCTTCCCCACCCGGGTTAACCTCGCAACACACCGCAAACTCGCAGGCTCATTCTTCAAAAGGCACGCAGTCACGAGATGCAGCAAGCTGCATCCGACGCTCCCACGGCTTGTAGGCACACGGTTTCAGGTACTATTTCACTCCCCTCCCGGGGTACTTTTCACCATTCCCTCACGGTACTATCCGCTATCGGTCACCAGGGAATATTTAGGCTTAGCGGGTGGTCCCGCCAGATTCACACGGGATTTCTCGGGCCCCGTGCTACTTGGGTGTCTCTCCAACGAGCCGCTGACGTTTCGACTACGGGGGTCTTACCCTCTACGCCGGACCTTTCGCATGTCCTTCGCCTACATCAACGGTTTCTGACTCGTCCTGTTGCCGGCAGACAACAGAAGAGAGATCCCACAACCCCCACGACGCAACCCCTGCCGGGTCTCACACGCCGTAGGTTTGGCCTCATCCGGTTTCGCTCGCCACTACTCCCGGAATCACGGTTGTTTTCTCTTCCTGCGGGTACTGAGATGTTTCACTTCCCCGCGTTCCCTCCACACTGCCTATGTGTTCAGCAGCGGGTGACAGCCCATGACGACTGCCGGGTTTCCCCATTCGGAAACCCCCGGATCAAAGCCTGGTTGACGACTCCCCGGGGACTATCGTGGCCTCCCACGTCCTTCATCGGTTCCTGGTGCCAAGGCATCCACCGTGCGCCCTTAAAAACTTGGCCACAGATGCTCGCGTCCACTGTGCAGTTCTCAAACAACGACCAGCCACCCATCACCCCGAACCAACAAGCTCGAGTGCACTGGGGCCGGCGACTGAGGAAAGTTCGTTCCCTCAGACACCCAACAGCGTGCCCGACCAA
>NZ_JBSHAY010000088.1:0-5594 GCF_053611725.1 Streptomyces sp. NPDC054783 | reverse complement strand
ATCCGGCTGCGGCTCATCCAGCACCAAGTCCTGACCTGCGAAGTCTTTGACAGCGGAAAGTGTTACCCGCGCCTGCGCCATGCCCGCATCGTCGACGAAGACGGCCGGGGACTGTTCCTGCTAGCCCAGTTGTCCAGCAGGTGGGGCTTCCGCTCCGCAACGGGCGGCAAGTTCGTCTGGGCCGACCAAGACCTCCCGTCCACGCTGTGAAGCGGGGATCGATGAGGGCTTCCCCCTCGGTCCCCACGCCAGCACCCCAATGCCGCCGCGGAGATCCCCCTAAAGGCTGTCCTGCCTTTCAGGACGTGGGCCTGATCTGATCACTCGTAGGATCGGAGGGCCCGGGGGCTCCGGGTATGGCTACTAAAAGAGCGTTTTGTTCCGGCGGGAGTGTTTGGTTCGAGGTTCAGGTGTCGCGCCAGTTCGGGGTGGATTCGCTGGTGAGTCGTCGGCTTATGAGGTCGGTCATCGCGACGTGGATCATGGCTTCGGAGCGGTGGGGGTGTCTCTCGTAGTCGCGGGCGAGGCGGCGGTGGTGCATGAGCCAGCCGAAGGTGCGCTCGACAACCCAACGTCGGGGGATCACCTTGAACCCTTTGACACCGGGGTCGCGTTGGACGACCTCGACGTCGATGCCGAGGCGGGCGCCGTGGTCGATGGCTTTGGTGCGATAGCCGGTATCGGTCCGGGCCTTGGTCACGCGAGGACTGGTGGCGGCGACCCGGGAGAGCAGACGGATGCGATTTTCTTCCCCGCATCGATACCTTGGGCCGGCCGCGGGGACGTTGGCGGAGGTCTTGATGCTCTGTGCGTCCAGCGCACAGGCGCTTGGCTCGGCATCCCGCCCTTCGGCTTCGCGCACCAGGCGCCGCAGCAGCCCGTTGAGCTGGTCGAAGATCCCTTCCTTCTGCCAGGCGGCGAAGTAGCCGTAGACCGTCCTTAAGAATATGAGGCGGTCCGGGAGGACCGGGTGCGGCTGGTAGACCGTTGCCGTTGATGGCTCTGGAAGATTGGCCGCCCGGTCCTCCGGGACACTCCGGCCACTGATTGAGAGCTGCGGACATCGATGGGTTAAGGACCCGTCGGCGGAGATGGCCGGGTGCTCTTCTCTCACAAAGTGATCAACGATGAGAACGAGATCCTCCAGCTCATCGCGGTCGCCTGCGAAACGGGTGTCGAAGTGCGCTGGGCCGTGGACATCTCCGGCCGGGCTTCCACGCTCCTTCTGGCTCTGCTCATCGCCCATGGTCAGCAAGTCGTGTATGTTCCCGGTCTCACGGTGAACCGGATGTCTGGCGCCTACCGTAGCGAGGGCAAGACGGATGCGAAGGATGCACTGGTCATTGCCGACCAGCCCGTATGCGCCGGGATCTCGACACCCTGAGCACGCCGCCTGAGCTGGTCTCCACGCTCCAGTTGCTCACCACCCACCGGGCCGATCTGATCGCCGACCGCGTGCGGTTGGTCAACCGTCTGCGGGACCTCCTCGTGGGCATCTGCCCTGCTCTGGAACGCGCCTTCGATTACTCCGGGGCGAAGGGGCCCGTCATCACGCTGCCGGAATACCAGACGCCTGGGGCAATCCGCAGGAGCGGCGAGAAGCGGTTGGCCGCCCGGCTGGAACGGCGCGGGGTCTACGGTGCTGCCGCCGTCGCGGCCAAGGCAGTGGAGGCCGCCCGGTCTCAGCACACCGAACTGCCGGGTGAGGAACATGCAGCTCGGCTGTTGAATATCACCAATGCCCCCGAACGGAGTAACGCCTTAGTCCGGCATGTGCACGGTCGCACGCCGATACCTGGTCACAGATTTACGTAGAGTGACCAGAATGTTCCTGACGCTTGTTTGAGCTGAAGGAAGGCCCCACCCATCCGCCTCGGTAGGACGCCCAACCCTTATAGGCGGGGGCGAGTGAATCAAAGGCGGGATGGCTCGGGGGGTGTTGTGGCACTGGTTTCCGCAGGACAGCGGAGCTCGGAGTCGATAACTCTTGAAGCGCGGCCCACCTGCCGCACATCCCCCGTTTCAGGGCTTGATCCGGCGTTCGGTGACGTACGAGCCGGTGATCCCGGGAAAGCGAGGCTTTCAGATGCGCAAGGCAATATCCTCCCTGGCAGCGGCCGGTGTGCTGGGCCTGTCGATGGGCGTCCCGACAACGGCAGCCGCAGCCTCAGACTCCGGCTCGCGCAGCTTCCGGGCCCACTTGACTCCGATCCCGACGAACAACGTGACCGGCTCGGGCACCGCGACCGTGTCCGTGTCCGGTCACAAGGTCACCGTGAGGATGACCGTGAAGGGGCTCCTCGCCGGGGTTCCGCACGCGGCCCACATCCACATCGACGGCATGGGCACGTGCCCCGCTGCGGCCGCGGCCACCAGCCTCAACGGGCACATCGCGATCAGCACCACCGACGGCATGAAGTCTTACGGCAAGATCGGCACCTCCCTGACCACCAGCGGCGACACTTCCCCGGCCAGCGCACTGGCGGTGACCCGCTTCCCCGTGGGCAGCTCCTACCAGTACTCGCGCACCATCACCGTCAACAACGATGTGGCCGGCAAGATCCGCGCCGGCAAGGCCGTCATCGTCGTGCACGGCATCGACTACGACGGCAGCGGCAAGTTCACCAACGTGCTGGGCCCCAGCGAGCTAGACCCCAAGCTCCCCCAGGCCGCCACCGCCCCCGCGCTGTGCGGCACGCTGAAGGCCACGTCCTCCAAGGGCGCCACGACCGGCTAGCCTCGGCGTTTCATGACGGCTCGTCAGTGCAACTGGCGGGCCGTCTCGGAGCGTTGGGCTGATGGTGGGCAGGTTTTGATGGCCCGGCTGTCGCGTCGGGTCGGCGCCGGGTTCCACGGCTCCGGGGATGGTGCTTCCCGATCGGGCACATCCGGACCGGAGCACCGTGCGTGATGGCGGCCGTCGTCCGGCTGTGTACGGCCTCGTTGCCGTCATCCGTGGCCGTCACTGCCGTGGGTTCGAGGTCTGGCGTCTGATCGCGATGATGGCGGCGTCGTCGCCGAGCGGTCCGCCGACGTGCGCGAGGAGATCGGTGTGGATGTGCTGGAGGAGTGCCGGTGGTTGGTGGTGGGTTTGGGTGGTGAGCCGTTCGGTGAGTGGGTAGAAGGCTCCGGTGGTGTTGCGGGCTTCGATGACGCCATCGGTGTACAGCAGCAGGGTGTCGTCCGCACGCAGGCCATGAGTGTCGAGGTGGTAGGTGGTTCTCGTGAGCGCGGCTAGGCCCAGCGGGGGTGCGGGTTGGCTGGCCTCCAGCGCTACGACTTCGTTCGGGCGAAGGCGTAGGGGTGGGGGATGTCCGCAGGTGACGCTTCGCACGACCGGCTCGTCGTCGGGGATTTCGAGGATTGCGGCGGTGACGAAACACTCCCCGTCCCGCCCGGATTCGACGGCCTCGCTCATGTTGTAGCGGACACTTCTGTCCAGTTCGACCGCAAGTTCTGGCAGGGTGCCCGGACTACGGGCGTACTCACGAAACGCACCGATCAGCCGGGCGGCGTCGCCAACCGCGGTCAGTCCCTTGCCGCGCACGTCTGCGATGATCAATCGTGTCCCGGTGGGTGTGCGCACGGCGGCGTACAGATCCCCGCCGACCTGCGCTTCGTCTTCAGCGGCCAGGTACACCGAGGCCGTGTGTAGCGGGCCGAGGTGGCGGGGCAGGGGAGGCAGTACAGCGAGTTGCGCGGCCTCGGAGACGGTTCGCACCTGGATCAGTTCTCGCTGACGCCGCTCCCTGACGTATCCGGAGGTGGTACTGCATATTGCGGTCGCGATCAGGACTGTCATCTGCGGTACGGGCAGCGCCATGTGGTGTATCGCGCAGAGGGCCGCCATGCTGGCTACGGCCGTGATCCCGACCAGCGCCGTGACCCGGGTACGGAAGTACCGCATCGTCATGACCGGCACGATGATCAGCAGGACGCACAGTTGGGCGGACGCGGACTGCGAAGGACAAATGAGCGTGAGCGCCAGAATGGGGAGAAAGGGCAGCACCGCCAGTGCGGAACGCTCTCGCTCGTCATGGGGACGAGGATGCAACCAACAGTTCACGGCTCCTTGCCACACTCGCCGTAGCCCCTGGGCGTGGCGTGGAATGCCAGACATACGATCTAGCAACACTTCCACCATGAAAACCTCCCTATCGGCGAACCCGGCTTTCGCTGTGCCCTCCTTCGCCGTATGACCGGCGACGGCCTGGCCGACAGCCTTACGGCTGGTGCCGCGGCGCAGCGACAGGGTGCCGACCGGTGCCGGCCTTTTGCGGCCCGTACGGCAGTGGCTGTTCGTTCGGTCCACACGGCCTTGCCTGCCTTCGTGTGTCGCGTCCCCCAGCGGTCGGCGAGTTGGGCGACGAGGAACAAACCGCGTCCGCCCTCGTCGGTGGTGGCTGCGGTCTGCGTCACATCGAGCGTGGTGCCGAGGCGCGCGCCCGCGTCGTGCAACAGCTTCAGGCGCCTGCCCGCATCGTCAGCCGGACAGCATGCGCAGAGGCACTTCCTCACGCCGGCGCATGGGGCGCCGACCGCCCAACCGTGCCCGCGATCGAACCTTGGCCAGGTGCGCACCCGCAGAGGCGCTGAGAATCATCGCGCACATGCTCACAAGTCCTTCTCAACATTGACTCCACATGCGAGTGAGGCAGATTAGCACATAACGGGCATTCATCCGGAAAGATGATTCTCTATGCCGAATACCGCTAGCGGCCACAACCTGGGCCCACCGGATACCCCGGTCAGCTCGCCCGGTCGGCCCCTGCCGGAGAAGGCAACATGTCAGGACCATGATGAACGCAAGTCACAGCCAACCCTCTCCGTGGCGCGCCCCACTCCGTCAGAGACGATGGGCCCCGTTCTGGAAACGGCCACGACGTGCAACGCTTGTGCTTGACAAGGAAGCAGACGGAGAGGGAGAGCGAGTGTCGCAACAGGCAAGCCCTCGAGCGAGACCGCCAGCCCAACCACTACCGGCCCGCCTTCCAGTCGGAATGCAGGATCGCCGCGTGGACAGCCGCGACGATCAACGTGAATACCAGCACGCCGCCCGACCAGTGCTTCGCGTTGCCGACCAGTGACGCGACGATCGGCGTGCCCCGGGCGAAGATGGCGTAGAGAGCGGGCACGTACATGGCAACGACCCGCTTCTTCGCCGCGACGAAAAACATCGGCGGCGCCGGCAGACCAGCGGACACCACCACAACGACCCACACCACTTTGTGCACGGTGGACGAGTACATACGGGCCCGGATCGGCGAGTTGACGTACGGACTACTCATCGTCCCCCCGGCTCAAAACCGAGAGCCCAGTGCGACCCAGGCCACGCCTGTGTGCGAGTCGCGCCGGATCCGCCGACGCGTCGAGCCGGTAGGCCCCGAGAAGAAGGCGGCCACGAAGTGGAAGCCGAGCACGCCCTCGGCCTGCCAGTCGATGACGGCACGCACGAGGCTCTCCTTGTTCGCGAAGTAGTGGCTCAGCTGCGAGCCGCTGACCCCCGCTGCTCTTCGCACCAGCTCGCTGTTCGTCGCGTTGACCCCCGCGTGTAGATCAAGTCCGCGGCGTGCTCGAGGATGCGACCTCGCGTC
>NZ_JBSHAY010000087.1:0-6373 GCF_053611725.1 Streptomyces sp. NPDC054783 | reverse complement strand
GGCTCGGCCTCCTTCACCTGGACCGTCGGCTCCTCGGGCGGCACCTGCTCCTCCTCCCAGCTGCTGGCCAACCCGGGCTTCGAGTCGGGCAGCACTGGCTGGACCGCCACCAGCGGCGTCATCACAAACGACACCGGTGAGGCGGCCCACGGCGGCTCGTACTACGCCTGGCTCGACGGCTACGGCTCCAGCCACACCGACACGCTGTCCCAGTCGGTGACGATCCCGGCCGGCTGCAAGGCCATGCTCACCTTCTACCTGCACATCGACACGTCGGAGACCACCAGCAGCACCGCGTACGACAAGCTGACGGTGACCGCCGGTTCGACCACCCTGGCGACGTACTCGAACCTCAACCACGCCTCTGGCTACGCCCAGAAGAGCTTCGACCTGTCGTCCTTCGCGGGACAGACGGTCACTCTGAAGTTCAACGGCGTGGAGGACTCCTCGCTGCAGACCAGCTTCGTCGTGGACGACACCGCCCTGACGACCGGCTGATCCTCGGTACGGCCCCGGTCCCGCACGCGGAAACCGTCCGCGTGCGGGACACGCCGTTACCCGTGCGCCATGTGGATGTGGGTTCTTCGGCGGGCAGGTCACCAACTGCTCTTGGTCACGCCAGGGAGCTCGCCCGCGTGGGCCATCTCGCGTACCCGGATGCGGGACAGAGCGAAGGCGCGCAGGTGGCCGCGGGGGCGGCCGTCCACGGAGTCGCGGTTGCGCAGGCGGGTGGCGCTTGTGTCGCGGGGCCGCCGGCGCAATTCCCGCTGGGCTGCGGCGCGCTCGTCGTCGGATGCCCGGGGCGACGAGTTGATCGCCTTCAGCGCGGCTCGGCGCGCGGTGCAGCGGGCCACGACGAGCCGCAGCTGTTCGTTCTCCGCGATCTTGCTCTTCTTCGCCGTCAGACCTTCCCTCCCTGTGCGCGGATGCGCGCCACCGCGGCCTCGGTGCCGATCGTCTTGATGCCCTTGGCGGAGAGAGTGAGCCGGAGGTGGCGGCTTTCACTCGACAGCCAGTAGCGCCTGCTCTGGACGTTCGGGTCGAAGCGGCGCTTGCTGTGCCGGTGGGAGTGGGCGATGCGATGGCCGAAGCCGGGCTGTCGTGGCCCGTGACGAACTGCGCCCGATCACCAAGCTGAGGTCCACCGCCGGTACCGGCCACACCTACGTGACCCGCCTGGGAGATGGTGCCCCCCGAGCGCCGTATCTCCGCATCCGTGGACTGGCACCCCGAGCACGGTGACCGCTGCCAGTACCTCACCTTCACCTCGCCAGGCCTGGACCGGGACGGCCTGTCGTCCCTGCTCGACTCGTGCCTGCTCACCGACGAGGAGTACACGGCGGGCAGGGACCACTGGGGCGGGGGCTCGGTCATCCTCACGCCGTACGGCTGTCCATCCATCCGCAGCCCACCGGGGCCGCCAAGTTCGGCATCCGCCTCCTCGATGCTCCGGACGCATGGACCACTCCGTGGCACTCGGCGGCCCTGCGTCGAACCGACGGGACGTGGATCCTCATGCCCCGGACCGGCGCCGCACAGCAGGGCCGGCTGATCCACCGAGGCGGCAGACCCAGCCATTTCGAGCAGAACTGAGATGAGCGACACGCGCCACAGGGTCGGCTTCGGATCACAGAGATCCCACAAGAACTGCTCCTACGGTGCCTCGGCGGAAGTCGGCAACGAGGGGGAGCACCGTGGATCGTTCACGTCGTCTGGGCGGACGCTACCGTCTGGAACGGGTCCTGGGTCGAGGGGGGATGGCCGAGGTATGGCTGGCGTACGATCTGCTGCTGTTCCGCCAGGTTGCCGTGAAGACGCTCCGGCCGGACCTGGCGGCCGATGCCGAACACTGGGCGCGTTTTCGCCGTGAGGTCGTCTCGGCGGCGCTGTTGGGCCACCCGTCCGTCGTCGCCGTCTACGACGCGGGCGAGGACATGATCGACGGTCACCTCGTCCCGTACCTCGTGATGGAGTACGTCAAAGGCAGCACGCTACTCCAATTCGTGCGCGAGGCACGGATCACCGGTCCCGAGCACGCCCTGGAGCTCACTGCCGGCGTGCTGGAGGCGCTCGATCACGCCCACCGCCACGGCATCGTCCACCGGGACATCAAACCGGCGAACGTCATGCTCTCCCACGAGGGCACCGTGAAGGTGATGGATTTCGGCATCGCCCGCTCGGTGGATCGGGCGGGTACGACCCTCACCCGCACCTCGGTGGTGGTGGGCACGGCCGAGTACCTCTCGCCGGAACAGGCCCGGGGCGAGCAGGTGGACTTCCGCACCGACCTGTACTCGGCCGGCTGCCTGTTGTACGAACTGCTCACCCGTCGCCCCCCGTTCACCGGTGACACCCCGCTGGCCGTGGCCATGAAGCACCTCTCGGAACCACCGGTGCCTCCCTCTGCCCACACTCGGCAGCTGCCTGCCGCCTACGACACCCTGGTGCTGCGCGCGCTGGCCAAGGACCGTGCGGACCGGTACCAGACCGCCGAAGACATGCGCGAGGCCATCGGGAAGGTACTGGCAGGCCGTGCCACGGCAGTCACCTCGCCGCCGCCGGCTCCACCTGCGACGGTTCGGCACACCCGGCTACCGCCGCCCCGGGATTCCCGGAAAGAACGCCCCGCGCGCCGACCGCGTATCCGCCGGCCGCTCCAGGCGATGGCGGTGCTGCTGGCGGCCGCCGCGTGCACCTACGTGATCACCGGATCCCCCGCCCCTGCTCGCCCCCGGGCCGCGGCACCCTCGCTGATCGGCGAGACGATGGCCGAAGCCCGATCGAGCGCCCAGGCAGTCGGCTTACGCGTCCAGCCCGTCCGACACCGAGCGTGCCCTCACCCCGGCACGCCCGTCGGCCGCGTATGTGAGCAGACACCCTCGCCCGGCAGCCAGGTGCCACGTCACGCCGTCCTGCGGGTCACCCTGTCGCCCGGCACACCTCATCAGAGGTAGAGCTTCCCTTGCGCCACCACGACCGTATCGTCAGCCGTCAACTCACCCCCGGGAGTCGGGTGCTGCCCGGCCTATGATGACGCGGTGAAGTTCGTGATTGTGCCTGGTGGTTGGCACGGCGGATGGGTGTTCGACTCAGTGGCGGCCGAGCTGCACCGAGACGGTCACCAGGTCGAGGCGGTGACCCTGTCAGGGTTGGAGTTGGACGGCTCAGTCGACGTGGAGCGTCCGCCGAACCTCGACACCCATATGGACCAGGTGGCCGAGATCATTGACCGCAGTGACGAAAGGCCCCTCGCGCTGTGCGGGCACAGCTACGGCGGGATGGTGATCGCCGGTGTCGCGGATCGGCTCGGCGACCGCCTCGATCAGCTCGTCTTCATCGACGCCTACGTCCCGGAGGACGGGGATTCGTGCTGGACTTTGACCAGCGACCGTTTCCGGGAGTTGTTCATGGCCGGCTCCCGCGCCGACGGTCGTTGGGTCGCGGTCCCTGGTGGGTTCGACCCTCGCGCGCGACCGCACCCACTGGCGAGCTTCGTCCAGTCGGTCAGGCTGGGAGGCGGCCCCGGGCACGAGCTCGGCCGGACGTTCATCAGTGGTGGCGCGTGGCCGGGGAGCCCGTTCGTGACCCTGACCGAACGGCTACGCAGCGACTCGGGTTGGCGGGTTCACGAAATTCCGGTTGGTCACAACATCGCCCTCCGCGACCCGTTCAGCCTGTCGGCCATTCTCGGCGCATTGCCACCGGCCCGTGGGAAGCCATGATCCGGATGCGCAGACATGGCGGAGAGTGGACGAACACAACGACGTCACGACCGGCCCGGACCTCGGTGAGCTTCGGATTGGCCCGATAGTCGCCCCTCGTCCTGGAGCGTTGACACCGGTTGGGTGGCGCTGGCGCTCGACATCGAGGACCCACGTGTGCTGTGTCCCGGCCCAGGGGCGAGTAGGCGACGAACACCACGCCGAGTGCCGCAGCCGTGGGGATTGCGGACTCCTCGAGGCGAACGCCGGGGTCGCGGTGGTGCGCGTCGCACAGGTCGATCTCGTCGCTGCCGAGGCGCTTCAGGCTCGCGTCTACGCACTACTGGTCCGGCTGTCGCACGATGCCGAACTTCGTGGCGAGGAAGCCCCGTTGGCGATGGGCGCGGACGAAAGGGCCAAGGAGCGCCTCGTTTCGTGTCCGTACAGGTCCGCGGTGTCGAGCACGGCGACGCCCGCGTCGAGGGCGGCGCGATGTTTCCTGCGCCTGGGCCGGTGCGCCGGGTCCGTAGAACTCGCTGCAGCCCGTGCAGCCCAGGCCCTGGACACCGACTAACGGGCCGCCAGTGGCATGGGAAGGGCTCTCCTTGCGTGACGGCGGGAGGGCGCGAGGTGTCACGCGTGGCAGGGGAGAACGATGTCGAGGATCTCCCGTACGCGGTCGGTGAGGTCCTCGCGGTTGTGCTCGACCCAGGAGATGTGCTGGCTGCCGAAGAACGCGGCGACGACGACGCGGGCGATGGTGGCGGCGTCGGCGGTGGGCTGCCAGGCGCCCTCGTCCTGGGCCCGTGCCAGTAGCTCGGTGATGAGCTGGGTGAATCCGCTGAACGGCGTCGGCATGTCGGCCTTCACCAGGTTGCGCTCGATCTGCAGCCGGGCACCGGCCTGCGCCACCGGATTGTCCCGCAGGAAGACCGCAGTCTGCAGGAGGAACTCGGCGACCGCGTCGAGCGGCGGGAGCTGCCTGGCCATGACCGAATCGGCGACGGCGGGCAACTGCGTGTAGAACTCCTCGGTGACGGCGACGGCCACTGCCTCCTTGTTCTTGAAGTGGAAGTAGACGGCGCCCTTGGTCACCTCCGCGCGGTCGGCGATGTCCTGGAGTGTGACGGCGGGGAACCCCTTCTCAGCGAAGGCACTGGCAGCGGCCTGCAGGAGCTGCCTGCGGGTGTGGCCGGCCCGTTCCTGCTTGAGTTCCCGCAGGGCGGCCTTGGTTCCGGGGGCTGTCCAAAGATCGCTGTTGCGGTTGTTCATGGTCCCTCTTCCGTGCTGGGCTCTGGAGCGAGCCTGAGCCTTGCTAGATACCTCTGCGAAGGTATATTGTTTCGTTGATTCTAATACCATGGGAGGCCATGGGCCAGTTGCGTGAACTGCCGGGACGAGCAGTCGGCGCACGCAGGGTCGCACCTGGGCAGCAGGCGCATGCCGGTGCGACCGTCCACGCAGGCGTACCCCCTGGCTCGCTCGCCGAGCGCGGGCCCGTCGGCGTGAAGCCTTGAGGGTCCGCTCTGACGATCTCGGACAGGTGCGGCCCGCATACTGCCCACGGCCACGCCTTTCGGTGGCCGCTACTTTTTCCGACACATGCACTTGGCTGAAAGTCGAATACACCGCCACAGGCCGGGCCGGCGCATTGGAGCAGCGGGCTCCGGCGGCCAAGGGGCGGTCGGCTTGCGACGCGGAGAGGTATGGGCGCCAGGCCGCCCGACCGGTGGGGGAGGGACGGGGTGCCCCGTCCGCGACGCGAATCAACATTCCGCACACCCTCGGTTTGGTGCGCGAATCGCCAGAATCGCCGCGGGCCCGGCCTGCCGGCACAAGGCTGCCGTCGCCGCACGGCCGAAGCCGGGCTGCGCTGCGCCCGCCGGGCGCCGCATGGCCGAACCCCCGAGGGTCGTGCGGCGACCCCTCCTCCCGTCGGCGCCCGGCCCTCCGGTACCCGCCCTCGTGGGCACCTGGTGCGCAACTGGGGGATTTCCCCGGTTGCACACCCCGGTCGGCGGCGGTGCCGAGGATGAAAAAAATACCTTGGCAAAGGTATCCTTCTGGTGGGTCGGTCGGAGTCGCGCACAGGGCTCCGAGGTCCCTGACCGTGAGCGGCGGGTGCGGCAGAGGAGTGGTACATGGATTCCGAGCGGACGTCGAGTGGATCCCGATCGCGGCGCTCGTCCGTCGCACTCGCCCCGGTCCGCGGGGGAGAACGGCGAGTACGCCCGGGCCCTGGCGGAACCGCAGGCCCAGCTGCCGCCGATCGTCGTGCAGCGAGGCACGAACCGGGTGGTCGACGGTGCGTACCGGGTCCGCGCAGCCCGGCTCCGGGGAGAACGGGCCGTCCGGGTGTGGCCCGTCAGAACCGAGGGAGTTCGCGGCGAACCCCGGAAAGCGGGGAATTCGCGGGCATTGACAGGGCGGCGAATTCCTTGGTTTTCTCGTGAAAGCGGCATCGGAAACATTGCAAGAATTGCTGCAGAAAGCGCATAGGGTGCGTTCCAGGAAACTCTGCAATCTGGTTATGTGGGTCTGAGACGAGGTGTTGAGAGAATGACCGAGTCATACGGTTGGACGGGAAAGGATCGTCGGGTTCGGCGGATTGTTCACTCGGCTTCCGGCACGATGTTCCTGGTTCCGTTGGACCACTCGCTGGCTGATGGTCC
>NZ_JBSHAY010000086.1:0-6416 GCF_053611725.1 Streptomyces sp. NPDC054783 | reverse complement strand
CGTTCGGACCCAGCAGGGAGAACACCGAACCGGCCGGAACCACCAGATCGATGCCGTCGAGCACGACCTTGTCACCGTAGGACTTGCGCAGACCGGCGGCGGAGATGGCGGCGGGCGGCTTGTGACCGTCACCCCACCTGGACGTGGACATGACAGATGAAGGCATGAGGCCCTCCCGTTCGAAGGCTGAAGTGAAAGTGAAGTGTGTACGGGATGAAGTGCGTACGGGAATGGAGTGCGTACGGGGGTGGGGACGAGTCGCCGGGGCCGGGGTTCAGGCCTTGGCGCGGCGGATGTCGATGTTGCCGTGGCGGGTGCGGGCGCGGACCTCGACGGTGTCCTCGGTCTTCTCCGGGCTGTCGGAGGTGTTGAGGGTGTTGCGTACCTGGCCGGAGCCCGAGCTGACGTCGAGCCAGGCGGCCGTGCCCTGGCGGACGCCGACCTCGATGGCACCGTAGGCGGTCTCCAACTGGACCTTGCCACGGGCCACTTCACCCACGCGCAGGGTGCCGTGGGCGGTGGTGGCGGTCACCGAGGCCTCGGCACGCTCGATGCTGATGTCGCCGTTGGCGCCGCTGACCCGCAGCTCGCCGGTGGCGGCGCGGACGGTCGTGGTGCCGTGGGAGTTCTTCAGCACGGCGGGTCCGTCCACGAGGCCGACGCGCAGGCTGCCGGAGCTGGTGGTGATCTCGGCCGGGCCTTCGGCGCGGTCCACGGTGATCGAGCCGTGCGACGCGGTCAGGTGCAGCGGGCCGGTCGCATCGAAGCGCACATCACCCGATGAGGTCTTCACGCGGACCTCGCCGAGCCGGCCCTCGCCGAGCACCTGGGTCCAGGCACCGGTCATGTCGATGCGCGAGCCCGCGGGCAGGTCGACCGTCACATCGACGACGCCGGTGCGGCCGAACAGGCTGGACTTGGGCGTCCGGACGGTCAGAGCACCGCTCGCGTAGGTGACCTCGGTCTGCTCGGCCGCGCGCACGTCCAGGTTCTTCTTCGGGTCACGGGGCCGCACCTCGACGACCGTGTCGGCCCGCTCGCCCGCGGTGAACTGGATGGAACCGGCTTCCACACGCGCGGTGACCGAGATCGCTTCGGGAGTGTCGAAAGAAGGCATGGCTGTCCCGTCCTCATGAGTCTTCAGGACGTCCCCGCCGGTGGGACGTGATGTGGTGTGGGCGAAGTGGCGCGAGCACGGGCGCGCGGCTAGCGCACCCAGCCCGTGAAGCTCTGACCGACGGCCTGGGCCCTCTCCGGTGTACGCGGACGGGCGCCGCCCTCGACCGCGGCCGACACGGCCCGCACCAGCCAGGCGTTGACCGACAGGCCCTCGCGGCTCGCGGCCTCCTCGGCACGCGCCTTGAGATGGGCGGGCAGACGCAGATTGACGCGGGCGGTGCCGCCCTCGTCTCCGTCGGCCGGGACCGGGGTCCTGAACGGCTCGACGGGCGCGGCCGGCTCCGCGATGGCGCCGCCGTCGGTCGGCGGTGGCGTCACCACGAAATCGGGGTCCAGCCCGCGCAGTCGTACGTCGACCGAACCGGGCGCAAGCTCGCGGGTGATCTCGTCCATCGCCGCGGAGAGCACGTTGAGCAGGGTCAGCCGGGTCGCCGACTCCAAAGGAGCGGTGAGTCGCTCGGCCAGCTCGCGGGCGTCCTCCCCGCCGGCCTCGGCGGCCACCGCGAGTTCCCGGCGGAGAGTGTCGACATACGGCGTGAGGTCCATGACGTCATCATGGCAGCATCATGGCGCCATATGCAAGTCTGAATGGCGCCTCGCGGAGACGGTCTTGAAGGTCGGGCGCCCTACCTGCGGAAACGCCGAGGCGGCGACCTGGGTCACGGCGGCGACAAGCGTGCTCATGCACCTTTGGAAGCGCGGAATGGCGCCAGATGGCACCACATAATGCCAAGCGGTGCCACCCGGCGCCATGTGGTGGAGAGTGGCATACGTGTCAGGCAGCGGGTTCCTCGCGGACCGGTCGCCCGGTGCGGGGCCCACCAGGTCACTGGGGCTGGTTCCCGTGCTTGCGGGAGGGCTGCGCCACGTACTTGGTGCGCAGCACGGCAAGCGCGTCGATCAGCCTGACGCGGGTCTCCGCGGGGTCGATCACGTCGTCCACCAGACCGCGTTCGGCGGCGTAGTACGGGTGCATGAGCTGGTCCCGGTACTCCTTGATGTGCTGCTTGCGGGCGGACCCGGGATCGGCCGCGGCCGCGATCTCGCGCCGGAAGACGACGTTCGCGGCGCCCTCCGCCCCCATCACCGCGATCTCGTTGCCGGGCCAGGCCAGCGACACGTCCGAGCCGATGGACCGCGAGTCCATGACGATGTACGCGCCGCCGTAGGCCTTGCGCAGGATCAGCTGGATGCGGGGAACCGTCGCGTTGCAGTACGCGTACAGGAGTTTCGCGCCGTGCCGGATGATGCCGCCGTGCTCCTGGTCGACGCCGGGCAGGAATCCCGGCACGTCCACGAGCGTCACGAGCGGGATGTTGAAGGAGTCGCACATCTGCACGAAGCGGGCCGCCTTCTCGCTGCCCTTGATGTCGAGAACCCCGGCGAGCGCGGCGGGCTGGTTGGCGACGATGCCGACGACATGGCCGTCCAGACGGGCCAGGGCGCACACCACGTTGGGCGCCCATGCCTCGTGCACCTCGAAGAAGTCGCCGACGTCGACGAGCTCCTCGATGACCTCGCGCACGTCGTACGCGCGCTTCTCGTCGGACGGCACCAGGTCGCGCATGGCCGGGGTGAGCCGGTCGGGCCGGTCGGCGCAGGGTTCCGACGGCGGCAGCTCGTGGTTGTTGGCGGGCAGGAAGGACAGCAGGTAGCGGACGTCGGCGAGGCAGCTCTCCTCGTCGTCGTAGGCGAATCCGGCGACTCCGGAGAGACCGGTGTGGGCGTCGGCGCCGCCCAGCTCGTCATGGCTGATCTGCTCCCCGGTGACGGCCTGCACCACGTCCGGCCCCGTGATGAACATCTGCGAGGTGCCGCGCACCATGAACACGAAGTCGGTCAGCGCCGGGGAGTAGGCCGCCCCGCCCGCGCAGGGGCCCATCATGACGCTGATCTGCGGGATGACCCCGGAGTTGCGGACGTTGCGCTGGAAGATCCCGCCGTACCCGGCGAGCGCGGTCACCCCTTCCTGGATGCGCGCCCCGGCGCCGTCGCACAGGCCCACGATCGGGGCCCCGGCGGTGGCGGCCATGTCCATGATCTTGTGGATCTTCTCGGCGTGCGCCTCGCCGAGGGAGCCTCCGAAGATCCTGAAGTCGTGGGCGTACGCGAAGACGGTACGTCCGAACACCCGGCCCCAGCCGGTGACCACGCCGTCGGTGTAGGGGCGCTTGTCCTCCAGGCCGAAGCCGCTCGCCCGGTGTCTGCGCAACCCCTCGACCTCGGTGAACCGGCCGTCGTCGAAGAGGAGTTGGAGCCGCTCCCGGGCCGTGAGCTTGCCCTTGGCGTGCTGCGCCTCGGTGGCCTTGTCGCTGGGCCCTCGGCGCATGGCGTCACGTATGGCGTCGAGTTCGGCGACCGTTCCGCGCTGCTGCCCGACCGGCATGTCGTCCAGGGCGGTCATGGGGTTTCCCCTTTCCGGCCGTCGTGATGAACCATCTGTCGTGATGAACCAGCGGCCAGCCTCCGCCATGTCACTCGAAGCCGGTTGGAGCGCTGGATGACGACCGCTCCGGCCGCACCGGCTCTCCACCGCCCCGCGAGCATCCGTCGAGCGCGGAAGGGGACGCTCTCCGTCGTGAGCTCCGATGCGACGGCCATGAGCCTTCGCGGAGCACCGAAACGCCCGCCGGCGTCCCCCACCATCCCCCGAGGGCACCGGCGGGCCTCCGGCGTGCCCGCTGCCGGTTGGACGGTGTGCCCGGCCGCCGCCCCGCTCGGCGACCTGGAGCCCCCGTAGGCCTGTCCCGCCGGCGGGACAAGGCAAGTCGGACAGCGGTTGGCACCGTACCGGCACCGAGTTGTCTTGAAGCACTGATCCACGTGCGTGAACGTGGAGGTGACGGAACGACGTCAGAGGCTCAGTGGAATGAGGGGGAACGACGTGGGAGACACCCGCACGGACACGGATGTGGTGATCGCGGGCGCCGGGCCCACGGGCCTGATGCTCGCCTGCGAACTGCGCCTGGCAGGCATCGACGTCACGGTGGTCGAGAAGCTCGCCGAGCGGTCGGGCGAGTCCCGCGCCGGCGGCATACACTCCCGGACCCTGGAAGTCCTCGACCAACGCGGCGTCCTCGACCGCTTCCTCGCCGAAGGCGAACTACAGCCCGTGGGCCACTTCTCCGGCCTCTACCTGGAATTCGACGAGTCCGAGTCCAGGCACCCCTACCCGCTGATGATCCTGCAGTCCGCCATCGAGCGGCTGCTGGAGGAGTGGGCCACCGAACTCGGTGTGCGGGTGCGCCGCTCGTGCGAGGTGAGCGGGATCAGCCAGGACCAGGACGGCGTGACCATCGAGCTGGCCACGGCGACGGCACCCGAGGTGCTGCGTGCCCGCTACCTCGTCGGCTGCGACGGCGGACGCAGCGCCGTCCGCAAACTGGCGGGCATCGACTTCCCCGGCACCGAACCCACCATGACCGCCCTCATCGGCGACGTCGAACTCCCCGACCTGCCCGAGGACTACGTCTGGGTACGCCGCACCCCCGTCGGCGACTACTCCGCCATCGCCTTCGAACCCGGCTGGCACCGCGTCATCACCTCCGAGTTCGACCGCGTCCCCGACCATCGACCCGTCACCTTCGAGCAGCTGCGGGAATCGCTGATCAGGGTCGCCGGCACCGACTTCGGCATGCGCAACCCCCGCTGGATCTCCCGCTTCAGCGACGCCGCGCGCCAGGCCGACCGCTACCGGACGGGCCGCATCCTCCTCGCCGGCGACGCCGCCCACATCCACTTCCCCGCGGGCGGCCAAGGACTCAACATGGGCGTCCAGGACGCCGTCAACCTCGGCTGGAAACTCGCCTCCGTCGTCCACGGCCACGCGCCCGAAAGCCTGCTGGACACCTACCACGCCGAACGCCACCCCGTCGCCGAACGCGTCCTGCACAACACCCGCGCACAATCGGCTCTCGTCCGCCCCGGCCCCCAGACCGACGCACTCCGCGACGTCTTCGGTTCGCTGATGGTCTTCGACGAGGTCAACCAGTACCTGCGCCACCTGCTCAACGCACTCGACATCCGCTACCCCACCGACTCCGACCACCCGCTGACAGGCCGCCGCGTCCCCGACGCCGACCTCGACACACCGGACGGTGTCAGCCGCGTCTACGAACTCCTCCACGCCGGCCGGCCCGTCCTGCTCGACCTGCACGGCAGCGCCGAGGTGACGGCGGTCGCCAAGGGCTGGGCCGACCGCGTCGACCTCGCCGAGGCACGCAGCGAGGAGGAGCACTGGACCGTCCCCGCCCTCGGCGGCATCCCCGCCCCCACCGCACTCCTCATCCGCCCCGACGGCCATATCGCCTGGGCGACCGACGACGACACACCCGACACCACCGCCCTCCGCACCGCCCTCACCACCTGGTTCGGCCCGGCCCTGCAGGGGTGACACACACCGAAACGAACGGACGAAGGGACACACCGACAGTGACCAGCACGTGGTTCCGACGCTTCACCACGGCCGCGGGGGACGGACCGCGGCTCGTGTGCTTCCCGCATGCGGGGGGCTCCGCTACGGCGTTCAAGGACCTGGCGCACACGCTGCCCGCGGACTTCGACGTGGTGTCCGTGCAGTACCCGGGGCGCCAGGACCGCTACGGCGAAACGCCGTTCAAGGCCCTGACCCCGCTCATCGAGGCGGTGGCCGCGGAGCTGACCCGCGAACTGGCCGCGGAGCCCGGACGGCCGTACGCCCTGTTCGGCCACAGCATGGGCGCGCTCGTCGCGTTCGAGACGGCCCTGCTGCTCGCCCGGGGCGAACTGCCCGGCCCGCAGCGGCTGTTCCTCTCCGGCCGGGGCGGCCCGGAGACCGACAGCGCCCCCTACCACCTCTTCGGCGACGCCGAGGTGCTGGACGATGTGCGCAGGCTGGGCGGCACCGACCAGGCCATGCTCGACGACCCCGACCTCCTGGAGCTGGTGCTGCCGGCGCTGCGCGCCGACTACAGGGCCCTCGGCACGTACAGCTGGCACGGGGGTGAGCCGCTCACCGCTCCGGTGACCGCTCTGACCGGGGACAGCGACCCGATGACGACGGTCGAGGATGTTCGGACCTGGCAGGCGTACACCACCGGCGACTTCGATGTGAAGGTCTTTTCCGGCGGCCACTTCTACCTCTTCGACCACCTCGACGGGGTCGCCGCGGCCATCACCGAGGGGCTGCTCACGCAAGCCGCCGTGTCCTGACCGGCCGGCCTGCAGCGAGGGGCCCGGCCGACCGTTCACGGTCGGCC
>NZ_JBSHAY010000085.1:0-6476 GCF_053611725.1 Streptomyces sp. NPDC054783 | reverse complement strand
ACCAACGTCCGGCTCCCGCCGTGCGCCTTCGATGCGCTGACCGCGGTCATGGCCAGACAGGGCACCTCGCGGGATGCGACCGTGCGTCGGCTGCTGGCCGAGCATGTCGAGCGGCAGGAGCAGACGGATCCCGACGACAGGCTGACCCACATCTCCCCCGTTCTGCGCTATCCGCCGCCGCGCTGGCGAAAGGATCCCCGCCAGGACCGGCCCCTGCGGCTTCGGGCGAGTGCCGACCTGCTGGAGCGGGCCCGCGCGATCTCGCTGGTATTGCCAGGGCAGTACCAGCGCGCATTCCGTGACTACCAGAGCCGGGCACTGACCGACGCCGTGGTGACGGCCATCGCGGTGGCCGAACCGTTCACGGACGACTTCCTGGACGCCGACGAGGGCCGTCGGGCCCACCTGCAGCGGGGAACCACGAGCTACGACTGGAGCGGGTCTGGTCAGGCCCCGACCCGGCCCGGTCGGCGATCACCGCAACGGTCGTCTCGTCGCACCCCTGCTCGGAGAACGACTGAAGCGCGGCCACAACGAGTCGCTCGCGCGCGTCCGGTTCCCAGCGCGACATATATGCACTGATAAAGTGGTATTTGGGGCTGAGAAGATGCGGTCGCCTCGTCGGGGATGTTCCAGCGGCGGGCGGCCCGAACGGCCCGGACCGCCAGTTCTTATCCTGCGACGCAGCGTCGCAGCAGTCATCTGGAGCCTCCCATGCGCGTGTTCGTCACTGGCGCCAGCGGCAGCATCGGCTCAGTTGTCGTTCCCGAACTCATCGCCGCTGGTCACGAGGTCCTCGGCCTCGTCCGCTCCGATGCCGCGGCTACGGCCGTCGCCGTCGCTGGCGGGACGCCGCTGCGCGGCGACCTCACCGACCTTGACAGCGTCCGCGCCGGCGCCACGCAGGCCGATGGTGTCATCAACCTGGCCTTCAGCAACGACTGGAGCAACTTGGAGCAGGGCATGGACGAGGAAGCGCGCGCCGTGCAGACCCTAGGGGCCGCACTCGCAGGCAGTGGCAAGCCGTTCGTACATGCCGGCCTCACGCCGATGATGCCGGGCCACACCTCCACCGAGGAGGACCCCAACACCACCAACGGTCCGGTCGGTGGCCGCGGCCGCACCTCCGACGTGGTGCTGACCCTGGCCGCCGAAGGCGTCCGGTCCTCTGTCGTGCGGCTGCCACGCTCCGTGCACCAGCGCGGGTCGCAATACGGCTTCTGCTCAGTGCTCATCACCGCCGCGCAGAAAACGGGCGTGTCAGCGTACGTCGGCGACGGCGCGCAGCGATGGCCAGCGGTCAACCGGCTTGACGCCGCCGCGCTGTTCCGCATCGCACTCGAGGACGCTGCGCCGGGCACGGTCCTGCACGCGGTAGCCGACGAGGGCGACACCATGAGGTCGCTGGCCGAGGCTATCGGCGGTGTTCTCGCGGTGCCGGTCGAGTCGGTGCCGCCTGAGCGCTTCGGCGTCATCGGTCGCGTGTTCGCCCTTGACATGCCGTCGTCGAGCGCACTGACCCGGGAACGGTTCGGCTGGCAGCCCACCCACCCGAGCCTGATCGACGACCTCGCTGCCGGCGACTATCCCGCCCTGAGCTGAAATCCTCGTGATGCCGCCGGGACCGGCCGGGGTGAGTGACTACTGGGACTGAATCATGTCCAGCGCATGCCGATGGCGGAGAGCTGCTCCACGCGCTCTGGCGACAGCGTCGCGGCCCTGGACCGCTGGTTGCTGACCCATGCCCCGAGCCGGAGTTCCCGTTCCTCCCTGTCCTCGCTGTCCCCATAGCCGCCGGTGATCCGTTCGACGTGCTTCCTGGGCACTCGGAGGTGTCCCTCGCGCTGGTAGTACTGCTTGGCGGCGGCGTAGTTGAGGGTCCATTTGTCGGCCTGGCTGCGTCGGGGTTTCGGTTTCTCGTCCTCGCTGGCGGGCTGGATACCGAGGATGTGTTGGCACATCCACTGCTGCACGGTGGTGAGTGTGTCCCAGCCGAGCCTCACCGACCTGACCCACCGTCCGAGGTCCTCGCCCTGGTACACGACGCCTCCCGGCTCCAGCGGCAGTGTGCCGTCGGCTTCGAGGTGGAGCCGGGTGAGGTGGAAGGCGCGTTGCCATGCCACGGGCCAGGTGGGGCACCAGGCGGGGTCGATGTCTTCAAGCTGTTCGCGTCGTTCCTCCGACAGGGCGCCGGCAGCAGAGTGAATGGGCAGTCCGGCCTCACGCCGCTTCTCGTTCTCCTGTGCTCGGCGGGCGGCGGCGCGGGCGTTCTTCAGCCAGATGCCCACTCGGTAACCCCGGAACGTGGCGTCCGCTGGCGCCAGCAGATGGCCCATCTCGGCCGCCCAACCACGGGCGGCGGCGAGTCCTTCTTCCCAGGCGACGTCGTAGTGCGACCAGACCATGTCGAGCTTCTCCAACTGCTCGATGCGGTCCTCGTCCATGTCCCCGCGGGCGTAGAACCTCCTGGCGTCGGCGATCCACTGCCCGAGTGGGAAGGAGGCGAGTGAGGCCGGCCATCCCTCGGCTTCCGCGTCCTGGTCGTCGCGGCCGGGTACGCGGTAGGTGAACGGCACGCGCAGGTCGCCGTGCTCGCGGGCGTAGATGACGGCGGCTTCGATGCCGCGTCGCCAGTGGGTGTGTTCGGGGTTGAGGACGCGGAGGTTGATGAATGCGGCCAGCTGTGCGGGGTTGCGTGGCGTGGAGAATTTCAGCAGGGCGCGGGCCGGCAGAGAGAGTCGGTCGCTCCGGTCGCTGTCGGCTTGCTCGTCTTCGGGCCTGCTGCGGCTCTGCACGCCTGTGACCCGGCTTGGTGCCTGCGGCTGGGCCAGTGCTTCCACGACGCGGGCGTCGTGCGCCCTGAGCGCTTCCAGGAGCTTTGCGAGGCCGCCGTAGGCCCGGGAGGTGAGCATGTTGTCCGCGGTTTCTCCGGGGCCGAGCAGGACCGGCACCACGAGGGAGGCCATCTTGCCCTCGCCGGGCTGCATCCGCAGGGCTCGGCCGACCGCTTGGACGAGGTCGGGCATGGAGCCACGTACGTCCGCAAAGTACACGGAGTCACAATCCCGGGTGTCCACGCCCTCGCCGAGCACCTTCACCGACCCCAGGAAGCTCTTCTCCACGACCGTGCCGTCGGTGGCGATTCCGTCGGCGAACTCGGTGAGGACGCGCCTGCGGTGGTCGGCTCGGTGGTCGCCGCACAGCCAGTCGGCCCAGATCGTGGCCGGGTACAGCTCGGGGTCGTCGACATTTAGCCGCGCGGCGACGTCGGGGAGGCCGGCCGCGAACGCCTCAGCCTCCTTGACCAGGTGGTGGAAGACGAGCGTGCGCCGGAAGTTCTCCTCGGCCGACGCCTTCACCAGTGCGGTCTGCAGTGAGGCGAGCCGGGCCCCGCGGATCTGGTCCGTGCGGCCTTCGATACCGAGGAGCTGTGCGCCCTGCAGCTGAGTGTCGGTGATGTCGAGGCACACAACCTGGTAGGGCGCACAGATGCCCCGGTCGATCGCCTCGGACAACGTCAGCGTGTAGCAGCGGGCCCCGAACGGCCCCTCCGCATCGTCCTCCATCGAGGCCACCAGCTCGCCCGGCGCGCCCGGCGCGCCCTGCTCCTGGTCGTCGTTCAGCTGCCACAGCCTTGGTGTGGCGGTCATGTACAGGCGGCGCAGAGACGGGATGCGGGTGTTGCCGTGGACGACGGCCCAGGGTTTGCCGATCCGTCCCGAGGTGCGGTGTGCCTCGTCGATCACGATCAGGTCCCAGCCGGGAAGGCCGGCGGTGTGGGCGCGTTCCAGTGTGCCGAGTCCGAGCGAGGCGTAGGTGGCGAACACGGTGACCTTGTCGAACGGGCGCACCCAGGCGACCAGCTCGCCCACGTCCGTGGTGTTGGGGAATGTCACCTCCTCGCCGCGCAGGGAGGAGACCCCGATCACCGGCCCGGTACGGCCGCCCTCACGCCATGCGGCCTCGGTCTGGGCGAGCAGATCCAGTGAGGGCACGAGGACCAGCACCCGGCCGGCGCGCAGTTCCTCGGCGCTGCGCACGGCAACGAGGGTCTTGCCCGATCCGGTCGCCATGACCACCTGAGTCCGCAGCCCCCGCTCGGGCACGGTCGATCGTGCAGGCAATTCCAGGTGGCGCAGTACCGCGTCAATGGCCTCCCGCTGGTGAGGACGGAGTTCCTTCACTGCCATTTTCAACCTGCTCCGATCTGCCTTCTCATGCTGGCCGTGCGGGACGTGCCACGCGGCAGAGATGCGAGAAACCTGCATATGGACGTGTTGAGTTGCGCTACGGTGCTCCGCTCATGAGCGGCACTGGTCAGGCTGGTCGGACGCTGAGCAGTTCAGTGAACCCGCACCGTGACCGGTATATATCCTCTCCATTGGATGTCTTTTCTCATTCCAAAGTCTATCTCGATTTCAAACTGAAGCACAGAAGCCGAGGGAGTCCCACGAGCATGACTGGAACCTTGGTACTCCGGCTGTAGAGCGTGATCTTGCTGGTGCGGCACTACCATGACGAGCCGTCACCCCCGGCCGACCGGCAGGCAGGATCCGACCCTTGTGCTCTGTCGGTCGCTAGCCGGCGATGGGTGTTGTTGCCGTCCGGTGGCCGGGGATCTGCTGTCCGGGTGGTTCCGGTACGCCATCCGACGGGTGGTCAGGCGCTGTTCGGATTCGGCCCCGTGGCCGGGGGTCGACAGTGGGCGGCGCGGCAGACGCCGTGACGGGTTGCGCGGACCGGCGGGGAAAGCCGGGAGGGACGGGTCAAGGACGCGAGCCCGAAGGCCAGGCGGTGACAGTCCGCCCGAGTACGGTGCCGCCCGTCCGGCTCTGAAGGAGTGTCATGTTCCGCGCCCGTCTGATCCGGTCGTTGCTGGCCGCGGTCTTCGTGCTGGTGGGCTTGGCGGCGGCTTCGGCGACCGCCCAGCCCCAGGGCTGGCCCGCCGGCCACCGTCCAGCGGTCGTCCAGGCTCACGGTTCGGCTGCTGGCCGGCCCCAACCGCTGCCTCCCATGCGGGTTTGCCGGCCGACGTCCAATTGGCGGCGTGCGGCCTGTCTGGCCATGCTCAATCCCAACTTCAGGCCCGTCGCGTCCCTCCCGCCGGGTGCGCAGCCGGCAGGCTTCGGCCCGTCCGACATCCGTAGTGCCTACAAGCTGTCCGGCACCAACGGCCAGCACCGGACCGTGGCCATCAACGTGGCCTATCACCACCCCAACATGGAGAGTGACCTGGCCGCCTACCGCCGCCAGTTCCACCTCCCGACGTGCAACACGGCCAGCGGTTGCTTCCGTGTGATCAACCAGCGCGGCGGCAGCACCCTGCCGACCACCGTCGTCCCGGAATGGTCGTTGGAGGAGGCCATCGATGTGGAGATGGTGAGCGCCTCCTGCCCGAACTGCCGCATCCTGGTCGTCGAGGACGACGACGCCACGGCTCCCAGCCTGTTCGGCGGGGTCGACCAGGCCGTCGCCCAGGGCGCGAAGTTCATCTCCAACAGCTGGGTCTTCCCCGAAGCCTCGTTCGAGGGCGCCTTCGACTTCCACTTCAACCACCCCGGCGTGGCCTTCACCTTCAGCTCGGGTGACAACGGAGGCGTAACGCAGTATCCGCCCGCTTCCCCCTATGTCACCGCCGTGGGCGGTACCTCACTGTTCCGTGCGAACAACAGTCGCGGCTGGACGGAAAGAGCCTGGAACGGCACCGGATGCGGCTGCTCCCTCTTCGAACCCAAGCCCGCCTTCCAGCACGACACCATCTGTACCAACCGCACCATCGCCGACGTCTCCGCGGTCGCGGACATCGCCACCGGTGTGGCGGTGTACACCTCATCCCCCATCCCCGACGGTTCCATCGGCTGGGTGGTCGCGGGCGGCACCAGCGTGGCCTCCCCGCTGGTGGCGGGGATGTACGCGCTGGCCGGCAACCCCGCTCCCGGCACGTTCCCCAACTCCTACCCCTACGCCCACCCGCAGGACTTCTTCGACATCACCACCGGCATGGCCGGGGCCTTCTCCGCGATGCCGGGCTACGACGCCCCCACCGGTATCGGCACCCCCGACGGTGTTGCCGGACTGCGTGACCCCTCGGGCGGGGGGTACGGCAACGGCTGATCGGGACATCGAGCCGGGAAAGACGTGACAGTGAGCGGGGGCGGTGTATTCGCCCCCGCTACTCTGGCTGCGGTGAGGCGTGTTCACTGCAGCCATGAGGCCGATCTACGACCGAGCCTCCCTATCGCCAGCTTGGCCCGCGTCAGCGGGCCCAAGGTCCTGGAGGCGCAGCCGGAAGGACCATTAGGCGGGGGAGCGCAGCGGACCCGCCGACCGGGCTGGAGCGAAGCGGAGGCCCGGCAGCGGGACGAAGTCCCACAGAGGCCGGGAGCGCAGCGGACGGCCCGTCAACCCCGCTGCGAAACAGCGGGGTTGGGCGAGAAGCGAAGCCTCTCGCCAGCGCTCACGCGGAGCGGGAGCGC
>NZ_JBSHAY010000084.1:0-6569 GCF_053611725.1 Streptomyces sp. NPDC054783 | reverse complement strand
GACGCGAGGTCGCATCCTCGAGCACGCCGCGGACTTGATCTACACGCGGGGGTCAACGCGACGAACAGCGAGCTGGTGCGAAGAGCAGCGGGGGTTAGCGGCTCGCAGCTGAGCCACTACTTCGCGAACAAGGAGAGTCTGGTGCGTGCCGTCATCGACTGGCAGGCCGAGAGCGTGCTCGGCTTCCACCGAAGCGAACGGTTCGCAGGCTTCGACACGATCGAGGCGTACCAGGAGTGGGCGGACTTCTTCGTCGTCTCCGGTCGCCCGTTCGAGAACGGCTGCAGCCTGGGATCCCTCGCGAGCGAGATCGTCAAGACCGATCTGGATGTCCGCAACGACCTCACCCGCGTCTTCGCCGAATGGCGGGACATCTTCCGAGCGGGACTCGATCGGATGCAATATGACGGACGAATCGACGCGTCGGCGGATCCGGCGCAACTCGCACACATGCTGATCGCCGCCTACCAGGGAGGCAGCCTGCTCGCGCAGATCGCCTGCGACGTAGCGCCATTGCGTGACGCGCTGTATGCCGCGGTCGAGCATCTGCGCGCGTACACAACGTCAGACGACGCCGTGTGAACCTGATACGAAGCCCGGGCCTCTTGTTCCAGGGGTCTATCAGGAATCTGGTTCTGGCTCGTAGCCGGTGGTGACGCTGGGTGTCCGTCAGGGCAGAAGGATGCGGTGGCGGAGCAGGTCGAATCCGGCGCGTCCGTGCATCTGTCTCATGAATCTCTTAGTGCGGGTATTGGCGCCTTCGGTGCGGCCGTTGTGGTAGGGCAATGTGAGGCCGGCATCTACAGTGGGCCGGTCGATTTTGAGGCCGTTGGTAAGGCTGCGCAGGTGGTGCAGGTCCACGGCGCGGGCGGTGGTGATCCACGCGGTAAACCACGGCCCGCGCCGGCGAACCACGCGACCAGATTGACCACTTGACCGCCGCCCTGGCCGAGACCGAAGCGCGACTTGCAGTCCTGGCCACCACCCGGAAGGTCATCGCCGAACGCGTCCCGCCCGGGACCAAGCCCGATCCATCCGAGACGAACACCGCTTACCAGGCCATCGTGAACGCCTTCAACCAGCGCCCCGGCCGGGCATTCCGATCGGCATGCCCACCGACGCAGCGACCGTCAACGTCGCCCGCAGCCGCCTCGGACGCCTCGCCCGACAAGGCTTACTCACCCAACCCGGACGAGTCCGCCACCAGAAACGGACTTAACGTCCACTAAAGCGCGGCCTACTGTATCCGTAGATCCGTAGCGGGGCTCCCGTACCGGGCTCGGGCGGGTGTCCACCAGGGTGGGCGCATGTCGGGCACACAGTATGGGCCGTCTCCCACGGGGCGCGATGTGGACCCGAGGCCTGACGAGGTCAGACAACCACCCGGGCTTCTGGGACCGGAGCGCCTATTCTGGGAATACAACGGATACAGCCTATACGGAGATCTCTCGCAAGAAGAGCGCGAGAGCAGGCCTCGTCCCGGGAATCAGGCGAACTCGGAGGCACCGTCCCTCGAACGTCCCTCCGCGATTCACCGCTGGCGACATCGCCATCGGCACCTGTGATCCACGAGACGTCGTAGGTGGCACGGTAGGTGGGTGGCCAGAAAGACCAAAACCGCCCTTGATCGTCTACTCCCCCCTCTCCGGACGATTGGCTCCCTTTCTCGACGTAGGTGGTGCGCCCGTCGTGAGTGAACACCTGTGTTGCCCCGTCGGTGTAGGTGAATGGTGCCCTCGTCGCCGCTTCCCCTGAGGTCGGCTGCATTGATGCGGTCACCGTGGCCTACCGCAGGCCTCTCGGTCCTAGACATGACAGGCTCCGATCGGGAGGTGTGTCGCCCAGGCCCGGGCACGTTGACCACGTCAGACCCAGGGCTTCTCGCTGCTCGCACTGTCGAACCCTGCCGACCAGCGCCGCAGCACGGGATCACCGCTGATGCTTGTCGAACGGTGCTCCGCTCTCCTGATATGGACGTAATAGTCCTGCTCCGTCGCCCCAAACAGTGGCGCACCCATCGGGGTCACGGGGTGGAGCGCGCGGCGGCGAGCAGCGGTTGCAGGACACTAATGAGAAGCAAGAAGTCCAAACCTGTACTGGACTTCCGCGTCATGGACCGGGTGGGGCCGGTGTCGCGCGCCGATGTATCGGGGCTGTGGCCGGGCAAGGCTCTAACGGCGATCAAGCCCGCCGCCCCGACCTGCCGGGCGATGTCGCTCCGTACTAATGTGGACTTGAAGGTCCAGTTGTGACCGGACCGTGCATGCCGCGCAGGCAAAGACTGGATGCAGGGAGGTGCCGAATGAAGGCGATTGTCGTGACGGACCAGGCCGCGGGAACGGCCGGGATGATGCTGGAAGAGCGCCCAGAGCCGGAGGCTGGCGGGAACGACGTTCTCGTTGAAGTTCACGCGTCGGGATTCACCCCCGGTGAGCTGACGTGGCCCGGGACCTGGACCGATCGGCTCGGCCGTGACCGGACGCCGTCGATCCCTGGGCACGAGGTTGCAGGGGTGGTCAGCGCTCTTGGCTATGGCACGAGGGGCCTGTCGGTGGGACAGCGGGTATTCGGG
Organism: Streptomyces sp. NPDC054783; assembly: GCF_053611725.1. Classification (NCBI taxonomy): domain Bacteria; kingdom Bacillati; phylum Actinomycetota; class Actinomycetes; order Kitasatosporales; family Streptomycetaceae; genus Streptomyces; species Streptomyces sp. NPDC054783. The sequence goes on along the minus strand of NZ_JBSHAY010000084.1, from coordinate 3,997 downwards.
CTCGCGGAGTGGACTCGCGACGGCACCCTGGCGGAGTACGTGGCCATTGAGGCGCGTAACCTCGCGCCGCTGCCGGGGGATGTCGACTTCACCGTGGGCGCGAGCCTGCCGATCTCGGGTCTGACCGCGTGGCAGGGGCTGTTCGTGCACGGCCGCTTCGAGGTGGGGCAGAGCGTCCTCGTGAACGGCGCGGCCGGTGGCGTCGGCTCGATGGTGACGCAGCTCGCCCGTGAGGCCGGTGCCTACGTCATCGGCGCGGGACGTGCTGCCGACCGGGAGACCACACTCGACTTCGGCGCGAAGGAATTCGTCGATCTCGACAACGAGGCACTGGAAGACATTAGCGGAGTCGACCTGGTCTTCGACGTGATCGGCGGTGACATCGGCAAGCGGTCAGCAGGCGTGGTCCGAGCCGGAGGGATGCTGGTGACGATCGCCGGCCCGCCCGAGGTGCAGCCGAAGGAAGGCCTGGCGGTCGATTTCGTCGTCGAGGCCGATCGAACGCAGTTGGGTGAGGTCGTCCAGCGGGTCCGGGACGGTCGGTTGCAGACGAACATCGCCCAGGTCGCGGGCCTCGACGAGGCCGTTGCCGCTTTCAACCCGACCGAGCGGGTCAAGGGGAAGACGATCATCCGTGTTCGACCGTAAGCACACGGCGTACCCGAATCAGCAAGCAACGAAGGAACACCCCCCATGACCGAGCCAACCGAACGGCCCCGCTACGCCATCGAGTACCCCGACGAGGCCGGACACCCCGAAGGGAAAGGCACCCTCAGTCAGGACCAGGCCGTCCGCATCGACGAGATGATCGATCGTCCCCACGCCCCCGCGTTCGACTTCCACGTCGTCAACGACGAGAAAACCGGCATCTACGAGGCCATCGCGGGCGACACCGAGATCGCCGGCCTGCCCTACAACGTCGCCGGCGACGACCGACTCGTGCTCATGGCCACCTCAGTGTTCCCCGAGTACCGCAGACAGGGCATCGCCACCGAGCTGATCCGACGCGTCCTCGACGACGTGCGCACGCGAGGAATGACGGTCACCATCATGTGTCCGATCGTGCGCACCTTCATCGAGCACAACCCCGAGTATGCGGACCTCATCGACCCTGAGCACCCGGGCGCGACCACAGGGTCGCACCAGTCCTGAACCAACCCGCTGGGCTCCGCTGACAGAAAGTGTTCGACAGTGACGACCAACATCGAGGCCGAGGCGGCCTTTCGTGAACAGAACAATGCGGCCCTCATCGCTGCTCTGGACGAGACCGGTCTCCGTGAGGCCGAGTCCGCCTGGGAGGTCGATATCGCCAACGACGCGGAGCGCGGTCGCTGGATCGCGTCCCTCGGTCCCGAAGCGATCGCAGAACTCCCATATCGGTTCGTCGGCGGTCGCGTCGTACTGTTGACGACCTGGGTCGACCCCGCCTACCGCCACCATCGGGTAGCCACCGAGCTCATCGCTCGCGTGTTGAACGAGATCCGCGAGAGCGGAAAGAAGATCACCATCATCTGCCCGGTTGTGGGCGAGTTTATTGCCCGCCACCCGCAATACCTCGATCTCATCGACAAGGTTCATCCGGGCTCCGGCGCGCACCCACAGCACGAACCCGCAGACGGGCCGGACCACCAGCACGGTCCCGCGGGCGGGCCGGACGACGAGAAGCAGATCGCCGCGCTCGAGCGCGACTTGATGTAGCCGTCCGTCTTTCAAACGTGCCTTGAGTCGTTCGGCGAGTCCGGAGATGGTCGGCGCGGAGAGCATCGGCAACGCCTCGACCCCCGCCGATGCCATCGGCGCCTTCCACCCGACCGAACGGGACAAGGGCGAAGACAACCATCCGGGTTCGTCCATCTGGACGCGGAGATTACAGAGATCCCCCGTTATCTCGTGCTGGAGGTGAACGAGGGCTGTTACGGAGAGAGGTATTTAGATGAAAGCGATCGTGGTGACGGACCGTGCCGCGGGAACGGCAGGGATGAAGCTGGTGGAGCGACCCGATCCGGACACGGCGGGGCTCGCTAGCCTTGAAGGCGCGAATTACGGCGATGTCGTCGTGGAAGTTCATGCGTCAGGATTCACTGGGGACGAGCTGGAGTGGCCCTCGACCTGGATCGATCGCCTCGGCCGTGACCGCACGCCGTCAATCCCGGGCCACGAGGTGGCCGGTGTAGTCACCTCCCTCAGCTATGGAACGGCGGGGCTGTCGGTCGGACAGCGGGTTTTCGGCCTCACCGACTGGACCCGCGACGGGACCCTGGCAGAGTTTGTCGTCGTCGAGGCACGCAACCTTGCGCCGTTGCCCGGCGACGTTGACTTCACGGTAGGTGCGGGCGTCGCGATGACTGGCCTGACCGCGTGGCAGGGGCTGTTCGAGCACGGCCACCTCGGGGCGGGGCAGAGCGTCCTTGTGCACGGCGCGGCCGGCGCGGTCGGCTCGATGGCGACACAGCTCGCACGTGAGGCCGGCGCCTACGTCATCGGTACCGGACGCGCTGCCCATCGCCAGCTGGCGCTCGACTTCGGCGCACAGGAGTTCGTCGACCTTGAGAACGACGCGCTGGAAGATGTCGGCGGCGTCGATCTGGTATTCGATGTCTTCGGCGGTGCCATCGGGAAGCGGTCCGCGGGTCTGGTTCGAGCCGAGGGAATGCTGGTGACCGTCGCCGGGCCGCCCGAGGCGCGGCCGGTCAACGGTCGGGCGATCGACTTCGTTGTCGTGTCCGATCGCGCGCAACTGAGCGAGATCGCGCGGCGCGTGAAGAACGGACAGCTACGGACGAACATCGGCCAAGTCGCAACCCTCGACGATGCTGTGGCCGCCTTCAACCCTACCGAGCGGATCAATGGGAAGACGATCATCCGCGTTCGTCGGTAAGGAGGGCCCAGAGGCAGCGACCGTCCTTCCTCAGGTATGGCGCTTCGGCGATCTCCCCTACGTGTCCGCTCGTAGGGGAGAACGCGCACGTACTTGGCTTCGGGGCGTGGCGGAGGACGTGAGCGCGCGGCCGCGCCGCAGGGCCGACCACCTCGGCTACGAGGCTGGCGATAGGTGTTGTCCCCGGCCATGGTGTCGAAGATCACCGGTGCGGTGGCCGATGAGATAGCTGGCTGGCAGAACCGGCCCGTTGACGAGGTACTCCAACCGGAACCGACACGACGAGCGGTTCGTGTGCTCGGTACGCACCACCAAGGCCGGGATCAGCTTGCGCCCCACGATGAGTTTCACGGCACAGCCTAGGGGTGGGATCTCCGCGGCGGCATTGGGGTGCTGGCGTGGGGACCGAGGGGGAAACCCTCATCGATCCCCGCTTCACAGCGTGGACGGGAGGTCTTGGTCGGCCCAGACGAACTTGCCGCCCATTGCGGAGCGGAAGCCCCACCTGCTGGACAACTGGGCTAGCAGGAACAGTCCCCGGCCGTCTTCGTCGACGATGCGGGCATGGCGCAGGCGCGGGTAACACTTTCCGCTGTCAAAGACTTCGCAGGTCAGGACTTGGTGCTGGATGAGCCGCAGCCGGATCGGGCCGGCGCCGTGGTGGATAGCATTGGTGGCCAGTTCGCTGATGATCAGCTCCGTGGTGGGCACGAGATGTTCCAGTCCCCATTTGCTGAGTTGATGGGCGGCCAGGTGCCGGGCGGTGCCGACGACGGCCGGCTCGGTTGGCAGGTCCCAGGAGGCAATGTGGGCCGCGTTGAGTGTGCGGGTCCGGACAAGGAGCAAGGTGACGTCGTCGGATGCTGCCTGAGTCGGCACGGTTTCCATCACTGAGGAGCACAGGTCTTCCAAGGACTGTTCGGGTTGTGCCAGGGCGGTGCCGAGGCGGTGCATGCCGACGTCGATGTCGTCGTCACGGGATTCGACCAGGCCGTCGGTGTAGAACGCGAGCAGGCTGCCTTCGGGCAGTTCCACTTCCACGGCGTCGAAGGGGACCAGCCCGAGCCCGAGGCCGAGCGGGGCTCCCGTGGGCAGGTCGGGGAAGGTGACCTGGCCTTG
>NZ_JBSHAY010000083.1:0-6868 GCF_053611725.1 Streptomyces sp. NPDC054783 | reverse complement strand
CCGATCCCCAAAAGAGACGGCGCTGGCCTGAGCCTCTACCGGGCCGCCCGCGACCTCCAGATACTCCTCGCGGTCTGGACCGGCGCCTGCCCCACATGTCACCGCAACATGCCAGAGCCGATACGAACCTGACCAAGCACTACTAGGACCTGTCTTCAAATGATCTTGGATGGTGGATCATGGTCGGGTGATACGCCGCCATGAACTGTCCGATGCCGAATGGGAGTTCGTCCGGCCGCTGCTGCCCGAATCCTTGCGGGGGCGGAAGCGGTTGGACGACCGAAGGGTCCTCAACGGGATCGTGTGGAAGTTCCGGACCGGGACGGCCTGGAGGGATGTGCCCGAGCGGTACGGGTCGTGGGCCACGCTGCACACCCGCTTGCGTCGGTGGGCGGCGGACGGCACCTTCGAGCGGATGCTCCGGGCCGCCCAGGCGCGGGCGGACGCGGCCGGGGACATCGACTGGCTGGTGTCAGTCGACTCGACCATCGTCCGCGCCCACCAGCATGCCGCCGGAGCTCGAAAAGGGGGATCCGTAGCCCGGGCCTCGGACGCTCCCGTGGCGGCCTGACCAGCAGTGGGCGTGACATTTGACGACAACTCCTAGGCGCGTACATCCTCTTCGAGGACGAGGCCGGGTTCTCGATGACGCCGCCGCGGGCTCGCACCTGGGGCCGGCGTGGGCACACGCCGGTGGTGCGGATGCGGGGCCGCTCCTGGCGCCGCTGGTCGATCGCCGCGATGTGCTGCTACAAGCCGGGCGAGACCTCCCGGCTGATCTACCGGCCGCGCCGCCACCGCGAGCACCGGGGCAAAGGACGCGACACCTTCGCCTGGAGCGACTACCGCGACCTGGTCGTCCGCGCCCACATTCAGCTCCAGGCTCCCATCGTGCTGATCTGGGACAATCTCAACACCGACCGGGCCGCCGGAATGCGTGACTACGCGGCCGCACACGACTGGCTCACCATCATCCAACTGCCTTCATACGCACCGGACTTGAACCCGGTCGAGGGCGTCTGGTCGCTGTTACGGCGCGGCCCACTGGCCAACACCGCCTTCACCGACGACGACCACCTCGAACGCACCCTCCGCCGGGGCCTACGCCACATCCAGCTCCGCCCCGACCTGATCGACGGCTGCCTCACCGGCACCGGACTCACACTCACCCACCAGCCGACACCAATCGGGAGAGCTCAGTAACGGAGTCCTACTAGAGGTTGTCCCGTATGGGGTGTGAGTTATCGGGTGAGGGCCAGGTTGTGTAGTCGGGCGATGCCGAGCATCGCGTGGTGAACGCCGTGGCCCTTGAGTCGACAGTCCCGCAGGATCTTCCAATTCTTCAGCCGCGACAGGGCCTGTTCCACCCGAGCTCGCGCCCGGCGGTGGACGGCGTTCTCCGCTTCTTGCTGCGGGCTGAGGTGTGTCTGACCTCGTCATTTGCGGTGCGGGATGAGCAGGCCGGTGCCCTGGTATCCGCCGTCGGCGATGGTCGGTGCGCCGCGGCAGACCCGGTCGACTCCGGACTCCGTGAGCGCCCGGCAGTCATTGCGGCTTCCGGGCAACGGCAGGCCGATCGCCACCACCAGGCGGCTGTTGGCGTCGATCACCACCTGCAGGTTCGTCGAGTACCGATAGTTCTTACTGGACGCGGCCACGCTGCGATCACGGGTGGGCACCAGGGTGCCGTCGACGATGTAGACGGTGTCCTTGCGCGGCCGCCGGGCCGGCGAGATGGCCAGCAAGGGCGCCAGGTGATCGAGGATGCGGTCAGTCGCAGACTTCGAGACCCCGAACAACGGCGCCACCTGCCGCAACGTCAGGTTCGTGCGCCAGTACCTCGCCACCAGCAACACCCGGTCCTCCAGCGGCAGCCGCCAGGGACGGCCGCGCTGAACGTCACCACCGCGGCGGCGCACCAACGCCACCAGCCTGGCGAACTGCGACTCGCTCAGCCCGGAGAACGGCTCGATCCACTTCGGATCACCTGCTGAGATCACCCCACCCATGCCCGGCCAACGCACCAACCGCCCCACCGGTTACGGAATAAGCTTTAGTCCCGCAATTGATCTCTGATATGCAGGTGTTGCCGAGGTTCGGGGTGGCGTGGAAGGACTACGCAGCCTGGAGCGTGTTGTGCAGGCGAGCGATGCCGAGCATCTCGGTGTGGACGCCTTCGCCTTTCAGGCGGCAGTCGCGAAGGATCTTCCAGGTCTTCATCCGCGCGAAGACATGCTCGACGCGGGCACGGACCTGTATGTGGGAGTGGTTGTGCTCCTTCTTCCAGTCGCACAGGTCGCCGTCGGCGGGGCGACGGTGCGGGATGATCAGTCCGGTCCCCTGGTAGCCGCCGTCGGCGATGGTGGTCGTCCTGCCCACCGCCTCCGCGGCACTCGACTCGGACCACGCCTTGCAGTCGTTGCGGTTGCCCGGAACCGGGCGGCCGACGGCAACGACCAGGCGGGTGTCGGCGTCGACGACCACCTGGTGGTTGGTTGAGTAGCGGTAATTCTTCGACTGCTCCGTTACCTGATGGTCACGGGTCGGCACCAGCGTCCCGTCCACGATGAGCACAGTGCCGTGACGGAACCGCTAGCGCTGGTTCAGTGCTAGCAGCGGCCCCGTGCGGTCCACGATCCGATCCGCCGCCGACTTGGACACCCCCAACAGCAGGGCGAGTTGTCGCAGAGTCAGGTTGGTGCGCCAGTACGCGGCGACGAGCAGCACCCGGTCCTCCAGCGGCAGGGACCAGGGCCGGCCCGGTCGTGTCGCATTGGCGCCCTCGCGTCGCAGCTGGGCGAGCAGCTTTCCGAACGCTCGCGGACTCAGCCCGGTGAATGGGCTATCCAGGAAGGCTCCGACGCCGAGACCACACGAGACACCGCAAGATCATCGCACCTGCCATCGGCAGCTCTGGAAGCCGGACCCGCCTCAGAACTCCCACCAGAGGTCGATGCTCGGATGGACTCGCTAGCGCAGACAGCTTGAGTGGGCGTAGGCCTTCTGTCGCACTTGGTCTCCGCGCCCCGGGTCCACGGCGCCAAGCCTGAGCTCGGCGGCTGCCCCGTCTTGGTCGAGATCGATGACCTGGTAGCAGAAGCAGCAGGTGGGGTTCGGGTTCAACGATGCCCTCTCAGGTCGACGGGACGGCGCCACTGGCCGCACCGTCCCGTCGACCCTACGCCGCGGAGGTCGATAGCGGGACAGCCCTTAGGGTGCGGCGTAGAGTGGTAGGAGAGGCGATCATGCGGGTGCTGGTAATCGAGGACGAACGCGGCCTCGCCGAGGGGCTCGCTTACGGTCTCGCCGAGGAGGGCTTCGTCGCCGATGTCGCCTACGACGGCGTGGACGGGCTCTGGCATGCTGTCCACGAGCAGCAGGACGTCATCGTGCTGGACATCATGCTGCCCGGACTGTCCGGGTATGAGATCCTCAAGCGGCTGCGGGCTGCCGGCGTATGGACCCCGGTGCTGATGCTCACCGCCAAGGACGGCGAGTACGACGAGGCGGACGCCCTTGACCTCGGAGCCGACGACTACCTGAGCAAACCGTTCTCCTACGTCGTGCTCATTGCGCACGTGCGAGCGCTGCTGCGACGCGGGGCACCGGCCCGGCCCGCGGTGCTCGCAGCCGACGACCTCACCCTGGACCCTGCCTCCCGCCGATGCCGCCGCGCGGGAGAGGAAATCACGCTGACCGCACGAGAGTTCGCACTGCTGGAATTCCTGCTCCGCCATCGCGACGAGGTGGTCAGCAAGACCGACATCCTCATCCACGTGTGGGACGAGAATTTCGACGGCGACCTCAACATCGTCGAGGTCTATGTCGGCTACCTGCGACGCAAGATCGACGTCCCGTTCGAGCGCCGACTGATCGACACCGTCCGCGGAGCCGGCTACCGGCTGCGCAGCGCTGGCAGGTGACGCAATGGCCACCCCCCTCCGGGACTGGTGGCCCCGCCGGTCGCTGCGGCTACGCCTGACAACCGCTGCGGCGCTCGTGATCACGGTGGGACTGGTGGGTGCCGCCGTGGTGCTGGTCGCCTGGCTGCGCACCACCCTCATCAGCGGCCTCGACCAGGCCGCCTGGCAGCGGGCCCAGGCCGTCGCGGAGATCGTCGACTCAGGAAAACTCCCTGTCACCCTGCCTTCCCCCGGCGATCGTGACATCACCGTCCAGGTCATCGACAGACAAGGCGCGGTTCGGTCCAGCTCACCGAACCTGCAGGGCCGAAGCAGGGTGTTTGCCTTCCCACCGACCACTTCCGACGAACCGCATGCCCGTAGCCTGCAGCACCTGCTCCACGGCGAGAACGTGAGCTGGCGCGCCGTAGCCGTCCCTGCCGGCACCCGACAAAATCCGGTGACCGTGTACGCCGCCGTGCCCACCGATGACGTCGACATCGGTCTGGCCCAGCTCACCGGCGGTCTGGCCGTCGGCGTGCCGCTGGCCGTCACCGCGCTGACCAGCGTCGCGTGGATGCTCACCGGACGTGCGCTGCTCCCCGTCGAGGTGGTGCGTGCCCAGACCGCCGAGATCACCGCCTCCGACCTCAGTCGCCGCCTCGATGTCCCCCCCTCCGCCGACGCGCTGGGCCGGCTCGCCATCACGCTCAATGATCTGCTCGCCCGGCTGGAGGCTGCCGCACAAAGGCAGCGCCAGTTCATCGCGGACGCCGCCCACGAGCTGCGCAGCCCCTTGAGCAGCCTGCACACGCGACTCCAGGTCGCCGCCCGGCACTCCGACTCCGCCAACTGGCGCACCCTGGCTCCAACCCTGGTGGAGGACTGCGAACGGCTCTCACGCCTCGTCGACGACCTAGTGTGGCTGGCCCGCCTCGACGCCCGTCCCCGACTCCGCAAGCGCCCCCTGGACCTGGACGAGATCGTCTTCGCTGAGGTCCGCCGCGCCCGCGAGCGCACGCAGCTCACCATCGACCAGCACGCTGTCAGCGCGGCACGCGTGGATGGCGACGCTGACGCCCTCGCGCGCGTCGTACGCAATCTGCTGGACAACGCCCTCCGATACGCCGTCCGGCGGATCGAAGTGAGCCTCCGTGTCTGCGGCAGCACCGCGCAACTGGTCATCAACGATGACGGACCTGGCATCCCGGAACCCGACCGACACCGCGTCTTCGACCGCTTCACCCGCCTGGACGACGCACGCGCCAGAGACACCGGCGGCAGCGGACTTGGACTGGCCATCGTCCGTGACATCATCACTGCCCACCACGGCAGTATTGACATCGAGGACCATGCCCCCGGAGCCCGCCTTGTCGTCTGCCTACCCGCCGATGGCAAGTGAAGTGACCATCACCATCAGCGGCAGCGGCAGTCCGCAAGTGCCGACCAGGAGATGCCGCATGTGGCCTTAGTACTGCAACGGTGTCTACCGTGACTGTTGGCCAGGTGGCTCGTTGGTGGGGTTATGGGTGGGGACCTTGCTGATGTGCGGGTGTGGGCGAGTGAACTGGAGGCAGTGCACGAGCGGTTCGTGCACCGGTTCAGCCGGTCCGAGCCGTGGGAGTCGGCGCTGGCCTATATGCGGGGGCTGATCGCTCCGCTGCAGCGCAAGAACAGCTGGCCCCTGGCCGAGGAGGCGGGTCACGGCGGGCCAGACCGTATCCAGCGGATGCTGAACCGGATCGAATGGGACGCCGACGAGGTCCTCGACGACGTGCGCCGCTATGTGGTCGACAACCTCGGTGACCGGGAGGCGGTCCTCATCGTCGATGACACCGGCTTCCTGAAGAAGGGCATCCGCTCGGCCGGGGTACAGCGGCAGTATTCCGGCGCCGCGGGCCGCACGGAGAACTGCCAGATCGGTGTCTTCCTCGCTTACGCGACCGGCCGCGGACGCACGCTGATCGACCGCCGTCTGTATCTGCCCACGTCCTGGACGGACGACCGGGAACGCTGCCGCCGGGCCGGTATCGAGGACGGCGTCGCGTTCGAGACGAAGGTGGTCATGGCCAAGGCGGTGGTCCGCAAGGCCATCGCGGACCGGATCCCGTTTCGGTGGGTGACGGCGGATGCCGCCTACGGCTTCAGCAAGGGCTGGCGGTTCGAACTCGAGCAGGCGGACGTCTTCCACGTCATGGCCACCACCCGGCACGACACGGTCGTCACCCGCTGGGCGATCGACCATCCCGTCCACGACTTGTTCCCCGGCCTGCCGCGGCAGAGGTGGAAACGCCGTTCCTGCGGCGCGGGCGTCCACGGCCACCGGATCTATGACTGGGCCCGCGTCGAGGTGAGGCCCTGGCACCGCGAAGACCGCCGGCACTGGGTGATCGCCCGCCGCAGCGTCAGCCGACCGGAGGAGATCTCCTACTACATCGCCTACTGCCCCGCCGAGACCACCCTGGATCAGCTGATCCACATCGCGGGCAGCCGATGGGCAGTTGAGGAATGCTTCCAGACCGCGAAGCAGGAGTGCGGTCTGGACGACTACCAGGTCCGCCGCTATCCCGGCTGGCACCGCCACATGACCCTCGCCATGGCCGCCCACGCATGCCTCACCGTCCTGCGGGCCCGCCAGCTGGATGCGGACAAGGCAGAAACGGATCCTCCCAGCTCATCCACCTCAGCCTCGCCGAGATACGACGCCTGATCACCCGTCTCACCAACCGCCGCCCAACCCCGATCGACCACATCCTGCACTGGTCGACATGGCGCCGACGACGCCAGCACCAAGCCCGCATCAGCCACTACAAACGACGCGGCCACAGCCCCTGAAAACTGCCCAGCACTCAGGACAACCACCGTTGCAGTACTAGTAGTGCTTGGTCAGGTTCGTATCGGCTCTGGCATGTTGCGGTGACAGGTGGGGCAGGCGCCGGTCCAGACCGCGAGGAGTATCTGGAGGT
>NZ_JBSHAY010000082.1:0-6915 GCF_053611725.1 Streptomyces sp. NPDC054783 | reverse complement strand
GCCCCGCCTCTCGGCGGGGCCGGCCCTCGGCCGTGCGGGGGCGCGCCGCTACCGCAGCCGCGAGACCCAGTCGTCCACCGCTCCTGCCGTGGCGTCCGCGTGCTGCTCCATCATCGTGAAGTGGTTGCCCGGTGCGTCCACGGCGGTGTGCTCCAGCTCCCAGTACGACCGCCAGTCCCCGTCCCTGGTCCAGTCGAAGAGCCGTTCCCCGGCCCGGACGAGCAGCGTGGGGGCGCCGATGGGCCGCGGTTTCCAGCCGCCGAACAACCGGAAGTAGGCGCCCATGGCCAGCAGCCGGGTGTCGTCGACCGGCACGTAGCTCTCCTGCCGCTCGTTCATGCCCGAGGACAGCCCGGGCTGGATGCCGACGATGGCGTCGTCGTCGTGCGAGTAGATGTCGATCAGCACCACCGCACGCGGTGCGGTCCCGGCGCTCTCCAGCCGCTCGGCGACCGCGTGCGCGAGCATGCCGCCGGAGGAGTGGCCGAGCAGCACGAACGGCCTGCCGTCGGCCTGCCGCAACACCGCCTCGGCCTGCGCCTCGATCACCGCCTCCGGACCGGCCGGTACCTGCTCCCCGGTGAGGAAGCCGGGCGCGGCCAGCGCCCACACGTCACGCCGGCCCCGGAAGGCGGCGGCGAACCGGGCGTACTGGTGCGGCCCGGAGATCGACAGGATGGACGAGAAACACACCAGCGCCGGCTGCCGGTCACCGGTGGCGAGCCGCACCAGCCGCGGCGGGGTGCGCAGTTCGGCGGCGGAGGCGAACGACGGCCGGAACCGCGAGGCCTCCATCAGCAGACCCATGAACTCGCCGGACGCGTCGAGTTCGGCGGCGCGCCGCAGCATCTGCCCGAACATTCCGCTGCTCGTCGCACCGTCCGGCGCCGGGTCCGCACCAGCCGGCCCGCCTTCGCGGGGTGCCTCCTCACCGGGCGCCCCGGCGCCGGACGTCCGGGCGGCCAGTTCGGCGCGCAGATGCCGGGCGACGAGTTGCGGGGTGGGGTGGTCGAACAGCAGGGTGGGCGCCAGCCGCAGCCCTGTCGCCGTGACCAGGTGATTGCGCAGCTCCACGGCGGTCAGCGAGTCGACGCCCAGTTCGAGGAACTCGCGTGCCTCACCCACTTCCTCGGGATCGGCGAATCCCAGCACGGCTGCCGCCTGGGCACGCACCACATCGAGCAGCGTCCGCTCCTGCTCCCCCGCCGTCAGTGCGGCCAGCCGCCGGGCGAGGTCCGCCGCGCCCGCCACCGCGGCCTGGGCGGTCCGCGCGGTACGGCGTGGCACCGCCCGCACCAAGCCGCGCAGCAGGGCGGGCAGCACGCCCGCCGCCGCCTGGGACCGCAGGGGCTCGGTGTCGAGGCGCACCGCCACCAGCACGGCCTGTGCGGAGTCGGCGCCGACCCGGCAGGCGGTGTCGAACAGGGCCAGGCCCTGCGCGGAGGACAGCGGCAGCAGGCCGGACCTGGCCATCCGCCGCAGGTCCGCCTCTGCCAGCTCCCCGGTCATGGCGCTGCGCTGCTCCCACAGCCCCCAGGCGACCGACACCGCCGGCAGACCCTCGGCCCGGCGGTGCTCGGCGAGCGCGTCCAGGAAGGCGTTGGCGGCCGCGTAGTTGGCCTGACCCGGCGTGCCGAAGGTACCGGCGGCCGAGGAGAACAGGACGAACGCAGACAGACCGAGGTCCCGGGTCGCCTCGTGGAGGTTCAGGGCCGCGTCGGTCTTCGGCCGGAACACGGTGTCGATCCGGTCCGGGGTGAGCGACGGTACGAGCCCGTCGTCCAGCACGCCCGCGGTGTGGACGACGGCGGTCAGCGGATGGTCCTGGGGCACCTCGGCGAGCAGGGCCCGCAGCGCGCCCGGGTCGGCCACGTCGCAGGCCGCGACGCGCACACTCGCTCCGAGCCCGGTCAGCTCCGCGACCAGCTCGGCCGCGCCGTCGGCGCGCATCCCGCGCCGGCTGGTGAGCAGCAACTGCCGGACACCCCGCTCGGCCACCAGATGCCGGGCGACGAGGCCGCCGAGCGCCCCCGTTCCGCCGGTGACGAGCACGGTGCCGTCCGGGTCGAGGGCGGCCGTGGCGTCACCCTCGGCCTCGGTCACCGGGACCCTCGCCAGCCGGGGGGCGTACAGGGCTCCTTCCCGGACGGCCAGCTGGTTCTCGCCGCCGGCCACCGCGCCGGGCAGGGCCCGGTACGAGAGGTCGTGCTCGTCGACGTCCAGCAGCAGGAAGCGGTCCGGGTTCTCCGTCTGAGCCGAACGCAGCAGGCCCCACAGCGACGCCTGCGTCAGGTCACCGACCGTGTCGCCCGCCGACGCGGCGACGGCGCCACGGGTGACGAACGCGAGCCGCGCACCGTCGAACACCTCCTCGGAGAGCCAGGACTGCACCAGCTCCAGGGCCTCGTGGGCCGCCTGCCGCACCGCGTCGGCGAGGTCGTCGGCGGCCTGCGGAGCCCGGGGTACCAGGACCAGGTCGGGCAGGGGCTTGCCCGCCGCCACGACCCCCGCGAGCGCCGCGAGGTCCGCGTACGCGTCGACGGACACCCCCGCCGCCTCCAGCGCGGCACCCAGCTTGAGGTGGTCGGCGCCGACGACGGCCCACTGCCCGGCCGGAACCCGCGTGCCGGCGGATGCCGCAACCCGCGCCCATTCCACCTGGAAGAGGGAGTCGTGGAACCCGCCCCTGGCCGTTCCCAGCCGGGCCGGGTCGACCGGCCGCAGCGTCAAGGCGTCCACGGAGGCGACCGCGCCACCCGTCTCGTCGACTGCTCGCAGGGCGACCGAGCCGTCACCGGCGGGGCTGATCCGCACCCGGAGCGCCGTGGCACCGGCCGCCTGCAGCCCGACCCCGCTCCACGAGAAGGGCAGGCGGAGCGCACCCGGTGCGGCGCCGGTGGAACCGGTGAACTCGCCCAGCGCCAAACCGTGCAGTGCCGAGTCGAGCAGGGCGGGATGGAGGGCGAACCGCGCGGCCTCGTCGTGCTGGTCCCGTGGCAGCGCCAGCTCGGCGAAGATGTCGTCCCCGCGCCGCCAGGCGGCCTGCAGCCCCTGGAAGGCCGGGCCGTACCCGAACCCGCCCTCGGCGAACCGCTCGTAGAGTCCGGACACGTCCAGCGGCGTGGCGTCGGCGGGCGGCCAGACAGCGAAGACGGGGTCGGCCTGGGCCTCGCTTCCGTGCGCAGCGGCGTCATCCGCGTCCTCGGTGGCGAGCACGCCGCCGGCGTGCCGCAGCCAGGTCCCGTCCTCGGCGTCCTCGGGCCGCGAGTACAAGGTCACCTCCCGGCGACCCGAACCGTCCGGCTCGCCCACCGACATGCGCAGCACCACACCGCCCCGCCGGGGCAGCACCAGCGGCGCCTCGAGGGTCAGCTCCTCCAGCCGGTCACAGCCGACCTGGTCCCCGGCACGGATCGCCAGCTCGACGAACGCCGTACCCGGCAGGATCACGGTGCCGGCCACCGCATGGTCGGCCAGCCAGCGGTGACTGTCCAGGGAGAGTCGCCCGGTGAACACGTAACCGCCCTGGTCGGGCAGTTCCACAGCCGCGCCCAGCAGCGGATGGTCCGCCGAGCCGAGTCCGGCGGAGGTCACGTCGCCGACGGTCGCCGGTACGTCGATCCAGTAGCGCTGGTGCTGGAAGGCGTAGGTGGGCAGGTCGACGCGTCGGGCGCCGGTGCCGGCGTAGTAGGCCTGCCAGTCCACCGCGATGCCCCTGGTGTGGGCCTGCGCGAGGGCCGTGGTCAGGGTTTCCGGCTCCGGACGGCCCGCGCGGAGCACCGGCACGAACGCATGGTCCTCGCCGGTGACACAGTCCTGGCCCATGGCCGAGAGCACACCGTCCGGGCCCAGCTCGATGAACGTGGTGACGTTCTGGGCCTCGAGCGTGCGGATGCCGTCGTGGAAGCGGACCGCCTCACGGACGTGACGGACCCAGAAGCCGGGGCTGGTGAGCTCCTCCGCGGTCGCGACGGCGCCGGTGAGATTGGAGACGACCGGGATACGCGGAGCCTCGTACGACAGGCCCTCCGCGACCTCCCGGAAGGCGTCCAGCATGCCGTCCATGTGCGGGGAGTGGAAGGCGTGACTGACCGTCAGGCGCTTCGTCTTCCGGCCCTGCTCCTCGAAGGAAGCGGCGATGTCCAGTACCGCGTCCTCGTCACCGGCGACCACCACGGAGGTCGGACCGTTGACGGCCGCGATGCTCACCGCATCGGTCAGGTACGGGGTGACCTCGTCCTCGGTGGCCTGGACGGCCACCATCGCACCACCGGCGGGCAGCTCCTGCATCAGCCGGCCGCGCGCGGCGACCAGGGTGCACGCGTCCTCCAGCGACAGCACACCCGCACAGTGCGCGGCCGCGATCTCACCGATCGAGTGACCGGAGACGAAGTCCGGCTCGACGCCCCATGATTCGAGGAGCCGGAACAGCGCCACCTCCACCGCGAACAACGCGGGCTGCGTGTACGCCGTCTGATCCAGAACTCCGGACTCGTCGCCGAACACCGCCTCGCGCAACGGCAGTTCGAACCGCTCGAAGACCTCGTCCAGCGCCCGGGCGAACACGGGATACGCGTCGTACAGCTCCCGGCCCATGCCGAGCCGCTGGCTGCCCTGCCCGGTGAACAGGAAGGCGAGTTTGCCACCAACCGGACGGCCCTCGGCCAGTCCGGCCGAGGGTTCGCCCGCGGCCAGCGCGTCGAGTGAGCGGATGAATGCGTCCCTGTCCCCCGCCACCACGACCGCGCGATGGTCGAAGGTGCCACGATGGACGGCCAGCGAATAGCCGATGTCGGCCGGGCCGAACTCGGGGTGGTCCGACACATGGGCGCGCAGGCGCGCGGCCTGCACACGCAGGGCCTCGACAGTCCTGCCCGACACCGGCCACGGCAGCACCTTGGGCGCCTGCGGGGAACTGTCATCGGTCTCTGTTTCGAGCGCGGGGGCCTCTTCGACGATGGTGTGGGCGTTGGTGCCGCTGATGCCGAAGGAGGAGACCGCCGCCCGGCGGGGACGGCCGGTCTCCGGCCACTCCCGCGCCTCGGTCAGCAGCTCCACCGCGCCCGCAGACCAGTCCACGTGCGAGGTCGGCTCGTCGACGTGCAGGGTCCGCGGCAGCACACCGTGCCGCATCGCCATCACCATCTTGATGATCCCGGCGACACCGGCCGCGGCCTGCGTGTGACCGAAGTTGGACTTGACGGAGCCGAGCCACAGTGGCTCGTCCTCGGCCCGGGCCTTGCCATAGGTGGCCAGCAGCGCCTGCGCCTCGATCGGGTCACCCAGCGTCGTACCCGTACCATGCGCCTCGACCACGTCCACCTCGGACGCCGAGAGCCCGGCGTTGGCCAGTGCCTGCCGGATCACCCGCTGCTGCGACGGACCGTTCGGCGCCGTCAGACCATTGCTCGCACCGTCCTGGTTGACCGCCGAGCCACGGACCACCGCCAGCACCGGGTGACCGTTCTTGCGGGCGTCGGACAGCCGCTCCACCAGCAGCATGCCCACACCCTCACCCCACGCCGTGCCGTCCGCCGCGGCGGCGAAGGGCTTGCAGCGGCCGTCGGCCGCGAGGCCGCGCTGACGGCTGAACGCCACGAATGTTCCCGGCGTGGCCATCACCGTCACACCGCCGGCGAGCGCCAGCGAGCACTCGCCGTTGCGCAGCGCCTGGACGGCCAGGTGCAGGGTGACGAGGGACGACGAGCAGGCGGTGTCGACGGTGACCGCCGGGCCTTCCAGGCCGAAGGTGTAGGCCACACGGCCGGAGACGACACTCCCGGAACTGGCCGTGCCCATGTAGCCCTCGAGGCCGTCGGGTGCGCGGTGCAGCAGCGTGCCGTAGTCGTTGTACATCACGCCGGCGAACACACCGGTACGGCTGCCGCGGAGTGACGCCGGGTCGATGCCCGCGCGTTCGAGCGCTTCCCAGGTGGTCTCCAGGAGCAACCGCTGTTGCGGGTCGGTGGCCAGTGCCTCACGCGGGCTCATCCCGAAGAAGACCGGGTCGAAGTGGTGTGCGTCGTGCAGGAAGCCGCCCTCGCGCGTGTAGCTCGTGCCGGGCCGGTCGGGGTCCGGGTCGAAGAGCCCTTCCACGTCCCAGCCCCGGTCCGTGGGCAGGTCCGAGATGGCGTCGCGGCCTTCGGTCACCAGGGTCCACAGGTCCTCGGGAGAACGGACGTCTCCGGGGTACCGGCAGGCCATGCCGATGATGGCGATCGGATCGTCGTACGCCGCCGCTCCCGCCGCGACGACCGGGGCGGCGGCCTCGGCCGAGGTGCCCAGGATTTCCGTCGTCAGGTAATCGGCCAGGGCGGTGGGCGTGGGGTAATCGAAGATCAGGGTCGCGGGGAGGCGGACCTCGGTGGCCGCGGTCAGCCGGTTGCGCAACTCCACCGCGGTCAGCGAGTCGAAGCCGACCTCGTTGAAGGCGCGCAGCGGATCGACCGCCTCGGGGCCGGGGAGGCCGAGCACGGCGGCCACCTGCGTGCGGACCGATTCCAGGACGACCTTGGCCCGTTCCGCCGGGGGGAGGGTGGTCAGGCGTTGGGCCAGGGCCCCGGGGGCCGCGGCGTCCGCCGCCGCAGCACGACGTACGGGCACCCGGACCAGGGACCGCAGCAACGGCGGCAACATGCCGCTGCCCGCCTGAGCCCGCAAGCCCGCCAGATCCAGCCGCATCGGCACCAGCAGCGCCCCACCGGAACGCTCGGCCGCATCGAACAGCGCAAGCCCCTCCACCGACGACAGGGCCGCAACCCCGCCCCGCTGGATGCGTTCACGGTCGGTGCGGGCGAGTGCGCCGCCCATGCCGTCGGCGGTGTCCCACAGACCCCACGCCAGCGACACCGCCGGCAGACCCTCGGCCCTGCGGTGCTCGGCCACCGCGTCCAGGAAGGTGTTCCCCGCCGCGTA
>NZ_JBSHAY010000081.1:0-7192 GCF_053611725.1 Streptomyces sp. NPDC054783 | reverse complement strand
GGGAGCGGATCCATTTCGACCCCTTCGACGTGCCCGCACTCGAGGCCGTGTTGCTGCCCCGGCAGTTGCGGGAACCGCCCGAGGACTGAGCGTCCGGCCGACCCGGCCCCGGCCATGCGGCCACTCGCTTGCCGCCCGCCTGCCGGACTCGGCATCGCCCCGTCCGCTCCCGGCCGTGCGGCCGCCGTACCACCGCCGGCGCGCCCGGCTCGTGTGAGCACCAGACCCCGAGCAGGAGAGAATCCGATGCAACTCCCCCCTTCGTCCGGCCCGGCTCCGCACCGCCCATCGGCGCACGAGGCCGTCCTGGCGGCCGCCGAGGTGTTCATCCGGCAGTACGCCGCCGAGAACCCGAGCGACGGCGACCCGCGTCGGCGGCTCGCGGAGGTCACCGCCGAGGTAGAGCGCTTCGGCACGTACGAACACACTGCGGCGGAGGTGGCGTACGGCGCGCGGGTGGCCTGGCGCAACGCGGCGCGCTGCATAGGCCGGCTCTACTGGAACAATCTGATCGTGCGGGACCTGCGGCACGTCAGGCATCCCGACGACATCGCCAGTGAGTGCTTCGAGCATCTGCGGATCGCGACCAACGGAGGCCGTATCCGGCCGGTCATCAGCGTCTTCGCCCCCGATCGCCCCGGCCGTCCCGCCGCCACGCTGCTGGGCGAGCAGTTGGTGCGCTACTCGGACGACCCGCGCAGCACCCACCGGGTGGCGCTGGCCCGGGACTTGGGCTGGAAAGGCGGTGAAACACCCTTCGAGATACTGCCGTTGCTGGTACAGCCCGGCTCCGGCCTCACTCCGGAGTTTTACGAGGTGCCCGAGGACGCCGTGCTGGAGGTGCCGTTGACGCATCCGCGCCATCCCGGGTTCGCCGCCCTCGGTCTGCGCTGGTACGCGGTGCCGGCCGTCAGCGACATGTCGCTGGAGATAGGCGGCGTCACGTACCCGGCCGCGCCCTTCAACGGCTGGTACATGGGCACCGAGATCGGCTCGCGCAACCTCGCCGACACCGACCGCTACAACCTGCTGCCCGCCGTCGCCGAGCTGTTCGGCCTCGACACCCGCAACGAGCGCACTCTGTGGCGCGACCGCGCCCTGGTCGAGCTCAACCTGGCGGTCCTGCATTCTTACGAGCAGGCGGGGGTGAGCATGGCCGACCACCACACGGAGTCGCGGCGGTTCCTCGCGCACGTGGACCGCGAGAGGCGGCACGGGCGCCCGGTGCCGACCGACTGGAGCTGGATCGTCCCGCCCCTGTCCGGAGGGGCGACCGCGGTGTTCCACCGCTACTACGACCCCGAGGATCCCGAGCTACGGCCGGCCTTCGTGCACCGGACCGCAGAGGTGCCGCAGGGGTGCCCCTACGGCGCAGCCTGAGAGGTCGTCTTCTCCCGTTGTCTCATCCCGGGATGCGGATTTCATCCGGTGATGTCCGGTCGCGCCAGAGACCTCACGATGCCAACGCGTCAAGCCCAGGGGCAGGTTTGGCGGGGAACGCGGTGTTCTCGTCGAACAACTTGTGGTGCTGGAGGCAGTGGTAGAGCTGTCCGAGCATGCGGTTGAAGCAATGCCACGAAGTTAACGCCGTCGCCGTCGAGTCAAGGGCATCCGCTGGGTGAAGGCTGAGGTGGTAGGCAATCGGGGGCGAGCCGGTAGGTCGCGTTTGCGATCTTTTCGAGGAGACCTTCCCGTGTCCAGCGGCCCAGTTGGACGCAGAAGCTGTCGTAGTGGGTGAAGTTGAGCGCCTGGGCCAGCTCGCGCGCATGCCAGGAACGATGAGGTGCGGTTCGCATGTGCTGGAGGACTCGATTGCGCTGACCACTGCGGCCCTCTGCTGCGGATGATGAGGACTGGGTGAGGATCTCGACAGCAAGACTGGTGACATTCTGGCTGGTCAGGGGGTGCTCGCTGGTCGGGTTCGCCGGATAGCGCGAGGTCGGGCATTTCACCTTTCGGGCACTGGTGCGTGAGCGTCTGGGAGGCAGCAGGGCGGACAGTACCGCAGTGGAAATACCGTTGGTGGTGCGGTCCCACGGGGCCGGCAGGACATGCTCAGCGCAAATCACCTGGTCACGGGCGGCCTGCAAGGCGACGGTGAAGCTTGTCCGGTCCGGGTCGGCCCCGGGGACGGACTCGACGGCGTCGACCATCGCCATGCGGAGGGCCTGGTAGAGGGTGAGCAGAGCCCACACCTCCTGCTCCAGTCCGCGCGGCTCCTGGGAACGCAGGACCCGCCCGGTCAGCAGGGTGTGCCACAGCGAGTAGAAGGCGGACTCGATCTCCCAGCGCTCATGATAGAGGCGGACCAGGACCTCGGCGGGGTCGCAGCGGTGGTCCGTGAGAGTGGTCGCGAGTCGGTAGCGGCCCGCAATGCGCTGGCCGCTGCTGGTGGTGAGCGTGATGTCGGCGTCGATGATGCGGACGCGCAGGTCCTGGAAACGGGTGAGGTAGGAGCCGTCGGGGAGAACCGCCAGCACCGCGGGGCGACGATGGGCACACAGCCGCACCAGGAACTGGGATCCGGTGCCGGCGACGGCGCGGAGAAAGTCGTCGCCGTCGAAGGCGCGGTCTGCCAGCAGGAGCATCTGCGGGGTCAGCCGAGGCAGCAGCTGGGTCGCCTGGACAGCCTCGCCGTTCTCGGACGAGCCGAAGACCGCACCGAGCAGGCCGCGGGTCCCAGTCTCGCACAACGCGGTCAGTCTCAGGGACGGATAGCCGGACATGCCCCAGTGGTGCCGGACTTTGCCCAGCAGGGCCCGGATGCGCGGCAGGTCCGGTGCCTTGAGGGAACTGCAACCGTCGAACGCTACAGTCCGCCAGCGCCGGTAGCAGACGCCGGGTGTTGACGACCGCGCCAGCGGCACCGCCAGAACGTCGAACAGAACCCTCAGCGGCTCCGGACCCAGACGTCGACGCAGCTGACGCAGGGCGGCTTCGGACGGAGTGCGCAGGTCGATGCCCGACAGGCCGGCCACGAGCTTGTCCCAGACCCTCCGGTATCCCAGAGCCGGGAACAGGCCCAGGGCCAGGACGAAGTAGATGCCGACCCGGGACGGAAGCGTACGCACACGGGCCTGAACGGTCCTGGTCTCTTCGAGTACATCATCGACAAGCTCGAACGGTATGTACTCAGTCAGCCCACCAAGCTGACCAGGCGCGAAGGCGCCCGCGGCAACAGTCGTAGTGCGCGTCACGGTGCAGATGGCGGACTGGCTCGACAACGGGATCCTCTGATCAGGAACGTCTTGGTCGACTTCCTCCTACCAGGAGGTCCCACTGTTCAACGCCATAACCGCCCACCGCAGACCCGCCCTTGACTCGACGGCGACGGCGTTAACTTCGTGGCATTGCTTCAACCGCATGATCGGACAGCTCTACCACTGCCTGAAGCAGGGCAGGAATTACGACGAGTCGCTCGCCTTCGGCGCCCCTTCCACCGAGGCCGTTGTCAGCGCCGCTTGAGCCGGTCAGCGGGGAGTGAGGCAGGCTTCGAGGTCGGCTCGCTGTTGCGGGGGCAAGTGGTCGCCGAGGGGGGCCTTTCGGGGGCTGTGATCGCCTTCGCAGAGCCAGCTCTGTTCGTCATCATCGAACCACCAGTCCTCGGCGCCCCACATCGGGTGTCCCTGGAGCAGGTGTCTGGCCAACGCCTCGCTCGGCTCAGGAGCACCCTGAGCGACCAGAGCCTCGACCACCGCCGTCACGGCCTCCTCCGGAACCGCCGCGTCGCCGAGAACAGGCAGAAGAAGGAGGAGACGGGCGTGAGGGTCGGTGACGCCTGCCGCACCCCGTGGTGCCTCCAGCAGGGCGGCGAGCCAGAAGCCGTCGAGGAACTCCCGCTGCTGGTCGACCAGGCCCTGCCAGCCGATGCTGCGCACCCCGGCGAGTTGCCGGGTGGCTGCCAGTCCTGTGCGTGCGGCCGCATCGAGGGCCCCGGACTGGGGAGGCGAGGATGTCAGGTCGCGGTGGTCTACGGCGTCTCCTTATCGCGCTGGTAGGCGGCGAGGAGGAAGAGCCAGATCTCGCTGACGGTGGGGAAGGGGGCGATCGCGTGCCTGAGCCGTTTGAGCGGGACCTCGCCGGCGACCGCGATGGTCGCCGAGTGCAGGAGCTCGCTGACGCCCGGGCCGACGAAGGTCACTCCCAGCAGGACCTCGCGGTCGAGGTCGACGACCAGCCGGGCGTGACCCCGGTAGCCGTCGGCGTAGAGGTTAGCGCCCTGGGCGGCGTTGAAGTCGAGGTCGACGGTCTTGATGCGGTATCCGGCGCGCTCCGCCTGTTCGGCGCTCAGGCCCACCGCGGCCGCCTCGGGGTCGCTGAAGAACACCTGGGGTACGGCGTGCCGGTCGGCGGTGGTGGCATGGTCGCCCCAGGGTTCGTCGTCCAGCGGGCGGCCGGCGGCGCGGGCACCGATGGCGTCGCCCGCGGTCCGGCCCTGGTATTTGCCCTGGTGGGTAAGCAGCGCACGGTGGTTGACGTCGCCTAGGGCGTACAACCAGTCTCCGTCGGCACCCTGGACCAGGCAGGTGGTGTCCACGTCCAGCCAGGAACCGGGGATGAGGCCGACCGTGTCCAGGCCGATGTCGTCCGTGGCGGGGGTGCGGCCTGTGGCGAACAGGATCTCGTCCGCCTCCAGCTCGCCGCCGTCGTCGAGGGTGAGGGTGGCCGGTCCCTGCGGGTCCGGGCGGCGCAGGGCGGTCACCTGGACGCCGATCCGCACGTCCACGCCCGCCTCGCTCAGTCCCTGGGCGACCAGTTCGCCGGCGAAGGGTTCCATGCGGGGGATCAGGCGGCGCCGGGCGAGCAGGGTGACCTGGGAGCCGAGGCCCTGCCAGAGGGTGGCCATCTCGATGCCGACTCCGCCGCCGCCGATGATGGCCAGGCGAGTGGGCACGGTACTGGATTCGGTGCCCTGCCGGCTCGTCCAGGGACGGGCCTCGGCGATGCCCGGGATGTCGGGCAACGCCGGCCGGCTGCCGGTGGCGATGGCCACCGCGTGCCGGGCCGTGAGGGTCTGCCGGGCGCCGTCGTCACGGGTGACGCTGACGCGTCGGGGCCCGTCGAGACGGCCGTGGCCACGGAAGAGGTCGGCTCCGATGGACTTGAGGAACAGAGCCTGTCTGGTGTCGTCCCAGTCGGAGACATATCGGTTGCGACGGGCGAAGACGCCATCGGCGTCGACCCGACCGGTGACAGCCTGCCGGGCACCGTCCACGCGCCGCGCGTCGGCGAGCGCGATGACCGGCCGCAGCAGCGCCTTACTGGGCACGCACGCCCAGTACGCGCAGTCACCGCCGACCAGTTCCCGTTCCACGACCGCTACGGAGAGGCCGGCGGCCCGGGCTCGGTCGGCGACGTTCGCACCGGCCGGACCTGCGCCCAGCACGACCACGTCGTAAGGCACTCCCGTCTGGTTTTCGTGCGATTCGCTCATGTTCTTCCTCGCATTCCTGGGAGTGCCTGACGACGCTCGAGGCGGTGGTGATGCTGTCCGTCGGGCCTGGGCGGGGGCTCCCCGACCAGGCCAGGGTGCGTCGGTCAGGCGTCGGTGTGCGGGGTGACGACCGGCCGTTCGGTGTCGGTATCGGCGAGGACGTTGAAGTAGTTCGTGAGGATGTTCAACGCCAGAATGCCCGTGACCTCGGCGATCTCGGCGCCGGTGACGCCCACGGCCCGGGGCAGCCTTGAACTGCGTCTCACCGATGTAGCCGCGGCCGCGGGCAATCGCGTGGGACAGATCCGGCAGTGCGGCGGCGTGGGGGGCGGCGGACTCCGCGTGGCGGGCACGCTCCAGTCCCCCGGCGCCGACCTTGGCGACGCGCGCCCCTATGTAGGTGTGGGCGGAGAGGCAGTACGTGCAATTGTTGTACTCCGCGGTGGCGATCGCCAGCCGTTCCCCGACCGATGCCGGGATCAGGGTCCCTGGTCCGCCGCGAGGGCAGCATCCTCCCGGCGATCACCATGAGCAGCCGGACACCATCACCCAGACCGGCAGCCGGCCCGTCTGCCCATGGCCGAGCGGGATGTCCGCCTCGGAGAACCACAGGTCACACTGGGCCGGCTCGCCCGGCCGATACGTAGTCCTGGACACCGGGTCCACCGGCAAACACGCCGGTCTGAGTTCACGCACAACACGTTCCTTGAGGATCGTCATCCCCCGCTGCCGGCCGAGCCGCTCCACGATCACCGTCGCCGGCCTCGTCGGCATCTCCAGCAAAAGCTTGCGGATCTGCACCCTGACCGCGTCCACCGCCGAGCCCCTCAGCGGACGCTCGTACCTCGGCGGCCGGTCGGCGCAGACCACGGTCTGCGGCCGGCCCTGCGTAACAGACGTCCCGATGTGTCATCAAAGGTATGCCACACCGTAGTTGGCGGCCCACTCATGCTTCAGGTCGTCCTCGTTCGCGTGCCCGAACGTGTACGCGGGAGAGTCCACCCGCAGCACCCGGTCCACCCTGATCAGTACGGCCTCGTGGCACGGGTAGATGGGATCGCCGTGGGTGTTCAGCACCCACTGGCGGGACCAGTCGTACACCGGGTCGCCTTTTCCGCGGATCTCGGCCGTTCCCTTGAAGCGGTATCCCCGCCGGAGCAGGAAGTCAATCACGTTGACCTCGACCCGCGGATTGTGCCGCAGGTTCTCCACCGTATTGGGCGAGGCCATGTTCATGAATACCAGGTGATCGTCGTCGTAGACGCGCACGGACCCCTTCGGGGAGAGGTTCGGAGAGCCGTCCTCGCAGACCGTCGCAACGAACGCCAGCTTGGCGCTGGCGACGATCTGCCGCATGTCCTCAGTGATTATTCCCATCGCTCGTCAACCTTTCCTAACACGTCTGCGTGCTCCGCCCTCCTGGCCGTCACGACGCAGCCTTCCGAGTGCCACAACAGGCCGATGGCCTGGTCCGGCCGATGCCCCAGCGCTCGCTCTGCGCCGTCGCGCGGGCTGCCCGATCGCGTTGGAAGCCCCCGGGCCGACCGCCTGATGCGCGCCGCGCCTGGTGGGTACGGCCGCGCACGGGGCCGTCCCCTGTCCGGCGGGTGCCATGACGCGGTGTCAGGACCGGGCGACACCCCGTCGTGGATGTGCTCAGGTGAGCACGATCTTCTTGCCGCCGGCCTGCCCGGCGGAGACCCGGGCGAAAGCGGCGGGCGCCTCACTCAACGGGAGCGCTTCCACGTTCTGCTTCAG
>NZ_JBSHAY010000080.1:0-7488 GCF_053611725.1 Streptomyces sp. NPDC054783 | reverse complement strand
ACACCCCACCCAACTGACCACCGGCACCCGTCACCAACACCGTGCCCGTCGACGACCAGACAGCAGCCGACGCCTCGGCCGGCATCTCGGCCCGGGCCAGTCGCGGCACCCGTACCGCACCGTCGCGGATCAGGAGTTGGGGTTCTCCGGTGGCCAGTGCCGCGGTCAGCGCGTGCCAGGAGGTCTCGGTGTCGTCGAGGTCGGCGAGGACGAGTCGGCCGGGGTTCTCGGACTGGGCGGAGCGCACCAGACCCCACAGCGGGGCGTGCGCCAGGTCCCGTGGGTCCGCGTCCGCCACGGGGCCGATCGCCCCGTGGGTGACGAGGACCAGACGCGCGTCGGCGAAGCGGTCGTCGCCGAGCCAGGTCTGCAGGGTGTCCAGCGCGCGGGCGGTGGCGGCCCGTGCCGTCGCGGGGAGGTCCCCGGTGACGCCGGCGGGCAGGTCGAGCAGCACCGTGCGCGGTGTGGGTGCGCCCGCTTCCACAGCCCTGATCAGCGCGGACAGATCGGTGTGGCGCTCGGCCCGTTCCGGACCGGCGGGACCGTCGCCGAGTACGGCCCACGGACCGTCGTCCGGCGTGCCGGCGGTGACCGGTGTCAGCGGTGCCCAGTCGACGCGGAACAGCACGTCGTGGTGGGGGTCGCGAGCCGTGCCGAGCTGCTCCGGAGAGACCGTGCGCAGGGCGAGGCCCTCCACGACGGCGGCCGGGGCGCCGACCGTGTCGGCGATCTCCAGCGTCACCTCGCCGCCGCTCACGGGCCGCAGCCGTACCCGGAGCGCGTCCGCGCCCGCGGCCGTGGCGGTGACGCCACGGAAGGAGAACGGCAGCCGCCCGGGCTCGCCGGTGCCGGCGGCGTTCAGCCCGAGGGCGTGCAGCGCGGCGTCGAGCAGGGCGGGGTGGAGGACGAACCGGGCGCCTTCGGTGGCGGCGTCCTCGGGGAGGCGCACCTCTGCGAAGACCTCCTCGCCCCGGCGCCATGCGGCGATCAGCCCCCGGAAGACGGGGCCGTAGCCGAATCCGGATGCGGCCAGGCCGTCGTACAGGCCCGTCACCTCGACCGGCTGGGCGCCCTCGGGGGGCCAGACGGAGAGGTCGAACGACGGGGCGGGGCCGCCCTGGGCCAGTACGCCGGTGGCGTGGCGGGACCAGGATTCGCCCGTCGCGTCCTCGGGGCGCGAGTGGAGGGTGAGCGTGCGGTGGCCCGAGCCGTCGGGGTCGCCGAGTGTCAGGCGCAGCTGCACTCCGCCGTGTTCCGGTACGACCAGCGGTGTTTCCAGGGTGAGTTCCTCGACGCGGTCGTATCCGACCTGGTCGCCGGCGCGCAGTGCCAGCTCGACGAAGGCGGTGCCGGGCAGCAGGACCGTGCCCAGGACGGCGTGGTCGGCGAGCCAGGGGTGGGTGCGCAGCGACAGCCGGCCGGTGAGCACCACCGCCCCCGATTCGGGCAGCTCCACCGCGGCGCCCAGCAGCGGGTGGTCGGCGGGGCCCAGGCCGGCCGCCGAGACGTCGCCCTGTGCGGAACCGGCGTCCAGCCAGAACAGCTGCCGCTGGAAGGGATAGGTCGGCAGGTCGGTGCGGTGCGCGCCGCTGCCGTCGAAGAGCGCCGTCCAGTCCGTGGCCGCCCCGCGGGCGAACGCCTGGGCCACGGCCGTGGTCAACGTCGACGCCTCGGCGCGTCCCTCGCGCAGTGCGGGGACGCACACGGCGTCGTCGTGGGTGAGACAGTCCTGGGCCAGTGCGCACAGCACACCGTCCGGGCCGAGTTCGACGTAGGTGGTGACGCCCTGCGCGTCCAGGGTACGGACGCTGTCGTGGAAGCGGACCGTCTCGCGAGCGTGCCGTACCCAGAAGTCGGGGCCGGTGATCTCCTCGGCGGAGGCGAGGGCGCCGGTGAGGCCCGGGACGAGCGGGATCCGAGGCGCGCGGTACGACAGCCGCTCGGCGACCTCGCGGAAGGCTTCCAGCATCGGGTCCATGTGCGGGGAGTGGAAGGCGTGGCTGACGGTGAGGCGCTTGGTGCGGCGGCCCTGCCGGGCGAAGGACGCGGCGATGTCCGTGACAGCGTCCTCGTCGCCGGCGATCACCACGGACCGCGGGCCGTTGACGGCGGCCACGCTCACACCCTCGGTGAGGAGGAGCGTGACCTCGTCCTCCGTGGCCTGCACGGCCACCATGGCACCACCGCCGGGGAGTTCCTGCATGAGCCGGCCGCGCGCGGCGACCAGGGCACAGGCGTCCGCCAGCGACAGCACACCGGCACAGTGCGCCGCCGCCAGGTCGCCGATGGAGTGCCCGGCCAGCACGTCGGGCTCCAGCCCCCACGACCGGACCAGCCGGAACAGTGCCACCTCGACCGCGAACAGCGCGGGCTGGGTGCGGGCGGTCTCGTCCAGCAGGGCCTGGTCACCGGCGAACAGGACGTCCTTCAGCGGCAGTTCGAAGTGGGCGCAGACCTCGTCCAGTGCCTGCCGGAAGACCGGGTAGGCCGCGTAGAGCTCCCGGCCCATGCCGAGCCGCTGGCTGCCCTGGCCGGTGAACAGGAAGGCCACCTTGCCGTCGCCCGCCACGCCGTGCACCACATGGGTGGTGGTGCCGTCCTCCGCCAGCGCCGTCAGGCCGCGCAGGGCCTCGTCCCGGTCCGCCGCGACGACCACCGCGCGGTGCTCGAAAAGGGCGCGGCCGGTGGCCAGGGAGTAGCCGACGTCGGTGGGTGAGAGGTCCGGACCGGCCGCCATACGGTCCCTGAGCCGCTCGGCCTGGGCGCGCAGTGCGGCAGGGGACTTCGCCGACAGCGGCAGCGGCACCGCCGGCAGCGGTCCGGCGTCGTGCGCCGCGCTGTCGTCCGCGGGCTGCGGGGGCTGCTCGACGATGGCGTGGGCGTTGGTGCCGCTCATGCCGAACGAGGAGACACCGGCGCGGCGCACCCGCCCGGTCTCCGGCCAGGGCCTGGCCTCGGTGAGCAGTTCCACGGCGCCCGCCGACCAGTCGACGTGCGGGGTGGGGGCGTCCACGTGCAGCGTCTGCGGCAGGACACCGTGCCGCATCGCCATCACCATCTTGATGATCCCGGCCACGCCGGCGGCGGCCTGGGTGTGGCCGAAGTTGGACTTGACGGAGCCCAGCCACAGCGGCCGGTCCGCGGGGCGCTCCCGGCCGTAGGTGGCCAGCAGCGCCTGGGCCTCGATCGGGTCGCCCAGGGTGGTACCGGTGCCGTGGGCCTCGACCGCGTCGACGTCGGCGGCGGACAGCCCGGCGTTGGCCAGGGCCTGCCGGATGACGCGCTGCTGGGAGGGGCCGTTGGGCGCGGTCAGGCCGTTGCTGGCGCCGTCCTGGTTCACGGCCGTGCCGCGGACGACGGCCAGCACCCGGTGGCCGTTGCGCTCGGCGTCCGAGAGCCGTTCGACGAGGAGCATGCCGACGCCCTCGCCCCACGCGGTGCCGTCGGCGGCGGCGGCGAAGGGCTTGCAGCGGCCGTCGGCGGCGAGGCCGCGCTGGCGGCTGAACTCGGTGAACACGTCCGGCGTGGTGATGATGGTGACACCGCCGGCCAGAGCCAGGGTGCATTCGCCGTTGCGCAGTGCCTGAACGGCCAGATGCAGGGCGACCAGCGACGAGGAGCACGCCGTGTCGACGGTGACCGCCGGGCCCTCGAAACCGAAGGTGTAGGAGACACGGCCGGAGGCGATGCTGCTGGAGCCGCCCGTGCCCAGGTAGCCCTCGACGCCTTCGGGCACCGTGTTCAGCCGGGACACGTAATCGTTGTGCATCTGGCCGACGAACACGCCGACCTGGCCGCCACGCAGCGTCGCCGGGTCGATGCCCGCCCGCTCGAACGCCTCCCAGGAGGTTTCGAGCAGCAGCCGCTGCTGCGGGTCCATCGCCAGTGCCTCACGCGGATTGATCCCGAAGAAGGCGGGGTCGAAGTGGTGGGCGTCGTAGAAGAAGCCGCCTTCGCGGGCGTACGACGTTCCGGCGCTGTCCGGGTCGGGGTCGTAGAGGCCCTCCAGGTCCCAGCCGCGGTCCACGGGCAGGTGGGAGATGCCGTCCCGGCCCTCGGCGAGCAGGGTCCACAGGTCCTCGGGGCTGCGCACGTCGCCGGGGAACCGGCAGCTCATCGCGACGATGGCGATCGGGTCGTCCTGCGCGGCGGCGGCGGTGGCGGCCCGGGTGGGCAGGGCGCTCACGGCATCGGCGCCGAGGAGTTCACCGCGCAGCCAGGCACCCAGCGCGGTGGGCGTCGGGTAGTCGAAGACCAGCGTGGCCGGCAGTCGCAGCCCGGCGGCCGCGCCGAGGCGGTTGCGGAATTCCACGCCGGTCAGCGAGTCGAACCCGAGGTCCTTGAACGCCCGGGTGGGCTCGACCGCTTCGGGCGAGGCGTGCCCGAGCACGGCGGCCACCTGGCTGCGCACCAGGTCGAGCAGGGCCTGGTCCCGCTCCGCCTCGGGCAGCCGCAGCAGCCGCTCCTTGAGCGAGGAGCCGGCCGTGGTACCGCCGGCCTCGACGGCCCGGCGTGCCGGTGCGCGCACGAGGCCCCGCAGCAGGGCGGGCACGCTGCTCGCGTCGGCGTGCCGCAGCGGCGCGAGATCGAGCCGCATGGGGACCAGTAGGGCGTCACCGGCCCGGTGGGCGGCGTCGAGGAGCGCGAGGCCCTCGTCGTTGGCCAGGCCGAGCACGCCGGAGCGGGTCATGCGGGACTTGTCGGTCTCGTCCAGCTCGCCGGTCATGCCGCTCGACTCGGCCCACAGGCCCCAGGCGAGGGAGGTGGCGGGCAGTCCCCGGGCCTGGCGGTGCTGGGCGAGGGCGTCCAGGAAGACGTTGGCGGCCGCGTAGTTGGCCTGCCCGGCCCCGCCGAAGGTGCCGGCCGCCGAGGAGAACAGTACGAACTCCGCCGGCTCCAGCTCACGGGTGAGCTCGTGCAGGTTGACCGCCGCGTCGGCCTTGGGCCGCATGACGCGGTCGAGCCGTTCCGGGGTCAGCGATCCGACGACGCCGTCGTCGAGCACACCCGCGGTGTGCACCACGGCGGTGAGCGGGTGTGCGGCCGGGATGCCGGCCAGCAGCGCGGCCAGCGCGTCACGGTCGGCCGCGTCACACGCGGCGACGGTGACCTCCGCGCCCAGTTCCGCCAGTTCGGCGGCCAGTGCCGCGGCGCCCGGCGCATCCATGCCGCGCCGGCTGGTCAGGAGCAGGTGACGGGCACCGCGTGCGGTGACCGCGTGCCGGGCGACGAGACCGCCCAGGGTCCCGGTGCCTCCGGTGATCAGCACGGTGCCGTCCGGGTCCCACTCGGCGGGAACGGTCAGGACGACCTTGCCGACGTGCCGCGCCTGACTCAGGTGGCGGAAGGCGTCGGGCGCCCGCCGCAGGTCCCAGGCGGTGATCGGCGGCGGGGTGAGCGCGCCGGAGGCGAACAGCTCCAGCAGCTCGGTGAGCATCTCCTGAATGCGGTCAAGGCCCGCCTCGACGAGGTCGAAGGCCTGGTAGGACACCCCGGGATGGGCGGCGGCCACCTCCTCGGGCGTCCGTACGTCGGTCTTGCCCATCTCGACGAAGCGGCCGCCGCGCGGCAGCAGCCGCAGTGACGCGTCGACGAACTCCCGGGCCAGCGAGTCCAGGACGACGTCGACGCCGCGGCCACCGGTGGCCTCGCGGAACGTCTCCTCGAAGTCCAGGGTGCGGGAGGAGGCGATCCGGTCCTCGGTCAGCCCAAGGCCGCGCAGCGTCTCCCACTTGCCCTGGCTCGCCGTCGCGTACACCTCGGCGCCCCAGTGCCGGGCCAGCTGCACGGCCGCCATGCCCACACCGCCCGCGGCGGCGTGCACCAGCAGCGACTCCCCCGGCTGGAGACCGGCGAGGTCACGCAGGGCGTAGTACGCCGTCATGAAGACGATCGGCACGGCCGCCGCCTCCGCGAACGTCCAGCCCTCGGGCATGGGCGCGATCATCCGCCGGTCGGCCACCACGAGCGGACCGAAGCCACCGGGCAGCATGCCCATGACCCGGTCGCCGGGGGCGAGATCGGTGACTCCGGGGCCGGTCTCCACGACGACACCGGCGCCCTCGCTGCCCATGAGGCCGGCGTCGCCCGGGTACATGCCGAGGGCGTTGAGCACATCGCGGAAGTTCAGGCCGGCCGCCCGGACCGCGACCCGGACCTCGCCCGGCCGCAGCGGCCCGGACGCCTCCGGGCACGGGACGAACGTCAGGTTCTCCAGGGTGCCCTTGTCCCGGATGTCCATCCGCCAGGCGGGCTCCCCGGCAGGGGGCACCAGGTTTCCGCCGGACGCCACCCTCGCCAGCCGTGGTGCGTGGACGGTGCCGCGCCGCACCGCGAACTGCGGCTCGCCGGACGCGAGGGCGCCGGGCAGTGCCTCGTACGATCCCGCCTCGGTGTCGAGGTCCGCCAGGACGAAGCGGTCGGGATTCTCCGACTGCGCCGAGCGGACCAGACCCCACACCGGGGCGTGCGCCACGTCCCGCACGCCGGCGTCGGACTGCGTCGCCACCGCCCCGTGGGTCACGAACACCAGGCGGGACGAGGCGAACCGCTCGTCCTCGAGCCACGCCTGGACCAGGCTCAGCGTCTCATGGGTGGTCCGGCGCGCGGCCCCGGCCGTGCCATCGGCGGCGGATCCGCCCATGGGCACGAGGACGTGTTCGGCAACGGCCGTGCCCGCGTCGGCCGCCGCCCGCAGCGCGGTGAGGTCCGCGTAAGCGGCGTACGGCAGCGGCAGCGCGGAGTCGCCCAGTACGGCACAGAGCTCCGTGGCTTCGGGCGCTGCCTCGGGCAGCGGCACCGTGGCCCAGTCCAGGCGGAAGAGCGACTCGTGGTGCCCGGAGCGGGCACCGGCCAGCTGGTCGGCGGAGACCGGGCGCAGGGTCAGGCCGGCGACGGAGGCCACCGGCTCGCCGTTCATGTCCGCCAGCTCCAGGGTCACCGCGTCGGCGCCCGCCGGGGCCAGCCGGACCCGCAGTGCGCCCGCACCGACGGCGTGGAGGGACACGTCCCGCCAGGAGAACGGGAGGCGGCCCTGTCCGTCGCCGCCGTCCTGCACGAACGTGGCGTGCAGCGCGGCGTCGAGCAGTGCCGGGTGCAGGCCGAACAGTCCGGCGTCGGACTGCCGGTCCTCCGGCAGCCGGACCTCGGCGAAGACCTCGTCCCCGCGCCGCCAGGCCGCCCGCAGCCCCTGGAAGACCGGCCCGTAGCCGAATCCGCCCGCGGCGAGGTGCTCGTACAGGCCCGTGACGTCGACGGCTTCGGCGCCCGCCGGAGGCCATGCGGACAGGTCGGCGGAGGACCGCTGGCCGCCGGAGACGGCCAGCAGGCCACCGGCGTGCCGCGTCCACGGTTGGTCCGCCGGCGCGTCCTGCGGCCGCGCGTACAGGTCCACCGGCCGCCGTCCGTCGTCGTCCGGCGCACCGACCACCAGCTGCAGCTGTACGGCACCCCGCTCGGGCAGCACCAGCGGCGCCTCGAGGGTCAACT
>NZ_JBSHAY010000079.1:0-7543 GCF_053611725.1 Streptomyces sp. NPDC054783 | reverse complement strand
TGCGGGAAACACCCACTCGTCAAATGCGTACCGTTCACGGACAGTCCATCAGCCATCAGCAAAGCATCGAACGTACCCCGCTCAGCCAGCACCGCGATCTCACCGTAGTAGTCCAGCGAGGTAGCCCCCTCGGCACGACTGCCCGGACGGCGCCACGCACCCTGATGATGTCCGACCCCGCCGATCAGGGAAAAAAGATGCATCAACTCTCCCGAAGATCAATGTGATGAAACCCAATCTACGACAACGCCACAGCACATCACGGAGCACCACCACAACCAGTCCCACCACCAGCAACACACACCACACCACGAAGCACCACCACAACCAAAGCCACCACCAGCAGCCCTCCCCGCACACCGGGGCACAAATCCACCACACAGTCCACAACCACACAGACACACCAACCCCTCACCCCAACAAACCCACCACCCACAAACCCACCACCCACAAACCCACCACCCACAGACCCACCCCCCACCACCCACACGAAACCGCCAACACCCCCTCCACACACGCACCCACCCCAGCACCCCCCACTGGACCAACACGCACAACAAGGAAAAACACTGCGAAGCAATCCGGTATCCAGCCGCCACGAACCTCATCGCGGCCCGGCGCAGGAGACCGCAGCCCACACGGGGACTCCTGTTGAGACAATCACAACCCAGCACAACCCACTCCACGCGCACACCGACACCGACTTCACGGACCTCCATGTGAACGCAACCGCGCAGCACACCCACTGCCATCCGTCCGGCCTATTCAGGCAAGACCATGCACCGCATCTCACGCTCATGTGGTCAGCAGGCGTTCCCCGACAGACACGTCCAAACGCCACCGACGCATCCCAAGTCCAAGCCCGCCGGCCATGCCCGGCCCCCCAACCCAAGCAAGCGACTCGATCAGCACCACCGCATACCAACGATCAACACAAATGCACCGCACGCAGTGCAGATGACACGACCTGATCACCACGGCCCGCTACCTGACAAACCTGCAGATCACAACCCCAGCCCAGGACCATCGCTCACACCCGCCACCGCTACCGAGGAGGCACCAGCACCACCCGACCACAGCCACACACCAAACTGATCAACCCAGGCCAGAACACCCGCTCCTGATCACAAACACTGCTCCTGGACAACAGCTGTCCGCGATCGGGATGCGGTGGGCGTAGGCGGCGACAGTTCGGGGCGTGGCATCTGCCTGAGGCAGATGCCACGTTCTGCTGTTGTGCAGGTGGCTCCCATACTAGAGTTCTGGCATGGCAAAGACGCCGCGCATGACGCTCCAGACTCAACTGGTGCTGCGGACCCTGCTG
This sequence comes from Streptomyces sp. NPDC054783, assembly GCF_053611725.1. Lineage (NCBI taxonomy): Bacteria > Bacillati > Actinomycetota > Actinomycetes > Kitasatosporales > Streptomycetaceae > Streptomyces > Streptomyces sp. NPDC054783. Next base: position 6,219 of record NZ_JBSHAY010000079.1, on the reverse strand, counting down.
GAGAGCCCTGTCGAGGCCCGTTACGGTCTAGAGCTCTCCCAAGCAGCAGGCCTTCCCACCGGCACCATCCATCCCATCCTCGCCCGTTTGGAGAACGCAGGCTGGCTTGAGTCCTTCTGGGAAGACCAGGGCGAGATCGAGAAGACCGATCCGCCCCGGCCCCGCCGCCGCTACTACCGCTTCGCCCCAAGTGGTGCCGAGTCCGCCCGCGTCGCTCTCGCTGCCGCCTACCAGGGCGGCGCTACCTCTGCACGCCTCCGCCCTGCTGATGGCCTGGGGAGTTGAGGCTGAGATGCACGGCGCCGGCAACGAGGCCAGCAGAGCAGTCCTCCCCTGGTTAGTGATCCGCCAGGACGACAACGGCAATCAGTACCGGGTCGGCAGGTACGCCACCCGGGACGAAGCTCAGAAGGTCAGCGACAGCCTCGACACCCGCGGCCATCGGCAGCTCTACTGGGTGGAGCGCCTGTCGGGCCGAGGTAACACAGGTGCCAGCGCCGACAGCCCTGACTCTGGGCGGGAGATCGTGCGGGGCCACGCTTCGGGCGTCCACCGGTCGCTCGGGCAGATACCGCCCCCGGCTGAGGAATGTACCGAAAGTGCCAGAGAAGAGCCCACGCACGGCGCAGAGGACCAGACTGGTCGGCGCCTGCAACGGGCAAGGCTTCTGTTCGAAGCTCTCGCTCACATCCTGCCCGCGGACGCCCGCGACCGCTGGTGCGAAGAGTGGATGGCCGAGTGGGCCGACCTCGGTGAACGGCCTCTGCGTACCCGGGTGGCCTGGCTACTGCGAGTCACACTGCGCAGCGGACCGTCCTGCGCCTGGACCCTTCGCTTCGCGGCACGACGGCAGCGTGTCCAATGAGGGCTCTGATAGCAGGAGCCGCCACAGACACCCGGTCACTTCCCCTTCAGGGCAAAGCGGCTGATCACATGCAGTTGTCGAGCCGTACATGCACGCGCCTAGAAGGGCGGTTCGTCGGAGTAGCCGCCATTGGCTGGGGTAGCCGGGGCCGGCGTAGGCGTGGTGGCCCATGGATCATTCTGCGGGGGTTGCGTACGAGTACCGCCCCACCCCGAGTTGGATCGCGCGGGTGGGACGGGGGCCGGGGCGTTCTCCGGTTCGACGCCGTCGATGTCGTCGTTCAACAACTGGCGCAGGCGCTCCCTGCAGGTGGTCGGATCGTCGTCGTTCCAGTTGTCCGATTCCGGCCAGCGTCTGCGGTCAGGGTCCTGCCCACCGATCTCGCACAGGGCGCGCAAGACCGCGTCGACTCTCGCCCACGTGCTGATCGTCTGCCCCTTGAGGAGCCGGCGGATGGTTTCCCGGCTTACAGGGAGCGGATCCTGCATAGAGCTGGTCGTCGCTGCGATGCGGGCGGGTGTAGGACGCCCTGCTTCCTTGAAGTGGAAGTACAGCTCGGCTACAAACTCGCGCCTGGTCCCATCAGGCAGGTCGGCTTTGCTGGGCATCCGCAGCAACTGAGGCATCCGCCAACTCTGGCACGCTTCAACTCAGTTCGACACGTGATTCCTCATGAATACTCGGCATGACACCTCAGGTAAGCCCGGGATTGCACATGTTGATGTCACAAAGACCTGCAAGGACCTGAGTAGAACCGCGTTGGCGTCTCGTTGACACAGATGGACTTCTTTCAACAATCCACTGTTTCCGCTGGTCAGAGCGGGTTTCGAGGTGCTTTCGTTGGTTCTCGTTCACCCCGCGAGACGCCGAAGATCTCAATGGGTGGACAACGGCACGGCTGTCGCCGGAAACGGCGACGGCCCCCTGGTGGGCAGGGAGCCGTCTGCAGAAGACCGAACATCCCCGACGAAGGAGAAGCTCATGTCCAAGCCCGAGCGTACGGGCAACAGCCCAGACCCGGAACCCCTCGCAAGGCCCTATGGCGGGTCATCGAGGACCCGGTGGGCCAAGTACGCCCGGCGGCTCCGCAACGAGGCTGGCCTGCATCTGATCCGAGGGGCCGCAACCGCGGTCGGCGGCGCCATCGTCGCGTACGGCAGCCTGTGGATCCAGTCGCGCTGACAGCCGACAGAGGGACCGGGCAGGGTGATCCTGTCCAGCTTCGCTGTCGTCGGGTCAGCCGAAATCGAGCGCCTCCCGTACGAAGTCCGCCGGGTCCGGGCGGCGCGGGGACGGTGGTGCCCCATCCTGGCGCGCGGCCTGCCAGCGCTCGGTCAGCTCGTCCTTCCACCCCTTGGGCGGGGCCACGGGACGCCCCAGGCGGCGAGCTGGTCGCGCTTCCAACCGCCGGCGGGCGTGCGGGCGGCCTCGATCTCTTCGGGCGAGGGCAGGTCGGGCATGTCTAGCAGCCTCCCATGAGAAACAAGCCGAGGCGGGGTGGGACAGGCTCTTCGCCAGCTTCGCTCTTATCGAGCGCCTTCCGGGCCGGCCAGGTACTGCTGAACACGGCGGCGGGCCGTCTGCACTGGGTTTCCGCCGTCTTCGCCGTTCCAGCATCCGCGCTGTATGGTCCAGGCTCCCCCGCAGCGGCAACCCGCCGTCGGGCAGCATCGGAACCGCCGCCCGCGGGCGCGGTACCGGGACGTCACGTGGGGCCCGCCTCTGCGGTGTTCGGTGCTTCCTGCCCCGCTGTTGCTTTGACATGAGCAGAGCCTAAAGATCCCAACCGTCGCCGCGACAGACCGCGTTGACCATCCCCACCCGCGTACGGCACGTTCCCCTCGGCTGACAGCAAGGCCGAAAAACTACACAACACCCCTGCGAGGCGTACCGGTATCAGCCATGAGGCGGCTCACCCCAGGATGCCGTGGTCGGCCAGAGCCGCCAGCAACTCCTTCGTCTGCAATACCGGAGCCCCGCGCGGCGGCGGAACGACCGGGACCGTGAGCCTTGTCGTCGACGACTCTGACGCACGCCGGGGCGACGACGACAGCGCCGAGTCCGGTATCGGTGGTCCCCAAGTACATGGATCCGGTCCTTCCGGAGGGCCGGTGCGGACGGTGCCCGCCCGGGGGTTAGCGAGCGCGGCAGGCGGCAGCGAGGAAACGGCGGATCCTCTCCACGACGACGGCGGTGTCCGCCCCGAGGGTCGCGGCGGCCAGAGGTGTCGTACAGGACGACCGGCTCGGGAACGTCGACGGCCTCGGAGTGGTAGACCGCGCACCATGCGTGATGCTCGGCCGGGGCATAGTCGATCTCGTTCTCCGTAACGCCCGTGCCCGAGATCCGCACGTACCCAGATCCACACCGCTCCACCCGCGACGCCGCCACCCCGCCGAGAGTTGATGGACACGCTGGCGAGGACGGATTGCAGCAGTGGGCCGGCCGTGTCCTCTTCTACGTCGTCGGTGCGGCATTGCACGTACGCGGGTGCTACAGCGGCGTCGGATGCGTCGAATTTCATTGCCCAGCGAGTGAATCTCTGACCGCTGGTTTCCAGAATGACGAATTCTTCGGTGACCGGGCCGGGGATCACTCCGGCGATGAACAGGTCGCGCATGTCGACGCCCCAGCGCAGGCCGATGACGGTGAACAGGTGGTTGGGACACACGTCCTCGACGCCGACCATGACCGGGACGGACGAAGCTTCCGACGAGGACAGGCCCGGGGCAGGACCGTACTACCTGCTCTTGATTTGTACGCGCTTGATGTTCACTGGCAGCGTCGGAAAGCCGTCTCCCGGCCCGTTCTGGTCGTCCTCGCCGCCCACCGCGATCTTCTGGAGCACGTCGAGGCCCGCGGTGACTTTGCCGAACGGCGTGTAGGCGGGCGAGAGTTTGGTGTCCTTCCAGACGAAGAAGAACTGGCTTCCGTTGGTGTTGGGCCCAGCGTTGGCCATCGCCACCGTCCCGGCAGGATAGGTCGCCCCGGTCAAGTTCTCGTCAGGGAAGGAGTAGCCGGGTCCGCCGCTCCCGGTGCCAGTCGGGTCGCCGCACTGGAGCACGTAGATGCGCACGGTGGTGAGCCGGTGGCAGTGTGAGCGGTCGAAGTAGTCGCGCCGGGCGAGGAACTTGAAGGAGTACGTGGTGCAGGGAGCCTTGTCGGTCAGTGCCCGGAAGGTGATCGCGCCCTGGCCAGTGCGCAGCGTCGCGCTGTACGGCTTGGCGGCCTTCACTGGGTCGAAGACCGGTATCCCCTTGAAGTTGTCTGCGGGAACGACCGGCGTGTAGGTGCAGGCGGCCGACGGCGCGGCAGAGGGCGGATTGCCGGCTGCGGCCTGCGTCGCGGTGCCGAGGAGGAGCAGGGCGGAGGCGGCGAGCAGCGCACTTGGCTTACGGAGCACGAGACGGTTCCCTTCGGGTCAGCACCGTATGGGTATGTCATGCCCGCCTCATCCTGCCCGCTCCGTCGTCCGGGTGAAACCCCTGCTCCGGGCACCGTCAACTTGGGCGGGCGGCGCCACTGCAAGCCAAGCGCGTGGAACAACTCGCGGCGCAGGTCACGGGTGGAGGGCCGGGCCCGGAACGGTCGGCGGGTTCAGCCCTGCAGCGTGCCTCCGGCCGGGTGGACGGTCTTGGGATGCCTGGTGCCGTGCCGGCGGTCGGCGAGCGCGGCCAGCACTCGGAGGGTTCGGGCTGCTGGTGCTCGCTGAGGTAGCGGATGCCTTCGCCCTCCGACGGGGTGCCAGTGTCCTTGCCCCTCGGGTGCCGCCTGCTGAGCGTGGTACGCCAGCCGTAGCGCTCGTCCCACACGAGGGCGGGCGCGCCGGATCCGCTCAGCGCCACGGCCGCGGCGAGCACGTCGCCGTCCAGGATCTGCACCCGGACGTCCTGCGCCTCGGCCAGGCCTGCGCCGACCAGGACGTCGGCGACGCGCTGCAGGTACGACTGGACCTGCCGGGCGCGCAGTTCCGTGGCGGCGCTGGCAAGGGCTGTGCGCTGCACCGCGGTCGGGTAGCCGAGCCGGGTAGCGGCCTCCTCGGGGGTCACGTCCGGTTCGGCCTGCACCAGGTCGGCGATCCGCTCCCCGCGCAGCCGGGGCAGGGCCCGTGCGGCCGCGGCGTAGGACAGGCCGACGCGCTCCTGGACCGTTGCGAGGGTCACCGCCGGGTCCTCTTCCCGATGTCATGCAGCCCGGCACACAACGCCACCACCCCGCGGGCCTGCTCCAGCGACGATTCCAGACCGCCGGCAATGGCTCGCCGCTGATTCTCCGACAGATACACATCCCACAGATGCACGGCCGTCACCGGCGCTGATGACCCGGTCGGACCGCTTCCCGGTTCCTGGCCAGTTTCTGCGGAGTCTCAGAGCGTCTCCGGTCAGTCCCCGGCAGATCGGGCCATCCGACCAGGCCGCCGATTTCGCCGGCCGCCTACCACTGATGGCGCGTCAGTCAATGAGCATGTGGAAGTACCAGGTGGCGCCGCCGAATGCGCCGCCCGCGACGAGGACTGCGGCAGGAAGTCCTTTGTGGTCGAGGACCGTGAGGATGCCAGTGCCCAGGGCCACGAGGGCGGCGAGCAGGAAGATGGTGGCGGTCCTCAGGCTCAGGAGTGAGCCCCGTTCGGGAGCGTTCATGGATCCCCGTCTCGGTGGAGGGTGTTGGTTGTCATGAGTGCTTTTGACAGGCTGTAGCCGACTGAGGCGCCACCCTCCCCCTGTGACGTGCATCACGCCGCTTGATGTGGGCTGGGGAGGGGGAGTCCCGCATGCAGCCGCCTACAACGAACACATGAAGGTTCGGTTGCGATGCGCAGGCTTTGCGGGAGGAGTCGCATGGTGGATGAGCGCTTGCCAGGCGACGAGGCAGAGCCAGGCGACCATAGTGAGCTCACCACGCCGGTTCTCCGGCGGCTCGGCTTTGAGGTCGATGACATCGAGGCCTGTTTGGTGCCGCAGCCGCGAAGCGCGTCACTTCCAGATCATCACGAACAGTTGGTCGCGGATGCCCGCCTTGTGCAGGCTTTGCGCGAGAGAGACTTCGCCGGTCCGCATTATGAGAGGTTCGCAGACGAGCTCGGGCGGTATGGGTGGCCGGTCATGATGTCCTGGAATTTCAGTGGAGAGATCTTCCATCAATGCCGACTGATCGGCCGCCCGGTCAACGCGAAACTGATCGTTCCCTCATGGGACCGGCAGGACTGCATCGATGTCGCCAACGAGACCGTCGCGGCAGGACTGGCGCTCTTCCGCAGTAAGGCCCTAGTAGTGCTTGGTCAGGTTCATTCGCCGGTGGCGTGTCTGTTTGATCGGGTGTGTCGTTGACCGGGTGTGCTGGGTGGGGAGTTGGCC
>NZ_JBSHAY010000078.1:0-9275 GCF_053611725.1 Streptomyces sp. NPDC054783 | reverse complement strand
TGGATTACGCCCGTACCCACGGTGTCTGTCTGAAGGTGCGCTCCAACCGCACCGCGATCGGCCCGCAGACCTGGATCGGCCACAGCAGGCACGCCAGTGGGCCGACGCCCGGGGACTCCTGGGCGCCCGACGGCCGCGTCTACCCGATCGCCGGGGTGACGGGGCACTCCGGCCTGGTGCGCTGCGTGCTGCGGCGGATCACCCCGGACCACGTCCTGCGCCTCCTCAGGGAGCTGGTCGAGCGCGAGACCGAGGTCGAACTGCGTCGCTACGGCAACCTCGGCACCGAGGACGCCGGCGACATCGCGCTCACCCTTCCCGCGGAGAGCGTGGAGGTGGTGCGGGAACTGCTGGCCGACGCCGACCGCGGGATCCGCCTCGACGAGGCGCACTGGACGTCGAACCTGGCCAGGCTCTCGGTCGTCGGCGTCGGCATCGGCCGACGGCCGTCCGCGCCGCTGCGCCTGCTCGAAGCCCTGCGCTCGGTCGGCGCCGCGCGCACCGACCTCCACGTCACCTCGAACAAGCTCAGCGTGCTGACCGGGGAGAGCGACCTGGCCCAGGCGACCCAGATCGTCCACGACACCTTCGTGTCCGAGCCGGCAATGCCCCGGATCCATCCGACGGGCCCGGACCACGCCGGCACGACCTGGTCGCCGGCCACCGAGCGCGGGCGCCTCAACGGCGCGGTGCCCGCGCTGGCCGCTGCCGAGTGAACCCCGGCCACCCCCACGCCACAAGGGAGAACACTGATGTCCGCCATCCGACTCGACCCCGGCCACCAGGGCGGCCCGACACCGCGCCGGTCCGCCGAGGGGCCGCGTCCGGAGTGTCCTCGATGACCGCGACGCCGGCATTCGATCCCACATCCGACGGTCAACTGGCCGATCCGTACCCGGTCTTCGCGTGGATGCGTGCGCAATGCCCGGTGCTCCACGATGGGGACAGGGACCTATGGGTCGTCACCCGGCACGACGACGTGCTGCGGGTGCTGCACGATCCCGGCACGTTCTCCTCGGAGAGCGCGGTGCGGGTCACCGCGGGGCCCGAGTCCGACGAGGTCAAGCAGGTCATGGCGGAGGGCTGGTCGCTGACGCCGAACCTGACCGAGAGCGACGGTGAGGAGCACACCCGGCTGCGGGTGGCCGTCAACCGGGTCTTCACCCCGAGGCGGGTGGCCGAGCTGGAGCCGTTCGTCCGGGCCACCGCGCAGGAGCTGATCGGCCGGTTCGCCGCTGCCGGCTCGACGGACATCATCGAGAGCTATGCGTGGCCGCTGCCGCTGGCCGTCATGGCGCAGATCCTGGGGATCCCCGCCGAGGACGTGCCGCGGCTGCGTCAGTGGAGCCACAACTGGCTGAAGCTGTCCGTCGGCACGGGTCCGCAGGCCGAGCGGGCCGAGTGGGCCCGCGACGTCGTCACCATGCAGCACTACGTGATGTCGCTGCTCCAGGAGCCGGGCCGGGTCGTTGGGGGCGGGCTCATCTCCTCCCTGGCGGCCGGCACGGACGAGCACGCGCTCGACACGGTGGAGCTGATGCGCATCGTGATGAACCTGATCATCGCGGGGCACGTCACGGTCACCCGCGCCATCGGCAACGGCCTGGTCACCCTGCTGGAGAGCCCGGACCAGCTCGCGGCCCTGCGTACTGGTGGGGCACCCGTCGAGGCGATGGTCGAGGAGATCCTGCGGTACGAGTCCCCCGTCCAAGGCCTGTTCCGCACCGTGACCCGGGAGACCGAACTCGGCGGCAGGCACCTCGTGCCCGGGGACCGCGTGATGGTCCACTTCGGCTCCGCCAACCGGGACGGGTGCGTGATCGAGGACCCGGACGAGTTCGCCCTGCGCAGCAGGCCGGGCAGGCACCAACTGGCCTTCGGCCGCGGCATCCACGCCTGCCTCGGCGCCTCGCTGGCCCGCCTCCAACTGCGGATAGCCATTCCGCTGCTGTTCGACCGGCTCCCCGGACTCCGGCCGGGGCCCGCCGACTCCCGCACCCGCGAACGGCTCGTCATCGCCCGCGGATACGACGAGCTCCAACTCCACTGGGACGTCCCACAACCGCGAGAGGCAACACCATGACCACACAGGAACAAAACCTGGGATACGCCGTCGGCCGACCGCGGCACGTGTAGGCGGCCGGAGATGACCTACAACGTGATCGTGATCGGCGGCGGGTCCGCGGGGTGCGTCCTCGCGAGCCGGCTGAGCGCCGACCCGCGGCGGTCGGTCCTCCTGCTGGAGGCCGGGCCCGACTTCGCCACCCTCGAGGACCTGCCCGAGGAGGTCGCCGACGCGACCTACGCGCCGTACACCTACGACTGGGGCTACCGCTCGGTCGCGGACGAGTTCGGGAACGAGGTGCCGGTTCCCAGGGGCCGCATCATCGGCGGTTCCTCCGCGGTCAACGTCTGCGTCGCGATGCGGCCCCGGCCCTCCGACCACCACGCGTGGGCCGGCCTGGCCGGCTCCGCGTGGGACTACGAGCAGATGCTGCCGCTCTACCAGGAGATGGAGCACTACCCCTACGGCGAGCCGAAGTACCACGGGCTGGGCGGCCCCTACCGGATGACCGTGCCCGCGGCGGCGGACCTGGGGCCGCACGTCGCCGCGGTGCGACAGGCGAGCGCGCACCTCGGGCATCCGCTGGTCGACGACTTCAACGCGCCGGGCGCGCCGGGCTTCGCGTACACCCCGCTCAGCGCGGCCAACGGCGTGCGGCTGAGCACGGCGGTCGGCTACCTCAACCCCGTCCGCCACCGGCCCAACCTGGAGGTGCGCGGCGAGACGCTGGTCGACCGGGTGCTGTTCCGCGGCACCCGGGCGACCGGAGTGCGGCTCGCCACCGGGGAGGAGATCGCCGCCCGGCACGTCGTGCTCAGCGCCGGCGCCTACAACTCGCCCGCGATCGCCCTGCGTTCGGGTATCGGCGACCGTGCCGACCTGGCGGCGCTCGGCATCGGCATGGTGGCTGACCTGCCGGGGGTGGGGCGCAACCTCACCGACCACCCCGCCTACTGGAACATCCACGTCGCCAAGCCGCCGCAGGCCCCGGCCCGGTCGATGTTCGGCAGTGTGCTGAGCGTCGCGGTGGGGGAGGGCGAGCCCGACTACGACGTGCAGATCCTGCCGTCGGCGTCGGTGCCGACCGCCGGACTGCCCGCCGCGTTCGTCCCACCGACCGAGACCCACCCGACCGGCTGGGACATGGTCTTCTTCGTCTCCTGCGTCCAGCCCCGCTCGCGCGGCAGCGTGCGGCTCGCCTCGCGAGACCCCGAGGACGCGCCGATCATCGACCTGGGCCTGTACACGGCCGCCGATGACGCCGAGCTGGTCGCGGGCGGCGTGCGCCTGGCCCGCCGGCTCGCCCGGACCGAGCCGCTCGCCGACCTGCTGGTGACGGAGCGCGTCCCCGGACCGGGCGTCAGCGACGAGGACCTGGCGGAGGCGATCCGCCGGGCTCCGGCGCACTACAACCACGGCAGCTCCACCATGCGCATGGGCCGGCCCGACGACCCGGCCGCCGTGGTCGACACCGACGGCGCCGTCCACGGCGTACAGGGACTGACCGTCGCCGACGCCTCGGTGTTCCCGGCGATGCCCCGCGTGGCCACGAACGTCCCGGCCATCGTGGTCGCCGAGCGGATCGCCTCGGTCCTGCGCGAACGACTCACGACGCACAACTGAGCTTCAGCACCCACTGAAGGCCGACGTAGCCGGCCAAAAGTCAGGAGGATCCCGTGTCAACGACCGTGGAAACCGTCGAGGTACTGCACACCAGGTGGTCGTCGAAGGACGACGCCGACCGGTTCACCGTAGACAATCCCGCGACTGGCGAGCCCCTGGTGGTCGTCCAGGGCGCCGGTGCGGACGAGGTGGACCAGGCGGTCCAGGCCGCCTACGACGCGCACTTCGCGTGGAAGGCCCGCACACCGCGCGAGCGCGGCAAGTGGCTGTGGAAGGTCGCCCAGGTCCTCCGGGAGCACGCCGACGAGATCGCGGCGCTGGAGTCCAGCGACAACGGCAAGCCGGTGACCCAGGCCCGACAGTTCGATCTGGAGGGCACCGTCACCATCTTCGAACTGTTCGCCAGTCTTTGCGAAGTGATGCCCGGTCAGGTCCGTGACTCGGGCAGCATGCTGGACGTCACGGTGCGCGAGCCGTTCGGCGTCATCGGCGCCATCGTGCCGTTCAACTGGCCGCCGCTGCACACCGCCGGCAAGCTCGCCCCCGCGCTCGCCGCGGGCAACGCCGTGGTCATCAAGCCGCCGGAGCAGGCCCCGCTGTCGGTGCTGCGGGTGGTCGAGCTGGTCCGGTCCGTGCTCCCGGACGACGTGGTGCACGCCGTCCCCGGCCCCGGCGCCGTCGGCGCCCGCCTGGCCGGGCACAAGCTGGTCGGCAAGGTCTCCTTCACCGGCGCGCCCACCACCGGCCAGGCGGTGATCCGCACCGCCTCGGAGAACCTGACGCCGACCCTGCTGGAGCTCGGTGGCAAGAACGCCCTGGTGATCTTCGACGACGCCGACCTGGACTCGGCGCTGCGCTGGGCGGTCGAGGGCGGCTACTTCAACCAGGGTGAGGCCTGCACCGCTGCCTCGCGGGTCCTGGTCCACGCCGACCTCCACGACGAGGTGGCCCGGCGCCTGGCGGCCGCCGTGTCCCGCCTGAAGGTCGGCAACGGCGCCGACGCCGGCACCCACGTCGGTCCGCTGGTGACCCAGGCACAGCGCCAACGGGTACTGGACTACCTCGAGATCGGCGTCGGCGAGGGCGCCACCATCGCGGCGCAGGCGCCGCTGCCCACCGACCCGGAGCTGGCGGACGGCTTTTACGTCCCGCCGACACTCTTCACCGGTGTCACCCCGGACATGCGCATCGCCAAGGAGGAGATCTTCGGCCCCGTCGTGTGCCTGATCCCGTTCCGCGACGAGGCGGAGGCCGTCCGGATCGCCAACGGCACCGATTTCGGCCTGGTCGCCGGCGTGTTCACCCGCGACTCCGAGCGTGCCCTGCGTTTCAGCCGGGAGCTGCGCGCGGGCGTCGTCTTCGTCAACCACTACAACCGCGCGTTCACCGGCTCCCCGTTCGGCGGTGTGGGCGCCAGCGGCTACGGCCGGGAACACGCCCTGGAGACGCTGCAGGAGTACAGCTTCAGCCGTACCCTGCGCCTGACCTCCGGTCGCGGCGAGGTCCCGCGGTGGGCACCGTCGGTGGAGGTCGTCGACGCGGAGTGATCCGCCGTCGCCGAGGTGGTCACGGTCCCGGCCGCGCCGGGAGGGTTCGTCGGATACACGAGGTGGAGTGAGATGAGTACGACGATGCGCGCGGCGGTCTGCGTCGAGGCGGGCGGCCCCGAGGTCCTGGAGATCCGCGAGCTGCCGATCCCGCAGGTCCGCGACGGCTGGAGCCTGGTACGCGTGGAAGGCGCGGGCCTGAACCGCTCAGAGCTGAGAACCCGTCAGGGGCACTCCCCGAATGTCGCCTTCCCCCGGGTGCTCGGCATCGAGTGCGTGGGAACCGTGGCCGTCTCCACCGACCCCCGGCTGCCGGCCGGGCGCACCGTCGCGGCGGTGATGGGGGAGATGGGCCGGGAGTTCGACGGCGGGTACGCGCAGTACGCGCTGCTGCCGAACACGCTGCTGATGCCGGTCACCACCACCTTGCCCTGGGAGGTCCTGGCCGCGCTGCCCGAGACCTACTTGACCGCGCGCGGTTCCCTGGACGCGCTGGGAATCGCACCGGGTGGCCGGGGACGGCTGCTGATCCGCGGCGGGACCTCCTCGGTGGGGATGGCAGCGGCCCAGATCGCATCCGCCCACGGCGCCGAGATCGCGGCCACCACCCGGAGCAAGGACAAGGCCGGGGCGCTGACCGCGGTCGGCGTCGACCACGTGCTCCTGGACGACGGAGGGTCACTGGCGGCCGGCGTGCACGCGCTGTGGCCCGACGGTCCTGACCACGTCCTGGACCTCGTGGGGACCAGCACCGTGGTGGACTCGCTGCGCCTGGTGCGCCGCGGCGGGACGGTGTGCGTGTCGGGCTCGCTCAGCGGCTGGCTGATCCCCGGCTTCGAGCCCATCGCCATGATCCCGACCGGAACCAGGCTCACCGCCTTCCACAGCGACACACTCAAGGGCGGCACCGGCCAGAGCCTGCTGCAAGGGATCATCGACGAGGTCGAGGCGGGCGTCTACCGGCCCAACCTCGACCGCGTCTTCGCCCTGGACGACATCGTGGCCGCCCACCGCCGCATGGAGGCCGACGGGGCCACCGGGAAGACGGTCGTGCTGCCCTGGGCCGACGCCACCGGCGCACGAACCGACAGATGACGCACCACGGTGTGACGAGAAATCCACTCACTATGCGAACCAGGAGCGCTGCCATGGGGACCGAGTTCGTCGAGACCGCCGTGATCGGAGGGGGCCAGCAAGGGTGCTCGGTCGCGGGCTCACTCGCCCGGCTCGGCCACCGTGCGGTGGTCTTCGAACGGGGAGAGACCGGCCAGACCTGGGCCCGGGAACGCTGGGAGAGCCTTCGCGTCAACACACCCAACCGGACCGTCACCTTTCCCGGAATGCCCTACGACGGGGACGACCCCGAGGGGTACATGCCGGCCCGCGAGGTCGCCCTGCGCCTGCGGCACTACGTGACCGAGATGGGCGTCGAAGTGCGCGAGCACACGCCCGTGCGGTCGGTCGAGACGGTCGACGACCCCTCCCACCAGGACGCGCGCTTCCGGCTCCACCTGGAGAACGGCGACACCGTCGAATCCCGCAACGTCGTCGCCGCGCTGGGCGGCTACTCCTCGCCGCGCCTGCCGGAGCTGACCGCCCGGATCGACCCCTCGGTCACGCAGCTGCACACCCGCTACTACCGCGACCCCCAGTCCCTGCCGCCCGGCGCGGTGCTCGTCGTGGGCTCCGGGAACAGCGGCCAGCAGATCGCCGAGGATCTGAGTGACGCCGGCCGGCAGGTGTACCTCGCGGTCGGACGGCACAAGACCTCGCCCCGCCGTTACCGGGGCGCCCAGGTCCTGGACTGGCTGCAACTGCTGCCTCTCGAAGGCAACCTGGAGTCCGCGTCCGGCGGGCGCGGCGACTCGCCCGTACTGCCCGGCGTGTCCGTGCTCAGCGGCAAGGCCGGCGGCCGGGACCTCAGCCTGACCGTACTGGCCGGAAAGGGTGTCACCCTCGTCGGTACCGTCCGAGGCGTGGAGGGCGGGATCCTGCTGCTGGAGGACAACGTCCGCGCCATCGCGCAGGCCGCGGCCCGCGCGGAGACCGAACTCCTCCAGGCCATCGACACGGCGATAGAACAGCACGGCCTGGTCGTCCCCGAGCGAACCCCTGCACCCGCCTTCGACGCCTCGCTGTTCGCGGACTACGGGAACAAGCTGGACCTGGCCGGCCACAACATCACGACGATCGTCTGGGCCACAGGATTCGTGCCCGACTACCGGATCCTGCCCCGGACGGCACTCGACGACAACGGCATGCCGGTGCACCGCGCGGGGGCCGGCGCCCTGCCGGGGCTGTACTACGCGGGGCTGCCCGAAGGCGGATCCGTGATGCCGCTGCTCATCGCCTCCAGCCGGAGCCAGGCCGAGCGGGTCGCCCGGGCGATCCACCTGGACAACACCCTGCGTCATCGCTCGCCCGCGGCGATCGGCCGGCTCTGGACGTAAGCACCGTTCCTGGACAGTGTGCGGGAGCCGGGGCCCGGAGCGTGTCAGCGGTCTCGCGCAAGTGCCGTGGGATCATTGGGGTGCTGAACCGGTCCGCGAAGAAGAGTGTGGACTGGTTCAGTGCCTCCTTCCCGTGAGCGGCGACGTGGTTGATGTCGTGTGCCCGGAGGCGGTCCGGTCCCGGACGGCGGAGATAGAGCCCCTTCAACGCCGCTTGCCCGGACGGGAAGTGGCAGCGTCCTCTCCGTCCGGCGCGGTGATCCGGGGGCGTCTTACGCCACCTGGGAGTGTGCACGGATGAGGTCTGCACGATCGTCCTCGCCCAGGCCGTCCCCGCTGCCTCGGGCGGACCCTGCAGCCCGTCGCAGACCAGCATCAGCACGTCGCCCACGCCGCGGTTCTTGATTTCCGTGAGAATGGGCAGCCAGGGCTTGGCGCCTTCGCCGCCGTCCCCGGCCCGCAGCCCCAGCATCTCCCGCCGGCGCTCCGCGGTGACGGCCAGGGCCACCCGGATCGGCCGGTTGGCGACCGCGCCGCCGCGGATCCTCACGTGGGTGGCGTCGATGAAGACCACCGGACAAACGGCGTCAGAGGCCGGCTCTGCCGACCACGCCGTCCAGGACCTTGTCGGTGATCGTGGAGCCGTCGCGCCCGAACTGGACGATCCCGGCCTCCACCACAGTGTGCTGGGCGATTTCCGCGACCGCCTCACCCACGACGACCGAACCGGCGAGGGGCCGGCAACGCACCGACTCCACCCACATCCTTGCCGCCGCCCGCGGGCTGACCCGGCTGGTGCTGGAGGCGGTCCGTGCCGCCGTGCAAGAACTCGCCCGCACCGACCCCGACCTCCTGGACGCACTGGTGAGCGCCGAGTGGGGCGAACACTACGGGCGTCCGGTCCGCATGGTCCAGTTGCCGCTGACCTTGCCGTTGGGGCTGGTGACTTTGCGGCGGTCGAAGTCGATGACGAAGTTCTCGCGCGCGGCCGCAGCCGGCCTCGGGCATCGGCGACGAACTGCTGCGCCATGATCTGGCGCAGCGCCCCCCAGCCACGGGCTCAGGCGGCGGCCGGGCCACGAGCTTCCGGCCATGGCCCCTTGTACGGTGGTCCGGTTCGACAACCTGCAGTGCCGACCGTGTCCCGAATGGTCACTGCGCACCCGCGGCGCGTCCCGGACGGTGAACTTCCTGCCCCGCCGCCTGCACGAGATCCGGACCCGCAACCGCGCCGACCAGCACGATGACCAGCGGAAGCAGAAGTATGCCTCCTGCTCCGGCGTCGAGGGCACGGTGCACGAACTCGTCAGCGGGCGCCGAGGGAAGGGCACCGATCTCTCCCGGCGCAGCAGGGACGACCTCGAAGCGGTTGCCGGCGAGCTCAACAGCCGCCCACGCAAAACGCTCGGCTGGGAAACCCCAGCCGAGCGCCTGCACAAACTGCTCACGGCTTGATCAACACGACCGTGTGTTGCAACGACCCATGGAATCCGCCTCCGGTCCCGGGCCTCATAGCCAAGCCGAAGGCGTTTTCAGCCGATGACGGTCCAGGTGTCGCTGCCGGCGAGGAGGGTGGCGAGGTCGCCTTTG
>NZ_JBSHAY010000077.1:0-10396 GCF_053611725.1 Streptomyces sp. NPDC054783 | reverse complement strand
TGGCCGACCAACTCGACACCGCCATCGAACAAAAGGGCAAAGGCGACCTCGCCACCCTCCTCGCCGGCAGCGACACCTGGACCGTCATCGGCTGAGACACCCCCTGACACCCGGCGCGCACACCCTTGCAGCGCCGGGTTCACACACGCACTCCACTCTCACAAGGAGGACCCGCAATGCCTTCGAACGCCGTCGTCGACGAGGAATGGGCCGTCCGGGCGGTACGGGAGGCGGTTCCGCGCCGCCTGCTGATGTGCCGTCCGCAGTACTTCGACGTGACGTACAGCATCAATCCGTGGATGGACCCGCAGAAACCGACGGACACCGCGGCCTCGCTGCGGCAGTGGGAGTCGCTGCGGGAGCTGTACGTGTCGCTCGGGCACACCGTCGAGGTGATCGAGCCGCTCGAGGGCCTGCCGGACATGGTGTTCGCGGCCAACGGCGCCACCGTGGTCGACGGCAAGGTGCTGGGCGCGCGGTTCCGGCACCGGGAGCGGACCGCGGAGGGGCCGGCCTATCTGGACTGGTTCGAGCGGAACGGGTATCGCGAGATCCTGTGGCCGGAGTTCGTCAACGAGGGCGAGGGTGACTACCTTCGGGTGGGGCGGCGGATCCTCGCCGGAGCCGGGTTCCGCACCGATCCGCGTTCGCACGCCGAGGCGCAGGAGTTCTTCGGACTGCCGGTGACCGGTCTGACGCTGGTCAACCCGAACTTCTACCACCTGGACACCGCCCTCACGGTGCTCTCGCCGACCGAGATCATGTACTACCCGGCGGCGTTCACGCCGGGCAGCCAGTCGGTGCTGCGGGAGATGTTCCCGGACGCGATCCTGGCCACGGACGAGGACGCGGCGGTGTTCGGCCTCAACGCGTTCTCCGACGGGCTCAATGTGCTGCTGCCGCAGGCGGCCACCGGACTCATCGAGAAGCTGAAGGACCGTGGCTTCCACCCGATCGGCGTGGAGCTGGGCGAGCTGCTCAAGGCGGGCGGCAGCGTCAAGTGCTGCACCCTCGTCCTGTAGGACGGCCAAGACGGACCACGAGAAGACAGACGTCGAAGACAGACGACGAAGAGAGACCACCGAAGAGCTCGGCCACCGCCGGCCCGGTGCTGTGAGGCACTCGGGTCGGCGGTGGCCGTTGGCCGGTCCGGACGGGGGAATCACGGACCGGCGTCAGGGGGGCGGACGGTCAGCCCGTGTAGAGGGGCTCCCGCTCCTGGCGGGGACCGGGGATCGGGGCGGTGGCCGGGAAGCGGTTGAGCTTCTCGCCCTCCACGTCCATGTTCGGCAGCAGCCGGTCCAGCCAGCGCGGCAGCCACCAGGCGGACCTGCCGAGCAGGGCGAACAGGGCCGGGACCAGGGCCATGCGGACCACGAAGGCGTCGAAGAGGACGGCGGCGGCGAGGCTGAAGCCCATCATCTTCACGAAGTCGTTCGTGTCCAGGATGAAGCTGGAGAAGACGCTGGTCATGATGATCGCGGCGGCGGTGACGACCCGTCCGCCGTAGCGGAAGCCGGTGACCACCGCGTCGGAGGGGCTCGCCCCGTGGACGTACGCCTCCCGCATCCGGGCGACGAGGAAGACCTCGTAGTCCATCGCGAGACCGAAGACCACACCGATCATGAAGATCGGCAGTGTGCTCATGACCTGGCCCTGCTGGGTGATGCCGAGGCCCTTGGCGAGCCAGCCCCACTGGAAGACCGCGACGACCGCGCCGAGCGCCGCACCGACCGAGAGCAGGAAGCCCAGGGCCGCCTTGAGCGGGACGAGAACCGAGCGGAAGACCAGCATCAGCAGGAGGAAGGCGAGGCCGACGACCAGACCCAGGTAGGGCAGGAGGGCGTCGTCGAGGGTCTTGGAGAAGTCGATGTAGAGGGCCGTCGTGCCGGTGACCAGCACCGTGGCGTTGTCGGAGGACCGGAAGTCGTCCTTCATGCCGCGGATCGTCCTGACCAGTTCCTCGGTGGCGTGGTCCTGCGGGCCGGTCTTCGGCACGACGGTGATGATCGCCGTGTCACCCTTGGGGTTGGTGGCCGCGGGGCTCACCGTCGCGACGTTCTCGACCTTGGCGAGCCGCCTGCCGACCTGGGCCGCCGCAGCAGCCGTGTCCTTGCCCTGGACCGTGACGGTCAGCGGGCCGTTGAAGCCGGCTCCGAAGGAGTCGGACAGCATGTCGTACGCCTTGCGCTGGGTGGTGTCCTTGGCGTACGTGCCCTCGCTCGGCAGACCCAGCTGCATGCTGGCCGCGGGGATGGCGAGGGCGCCGAGACCCGCGACACCGACGAACAGGACGGTCAGGGGACGGCGGACGACGAACGCGGCCCAGCGGGTGCCGAGGTTCGGCTTCACGCGCGCCGCCCGCTTGTCCGCCTTGCGCTGCTGACGGGCGCTCAGCGGCTTGCCGTAGAAACGCTTGCGCTCGGCGCGGGGCATGACCTTGATCGGTGCGAAGCCGAGGAGGGCGGGGACGAAGGTGAGGGCCACGAGGACCGCGATCGCGACCGTGCCGGCCGCGGTGAGGCCCATCTTGGTGAGCATCGGCACGTCGACCACGGCGAGGCCCGCCAGGGCGATGATCACGGTGAGGCCGGCGAAGACGACGGCGGTGCCGGCGGTGCCGACGGCGCGTGCGGCGGCGTCCTGGCGCTCGCGGCCCTCGGACAGCTCGGCGCGGTAGCGGGAGATGACGAACAGGGCGTAGTCGATGCCGACCGCGAGACCGAGCATCATCGCCAGCGTGGTCGTGGTGCTCGACAGGCCCAGCGTGGAGCCGAGTGCGGTGATCGCGGAGGTGCCGATGGCGACGCCGATGAGCGCGGTCACCAGGGGCATGCCCGCGGCGATCATCGAGCCGAACGTGAGGATCAGGACGAGGGCGGAGATCAGGATGCCGATGCCTTCGGCGCCGCCGCCCGAGCTCGCCTCCAGCTTGACCGCGTCACCGCCGGCCTCGACGGTCAGGCCGCTCTTGCGGGACTGGTCGAGGGCCTCGGTGAGGGCGTTGTGCGCCTTGTCGTCCAGCTTGGTGGCGGCGACCTTGTAGGTGGCGATCGCGTAGGCGGTGGTGCCGTCCTTGCTGACGGCGTTCGCCTTGAACGGGTCGGACACGGCGACCACTTCGGGTGCCTTGCCGAGCCGGGCGACCAGGTCCTCGACCTTGGCCTTCTCCCCAGGGTCGGCGAGCTTGTGACCCTGCGGGGCGCGCAGCACCACGCGGGCGGTGGCGCCGTCGGCGTTCGCCGCCGGGAACTTCTCCTTGAGCAGATCGAAGGCCTTCTGGGACTCGGTGCCCGGCATGGAGAACGTGTCGGCGGGCGGCGTGGGCGCGGAGGAGGCAGCGACGCCTATTCCGATGAGGGCGGCGAGCCACAGCAGGGTCACCAGGCCGCGTCGCCGGAAGGCGAAGCGGCCCACTGATGAGAGGAAGGTGGCCATGTCGTAGAGACTCCTGCTCTTACGCGGATTGTGAGGGGATGGGTGATGCTGCCGGGACCGGTCGCCGGTCACGTCCAGGGAGGTGAAAGTGGGGAGGACGTCGTCGGGTTGTCGTTGGGGATGACCCCGTGTCCAGCGTCCTCGGGAGCGCTTGAGGAGTATTTGAAAGAAGCTCGAGCTGAGCCTCAAAGACTGTCCGCACCGAGTTCGGATTGCTTGGAGTGCCCCTGGGCCGGCAACCCTCACCACCACCCCAAGGGCACCGACGGAGGCGGAGGCTGAGATCATGACCGTCGAGCTGGTGGGCACCGCCGAACGCACGCTGCAGAGCCGGAAGTTCGCCGCCCTGTACGCGCAGGTACAGCAGTTCTACGCGCACCAGATGCAGATCCTGGACGCGCACGACACCGACAGCTGGTCGGGCACCTTCACCGAGGACGCCGTCCTGGAACTTCCTTCCCTGCCCGAGCCGGTGCGTGCGCGCGACGGGCTCGCCCGCTACGTGCGCGCCGGCGCGGCACGGCAGCGGCGGGCCGGCAGCCGCCTCGACCACTGGGTCGGCAAGCTCGACGTACACCCCCGGGCGGACGGGTCGCTGCAGACCCGCTGCTCGGCCCTGGTGTACCTCACGCCGAGCGGTGGCGGTTCCAAGGTCCTGTGCGCGTACGTCATGGAGGACGTCCTGGTCCGCACCCGCGGCGAGTGGCGCGCCGCGCATCGCCGGGTGACCCGCGACGACCTGGCCTGATCGCGCACTGCCTGCTCGCTGTCGTGGACGCGGCTTCGAGCGGCCGCCCCCGACCGGTGTTCCGGGACATCGGGGCGGCGGTGGCCTACGCACTCGTGCGCGGCCCGCGGGGCCGGCGACGGTCCCGACCGGAGATCAGGGCAGGCTGGTGAACGCCGCGAGGACGTCGTCGAGTTCGTGTGTGTGGACGGTGAGCGACTCGGCCGTGACCGCTGCCGCGTCGAGGACCGCGAGCACGGCCCGGAGGGTCTCGATGCCGGCATCGGCGGAGATCTGGAGGGTGAGCGTCGCCGGGTCGCTCCACGCGTCGCCGAGGCCCGGCCCCGATCCGGCGCCGAAGGCGGCGCCGGCGCGTCCGAGCGCGATCGCGTCGGCGAACCGCAGGCGGATGAGGGCATCGGGCGGATCGTTCCGGGGGGCCGGACCGAACTCGGGACGGCCGGACTCGGGATGGCCGGCCGGTCGGTCCGGCCCGGGTTCCTCGTACGTCGGCAGGACGCTCAGGCGGGACGCACGCGGGGTCACCGTGCGCCCGGGCGAGCCGCCGGACGCACCGGAGGAGGGCTCACCGCCGCTCCCGTACCCGGTGGCTCGGTCGGTCTCGGGTTCCGGACCGGACGGCGGTACGGCGTGGAGTCGGTCGTGGGCCGAGGGAGGAGCCCAGGGTGTGTGTGTCACGGGCACTGCCCCCGCCTTCGCTCGAGTGTCGTCGTCCGGCAGCCGGTGAGCCGGGCCGGGCCGATGGTTCGGCCTTGCTGTCGCCGCTGCTCGTTCACCGCAGGGTCTCCGCCTCGTCCGGGTCCGGCACGATCACCGTGCCGGCCCCGTCGTCGGTGAACATCTGAAGAAGTACCGAGTGCGGGATCCGTCCGTCGATCACCCGGGCCGCTCCCACGCCGCTTCGTACGGCGTGCAGGCAGCCGGTCATCTTCGGGACCATGCCGTCGCTCAGCTCCGGCAGGAGCTTCTCCAGTTCGCCGGCCGTCAGCCGCTGGATGACCTCGTCACTGTCCGGCCAGCCCGCGTACAGGCCCGCGACGTCCGTCAGCATGACGAGCGCCTCGGCGCGCAGCGCGGTCGCGAGCGCCGCCGCCACGGTGTCGGCGTTGACGTTGTAGACCAGGCCGTCCTCGACGCTGCGGGCGAGCGGCGAGACCACCGGGATCCGGCCGTCCGCCAGCAGGCTGTCCAGGGCACCGGTGTCCACGCCGGCGATCTCGCCGACCCTGCCGACGTCCACCGGCTCCCCGTCGATCCACGGCACGTGCCGCACCGCGGTGAGGGTGTCCGCGTCCTCGCCGGTCATGCCGACGGCGAGCGGGCCGAAGCGGTTGATCAGCCCGACCAGTTCGCGCTGCACCTGGCCGGCGAGGACCATCCGCACCACGTCCATCGCGGGCGGCGAGGTGACTCTTAGCCCGGCTCGGAACTCGCGCTCCAGGCCACGCCGTGCGAGCTCGGCATCGATCTGGGGGCCTCCTCCGTGCACCACCACGGGCCGCAGCCCGGCGTAGCGCAGGAAGACGACGTCGCGGGCGAAGGCCGCCGTGAGGTCCTCGGCGACCATGGCGTGTCCGCCCAGCTTGAGGACGACCGTCCGGCCCTGGTGGCGGGCCAGCCATGGCAGGGCGTCGCCGATGGACCGGGCCTTGGCCAGGGCCGGGTGCACGCTGACGGTCATGAGGACCTCGCACGCCGGGGGGCTGGGCCGCCGACCGGGCAGTGGGCGCTCATAGGCACGACTCCTTCTGTGGAGGACCCCGGCCCCGAGGCCGGGCCCCGACGACCGATGGACATGCGCTTGAGTACGGCACGAAAACACTTGGCCGTGATACGGGGTTTTGGGAAGGTGAATACCTGTCGGCCCGAGCTGCGGTTGCGCGGCAATCATCGCGCGCGGACACGGGCCAATGGAACATCGATTCCCGTCAACTCCGTGACGGATATCAAGGGCAATGGTTCCCGCAAGCCTCCACGGGATTCCCGAAAGGTGCCATGATCGGGCTCGGCGGTCTCGCCAACTCCATCCCAGTGATGGATGATTCACTTTCCACTCGAAAGTGAATCATGGACGGCTTGAATTGGAGTGGAATCATGAGCAGCAACCCGTTCGACGACGCCGACGGCCGGTTCTACGTTCTGGTGAACGACGAGCAGCAGCACTCGCTGTGGCCCTCGTTCTCCGAGGTTCCCGCCGGCTGGCGCATCGTGTTCGGCGAGGAGAGCCGCGACAAGTGCCTCGCGTACGTGGAGGAACACTGGACCGACCTGCGGCCGCAGAGCCTGCGGGACGCGATGGACGCAGGCACGGCCGCCGCCGACGCCGCGTGAGGTGACCGGGCGCCGCCCGGTACTGCCATGGGGGTGGGCCCCGGTGCTGCAGTGACAGCACCGGGGCCCACCCCCATGCCGCGCCGCCTCAGGCGGCCGAGCGCGCGACCTCCACGCTGCTGCCCAGCTCCTGCTCGGTGCGCCGCAGCACGATCGAATCGGCGATCTCGCCGCTGCGTATCGCGATGTTCGACAGCAGGGCGGACGTCAGGCCGTGGGTGTGCTCGGTGCCGCCCTGGAGATAGACGCCACAGGTCAGCCCGGATGCGGCGACGAGGCGGTAGTCGCGCGTCACCTGGTGCCTGCCCGCCTTGTCGCGCAGGAAGTTCTGGTCGAAGTCGCCGAGCAGGCGGGCCGGGTCCACGCCGTCGTAGCCGGTGGCGAACACGATCGCGTCGACGGCCAGTTCCGTCGTCCGGTCGTCGAGCTGCGAGTGCAGGACGACCCGCGTCGCGTCACTGGTCTGCTCGACCTCGGCGACCCGGGTGAGGTTGCGGAAGTGCAGCCGCTGGCTGCCGCGCACCTGCTCGTCGTACGAGCGCTGGTACAGGGCCCGGATGACGTCCGCGTCGACCACCGAGTAGTTGGTGTTGCGGTGATAGCGCCAGAACGAGTCCCGGGCCCGCTCGGTGCCGAAGTAGTACTCGTCGACCGCGCTCGGGTCGAACACCTGGTTGGCGAAGGGGGTGTCGTCGGCGATGGAGTAGCCGTAGGACGGCATGATCGCGGAGACCTCGGCGTGCGGCAGCGAGTCGTAGAGGAACCGGGTGATCTCGGCCGCGCTCTGGCCGGCGCCGACCACCGCCACGCTCTTGAGGCCGCCCGGGTCCTGTGCGTTGAACCTGCTCAGGAACTCCGAGCTGTGCCACACCCGTTCGCCGGCCGTCATACCCTCGGGCAGACGCGGCACCAGGCCCGTCGAGATGGCCACGTTGCGTGCGGTGACGACGCTGGTGGTGCCGTCGCTGCCGCGCACCTCGATCTCGAGGAGGTCCGGCGTCTCGGCGCCGGCCCCGGTGCGGGGCCGGATCGAGGTGACCTCGGCGCCGTAGGTGACCCGGTCGCTCAGGTCGGCGGCCGCCCACTCCAGGTACTGGTGGAACTCCTGCCGGGTCGGGAAGAAGTCCTGGTTGTTCACGAACTGCACCAGACGGTCCGAGGCGTGCAGAAACGAGATGAAGCCGTACCGGGACGTCGGATTCCTGAAGGTCACGAGGTCCTTGAGGAACGAGATCTGCATGGTCGTCGACGGCAGCAGCATGTTCCGGTGCCAGCCGAACGTGGGCTGTCGCTCGAAGAAATGCGACTTGATCGGATGCTGCGGAGAGCTCGCTTCGTGTTCCTCCAGGGCGATCGCGAGCGACATGTTGGACGGGCCGAACCCGATACCGACCACGTCGTAGATCCCTTGGCTGGGCCTACCCGTTATGTCCATAGAAAATTCTCCCGCTTGCGTCTGGAAAACTCGACCGGTGGCTCGAGAGACCGTCTTGCAGTGTTCTCCGGAGAGTGTCTAAAAGGCAACTCGAGGGCGGCACGAAGACTGTTCGACGGCTTCATCAGGTGCTCGCCGGTCGAAGGGCGTTGTCCCGTCGACGGGACGGGCGGTAGGGTCGGCGCGGATTCTCAAGATTTCCGCGTGGCGCGGCCTATGGCGTATGTCCGGAGTAATGCATCAATCCTGCCCCTGAGCCAGAGCCATGCCCCGAGCCCATTGCCGAAAGGTGAATCCGGATGTTCGTGCCCAGCTTTTATCGCGAACCGGACAGTGCGTGGATGGCGGACCTGATCCGCGGTAACCCATTGGCGCTTGCGGTGACCAATGGCAGCCCCGAGGACGGTCCGTTCGCCACGCACCTGCCGGTCATCTTCGACCCCGAGAAGTCCGGCGACTGGTCCGGCGAGCTGCCGGGGGCCACGCTGCTCGGGCACATGAACCGGGCGAATCCGCACTGGGCTGCGCTGGAGACGGGCAGTGTCCTGCTGCTGACGTTCACCGGTCCGCACTCCTATGTGTCGCCCACGGTGTACGAGAAGACTCCGGCCGCCCCGACCTGGAACTTCACCGCGGTGCATGTCCGGGGCGTGGTGGAGAAGATCTCCTCGATCGAGGAGACGCTGGGCGTGGTGCAGTCCACCGTGCGCGCCTACGAAGGGGCGTTCGGCAACGGCTGGGACATGACCGAGTCGCTCGGCTACTTCCGCGAGATCGTGCCCGCCGTGGGGGCCTTCCGGTTCACGGTGACCGGGGCCGAGGGCATGTTCAAGCTCAGCCAGGAGCAGCCGGGCGAGGTGCGCGAGCGGGTGCGGGAGTCGTTCGGGCAGAGCGGGTGCACGTACAAGCGCGACGTCGCCGGGCTGATGAGCCGGCTGCCGTGACTGAGCCGGCTGCCGTGACGTGCCGGAGGCCTCGGTGCCGGGGCCTCAGGCGCTGATGGCCACCGGGCGGGTCCGCTCGGCGAGCACCCCCGGCCGCGCGCTCTCCGCGGGGACGCCCGCGGCCGGCGCGGTCAGGCCCTTGACGCGCTTGAGCTCGGGGAACTCCGCGCGCTCCGCCAGCGTGCCGAGGTCCTCCAGGGCGCTCGCGGCCGCGCTGTCGAGCGTGGTCATCACCCACTGCTCGAAGTCGACGCCCAGCTGCTCCGCGGCCCTGTGCCAGCACTGGAAACGGCTCCCGGGGACCTCCAGGCGGCGGCTCGGCTCGGCGGAGGTACGCGGCTGCTGCTCGCTCTGGCGCGCGGCGCGGACGGCGCTGCGCAGCTGCTTGGTGGTCCACTGCCGCTGCTCGGCACGGTCGAGCCAGATTTCCTGTTCCTCGACCGGCATGGAGGCCAGCTCGGCGTGGTGCTGGAAGCTCAGGGCGGGCCGGCGCCGAGTGAGGTCGAAGCGTCTGGAGACCCACGCGTAGTTGCGCAGGGTCTGGTACGAGAGGCCGGCGGCGCGTATCCCGCGCTGGTACCGGTCGGTGTAGTGGTCCTTGCCGTACACGAGCCAGTCGCCCAGCCACCAGGAGGACGAGTCGAGGACGTCGGCGAGCTGGCGCCCGGCCCGCTCCCACTCGTCGTAGGCCATCTTGGCCGGCATCTGGAGGCCCACCCTGGTCGTCAGCACCTGGCCCCGGCGCGGCGTGGCCCCCGCAGTGCGCGACTGCCGCGACGGGGTCGGCGGGAGAGTGGTTGCCGGGCCGCCATGCGACCCCGCGGACTGACCGGCCTGACGCGTCATCATGCCTCCATGAAAAGGGTCCACATAACCGGCGAGAAGCCTCGCAGGGCGGGGTGGAGCTGGGCCGGAGCAGGGCCGGAGCGGTGCTCGAACGGTTGCGCGTCGAACGTCTCCGCGGCATGGCGCGGGGGTGTCCCGCCGACGGGACACGGTACGAGGGCGACTTGCGACGGCGGTTTCAGGCAGCGGCGGGGGCTGCTGACGCGTAAGGGCGGCGTACTCCGGTGTGGTGCCGGGGTACGCCGCCTTGGGCGTGGGGCGGGGTGGCTTGTCCGCGTTGTCGTGGTGGTTACTTGGAGTCCTGGTTGAACTTGGAGGTGGACCAGCGGTAGCCGAGGGCGGTGAGGGCGAGGCTCCAGGCGAGGGCGATCCACCAGTTGTTGCCGATGTGGGTGCCCAGGAGGAGGCCGCGCAGGGTTTCGATGGTGGGGGTGAAGGGCTGGTAGTGGGCGATGGGCTGGAACCAGCCGGGCATGGAGTGCAGGGGGACGAAGGCGCTGGAGAGCAGGGGGAGCAGGATCAGGGGCATGGCGTTGTTGCTGGCGGCCTCGGCGTTGGAGCTGATCAGGCCCATCCCGACCGCGATCCAGGTCAGTGCCAGGGCGAACAGGGCGATGAGTCCGAAGGCGGCGAGCCAGTCAAGGGCGGTGGCGT
>NZ_JBSHAY010000076.1:0-12086 GCF_053611725.1 Streptomyces sp. NPDC054783 | reverse complement strand
CGCCATGGTCGTCGACGTAGAGGGGCGGGGTGCGCAGACCGGCGTTCGCCAGCAGGTCGCGATACAGGTCGAGTCCGTACGCCTCGACCGCCACCCCTCGCACGCGCCGCACCCTGAGCGCCTGCGCCATCAGCGCCAGGCCGTGGTAGAAACCGGAACAGATGACGATCCGCTCCGGCTCGGCGTACACCCCGCGGGCCCGCGCCAGATAGTCCGCGAGTGCGGTGCGCAGCTCCATCCGGCCGCGGGCGTCGCCGTAGCCGAAGGCGTCGTGTGGCGCGGCGGTCAAAGCCCGGCGGGCCATGGTGAGCCACTGCGTGCGCGGAAAGGTCGCGAGGTCCGGTGCACCAGTCCACAGGCCATACCGGCGAGGGGGCTCGTCCGGCCTCGCGCGAAGAGCGTCGGGCGCGGGCCTGTGCGGCTCGACCCGGGTGGCCACCCGGGTCCCGGAGCCCTGCTGGGCGGTGAGCCAGCCCTCAGCGACCAGCTCGGCGTAGGCCTCGACCACGGTGTGACGCGAGACGCCGAGATCCGCGCAGAGTGAGCGGGAGGCCGGCAGCCGACTGCCGGGCGCCAGACGCCCCGTGCGCACGGCCTCCCTCAAGGCGTCCGTGAGCCCTGCGCGCAGCCCGGGGCCGCGCAGCTCCAGATGCAGGTCGGCACCGAACGCCGGGGGCGGACCAACCGCGGAATTGGTCCGAGAATCTGCCATGTAAATGAACCGTACTCCCAAACCATCGACTGACCAGTCGTCACTCCGCGTGACTCGACTGCTTCAGGTGATCTTCTCGCCAATTGCCGTGAACATCCGCCAACTGGCGTGAACGGTCACAGGAAGTCACGGTCATCGATGGAGCGCTCGAGAGCTTCCGTCCACGCTCGCGCGCACCGATCGGGACACCGTCGCCGGCACGGTGTGCAACCTGACCCCGCGCAGCTCGCCCTGCTCACAACCGACCTCGCACAAGGGCTGCTGCACCTCACTGCCGAACCTCTGCCACTGACGGAGGGACCGGTCGCATTCGAGCAGGTGACAGCTGGCCGAGAACTGGTGCTCATACCCCGAGCCGCGCGCATGAGGCAGCGCCACGTGACCCCAACCGTGTGGTTTCCGGGGAGGCAGGGCCGGGGCGTGAGAGATGGTGGCACCGCCACCGAGAGAGACACGAGCCTCGGCTGTGTCTGCAGCTCTTCACTGGGTGGTCATGCGGGCAGCGAGGTTGTCGCTCCAGTCGTCATTGGCCTACTGCGGTCACCGTTGGGCCGTCGTGGTGTCCCGGATATGCGAAAACCCCCAGGGTCGACGAGGCGACCCGCCGGGTGCGCGCGGCGCTGTCCGGCCCGGTGGAACTCCCGGAGCCGATGTCATAAGCGATCTTCCCTCGTTCCCAGAGGGCTTTCCTGTGGGCGGGCCGGCCTTCCAATCGGCACCTCGCGGCGGACGGGCCGGACGAGTGCGACGCAACAGCGTATGCCGGGCCGCATGTTCCAGGGCCTGGACCGAGCCGGCGAGGCCCCCGAGAGGCTGCCGTTGCCGTTGCCGTTGCCGCGGCCAGGACACCCGAACCTGCCGGACTGCAAAACCCCGCGGCCGACACACCGGCTCTCCGTCCGCAGGCCCTCAGCCACGCCTCGGATGAGAATCTGACCCATGTCCCGTGAACCAGACGCTTACACAGGCCAGACGCTGTGCAGCAGCGGATCGCGTTCCCCGCTGCGTACCTTCTTGCGCACCGAGACCGGTGGCGCCGCCGTCCTGGTCGTCGCCGCGCTCGCCGCACTCGTCTGGGCCAACGCAGCACCCTCGGGTTACACGTCGTTCTGGGACACCCGCCTGTCTGTCCGCTTCGGCACGTACGGGATCTCGCAGGGCCTGCGAGAGTGGGTCAACAGCGGCCTGATGACGCTCTTCTTCTTCGTCGTCGGTCTGGAGGCACGCCGCGAGTTCGACATGGGCGAACTGCGCGAGCGCAAGCGGCTCGCGCTGCCGCTGGTCGCGGGGCTCAGCGGCATGATCGTGCCCATCGCCCTCTACCTCGCCATCAACGCCGGACACGGCAGCGAGCAGGGCTGGGGTGCGGCGATGTCCACTGACACCGCGTTCGCCCTGGGCGTGCTGGCCGTCGCGGGCCGCGGCATGCCGCCCGGGCTGCGGGTCTTCATCCTCCTGCTGACCGTGGTCGATGACTTCCTCTCCCTCGGCGTCATCGCCTTCGCCTACAGCGACCGCATCACCGTGCCCGCACTCGTCGTCGCCATCGGCACCCTCGCACTCGTCGTGCTCAGCCTGCGACTCGGCGTACGCCACGGCAGTGTGTACTTGCTGCTGGGCGTTGTCGCCTGGGTCGCCCTGTTCGAGTCGGGTGTGGACCCGGTCGTGATCGGTCTCGCCCTGGGGCTGCTCACCTACGCCTACCCTGCCTCGCGCGCCGGCCTGGAACACGCGAGCGGCCTGTTCCGGCTGTTCCGTGAGCAGCCCACTGCGGAACTGGAGCGGTCCGTCCGCGCCGGCATCGCCTCGGCGATCTCCCCCAACGACCGCCTGCAGCGGATCTACCACCCCTGGAGCAGCTACCTGGTCGTGCCGCTGTTCGCCCTGGCCAATGCCGGCATCGAGATCAGCAGCGACCAACTGGCACGAGCCTTCACCTCGCCTGTCACCCTGGGCATCCTCGTCGCCTACGTCCTGGGCAAGCCGCTGGGTGTCGTCGGGGCTTGTGCGCTTGCCACGCTCGCCTCCCGCGGGCGGCTGCGCCTCCCGGTCGGCTGGGGAGCGGCAACCGCCGGCGGCGCGCTGTGCGGGCTCGGGTTCACCGTTTCCCTGCTCATCGCGACCCTCGCCTTCCACGGTGCACGCCTCGACGAGGCCAAGCTCGGCATCCTCGCCACACTCGTCTGCTCCTTCCTGACAGCCCGGCTCGTCATCGCAGCCATCGGCCTTCTGCCGCCTTTGCTGCGGCTCCGGGCCCTGCTCGGGAAGGCGGAGACGATCGTCGACCTGGCCGTGCCGGTCGACCCCGACCGCGATCACATCCGCGGGCCCCACCACGCCCCTGTGACCGTCGTGGAGTACGGCGACTACGAATGCCCCCACTGCGGGCAGGCCGAGCCCGTCGTCCGTGAACTCCTCGCCGACTTCGGAGACCTGCGCTACGTGTGGCGCCACCTCCCCCTCACTGACGTGCACATCCACGCCCAACTCGCCGCCGAAGCCTCCGAAGCAGCCGCACGCCAGGGCCGCTTCTGGGACATGCACGACCTGCTGCTCAGCCATCAAGAAGCCCTGCGCATCGAGGACCTGTACGCCCATGCGGCTGCCGTCGGCCTGGATGCGGAGCGATTCGAACGAGACATGCGCGTCCACGTTGACGCAGCCCGCATCGCCGAGAACGTCGAGTCAGCCGACCTCAGCAGCGTGGCCGGCACGCCCACCTTCTTCATCAACGGCCGCAGACACCACGGCGCCTACGACCTCACCAGCCTCACCGCTGCCGTCCGCGCAGCCCGTGAACGCGCCTCCGTCACCACCTGACGGACGACGGCAGAGGGACGTCGCCGTGAGCCATCGGGCAACAGGTCGGCGTACGGGTGCAGGCGGGCCCCGGCGGTTCCGTCGGCCGGAGTGCGCTGCGGGGTGACCGGCTGGGCCGGGCTGGTGCGGCCGAGCAGGTCGAGGGCGGCCTGGGGTCCGTGGTCGCGGCGGGCGGCAGCCACCTCGTCCAGGTCCCAGACCATCTCGCCGACGACGGTGCGGCGCGGGCCGCGCGCCTCCACCTGGCCACGTACCAACAGCAGACCGGAAAGGCACACGGTGTGCGCGACGCGCTCATGGGAGTCCTCGAAGAAGGCGATGTCGACAAGGCCGGAGCCTTCCTCCAGCGTGCAGAAGATGACCCGCTTGCCGGACGGGATGCGCGGCGTTTGCGTGGAGGCCCGCACCCCGGCGACGAGGACCTTCTGCCCGGGCACCATGCCACGTAGGTGGGCGGCGTCGGTCGGGCCGAGCTCGCGCAGCAGCCGGTGGCGGTGCTCCACCAGACGCCGGCTTACGTCGATGGAGAGGGTGTCGAGTTCGGCGCCGAGCTTGTCGCGGCTGGTCATTTCCGGCAGCCCGCTCGGTCCGGCGGTCACCAGCTCGCCGCCCAGCGGCAGCTGCCCGTCGGTGGCGGTGCGGTTGCGGGACTGCCGGTGCAGCTCGGTGGCCTGCAGCAGCAGATCCCGCCGGGTCGGGCCGGGGGAGAGGGCGTCGAGGGCACCGATACGGATCAGGCGCTGCGCGAGCGGCAGGGACGGGCGAGCGCGCAGCCACACGTCCCGCAGTCCGGCGTAGGGCTGGTCGGCCGTCAGGCGGGCGGTCTCCGCCTCGCTGACGCCCTTGACCGTGGAGAACGCCGGGCGCACCCCCCATCCCTGACCGGTCTGCTCCACTGTGCTGTTTGCGGGAGTGGTTGACGTGGACCGGGAGCACTGGGACGCCGTGGCGGCGGGCGTCGGCGACGATGACCCGGCGCAGCCACATGCCCGGATCGTGCTCCAGCAGCCCCGCGAACAGATACGCCGGGAAGTGCGCCTTCAGATGCGCGGACTGCAGAGCGGGGACGGCGGAAGCCACCGCCTGGGCACGGCAGAAGCCACCGCCTGGGCACGGCAGAAGCCGTACGCGCCGAAGGAAGAGACGGTCTTCCACACCTCGTCCAGCGCGTCCTTGGTGTAGCCGCGCTCGCGGGCCGTACGACGGAACCAGGCCTCGACCTTCGGCAGCCGGTCGGGGTCGGTCAGGGCGCGGCGGGCGACATCGCCGACGGCACGGTCGCAGCCTTAACCCACCAGGTCACGCGAGGTCGCTGCCCAGTAATCACCAGTGAAGTTCTTCTGCCCCTTGAACGCGATGAATTTCCGAGCGGGAGGCACGCTCGAAGGGCTCGTCCCAGTAGCGGGCCAGTGGAACCGAACTGCTCAACGCCGTCGACCCCGACGAACCCTACGTGGACGGCCGAAGCGTATCCCCAGTCAGGTACCGCCTCAGCAGGCTCGCCCACGAACGCCTCCCCACCGCCGTGGACCCTGCATTCTGAGGGTGGGGCACCCCGCAGGGCCCCATGACCCGAACGCGGAAGACGTCACCTCAACGAGCGACGCCCGCGGGTCGGCGAGGACGTTTCCAGGCACTCAAGACACTTGACCTTGCCCAGAGGTGAAGGCCGACAGTGCCTGTGGCGACCAAGCCGGCGAGCTGAGTCCATTCGGCTCTGCCCGAACCCGGACGAGAGGAACCCGCATGGACGACGACGCTCTCCTGGCAGAGCAGGTGGCTTACTACCGGGCTGGCGCGGCCGAATACGACCGGCCCTACGAAGAGTACGAGGTCTTGCAGGAGTTGTTGGCTGTCGTCGATGACCTCCCGATTGCCGGGGATGTGCTGGAGCTGGCCTGCGGAACCGGCCAGTGGACCCCGAGGCTCGCCGCGCGGGCGCAGTCGGTGACGGCTGTCGATGCGTCAGCCGAAGTGCTCGCCCTCGCTCGTGCGCGCACGGCATCCCCCACCGTTCAGTTCCTCCAGGCAGACCTGTTCCAGTGGCAGCCGCCACGACGCTACGACACCGTGTTCTTCGCCTTCTGGCTCTCCCATGTCCCACCGGCGCGGTTGCCCCACTTCTGGAACACCGTCGCCAGCGCGCTCGCGCCGGGCGGCAAAACAATCTTCATCGACGACGGCCCCGCCGCAGCGGCGTACGAGGAAGTCCTCGCGAACCAGGCAGCCCCGGCGGCGCTGCGCCGGCTCGATGACGGCAGCCAGTACCGCATCGTGAAGGTATTCCACGATGCCCAGACCCTCGCGGACGACCTCGCAATGCTGGGGTGGTCGGTCCACATCCGGACCATGACAGGGAACTACATCGGCATTGCAGAACCGCCGACCATCCCCTGACCAAACCACGTAGGCCCCGGGGGCAGGAGGCCGCTGGATGCTGACATGCAGACCAGTGACGGGGATGCCGACCGTAGTCGAGGCCGTCGAGTCAGCGATCAGCAGGGCTTGTCGCCGCGTCGGGGACCGGTCTCGGGGCTCGTTCGTGAATCCGTGGTTCAACTGCATGATGGGCAGAGCCCATTCATGGGTTCCGCTCGATTCGTATGGCGCCCATCACAGGCTCAACTGCTCGGAAATTTGCGGTTGTCGATGAACCCGGCCGCAGCTTCCCTCGTCTTGGAGGTCGCCTGCCGCTGCGGTTGCGAACGTCGTACCCGGGTCTGTCGTGGACGCCGCCGGCACCCCCGTACATGGCGTGTTCTCACTGTTCAGGAGTGGTCTCATGCAGGCAGGGAAGCCCGCCCGTCACCCCCGCAAGGCGCGACGGCGGCGCGCGGACATGCCGCTGCTCGGCGGTGTCCGCCCGCCCATAGCCCTGTTACTGAGCCTCTTGGTGGCCGTTTGCACCCTTACCATATTCACTGTCGGGAACTCAAGGGATCGCGGAGTATCCCGCTCTGTCTCCGAATCCCAGGCGGATATCGCGGCCGATTCCGGGCGTTCCCTGGGAGCTTCTCTGGAGCAGAGCGCGCAGGATCTGCACGACGCCGTCGGACTGCTCGGTCGGGGCACCCGGAAATCCCCTGACGCGGTCCTGACGTCTCTCACGAACGTCTACTCCAAGTGGCGCGGGCTCGCCGTCGTGGACACCGGCTCGGGCCGGCTGCTCGCCGCGCGCGGGGAGACCGTGCCGCTCGACGGCCTGACCGAGGCCGACCGTGGCAGCGGTGGACTGCGGCCCCGACTCGTCGCCGGGCGCTCCGGCGCCCCCCGGCTGCTGTCCTTCGCCTACCTCGACGGGGCCGGAGACAAGAGCTGGCTGGTGGTCTCGTCCGCGACGCTCCGGCTGCCGAGTGAGGAGGGTTCCCGCTCCACCTTCGTCACCGACAGCGGCGGTCGCGTCATCGCCGCCGTCGGCACGAGCGCCACAAACACCGGGTTGCGTACGGCTGTTGAGGAGGGAAAGGTCGACCTGCGCCGCGCAGGCCGGGGTTATCTCGTCATCGGGCGCGCGGAAGTGCCCGACGGGGACCGCGTACGAGGGCTCGGGCTCTCCGTGGCCACGGCGGTTCCGGTACCGGTGGGAACCGCTGCGCGCGGTGACAGCCTCGTCGGCCTCGCGGCGGCGAGCGCGCTGCTCGCGCTTGGCGTCCTTGTCACGTGGCTGCTGATCCGTCACGTGCAGCGCCCGCTGCTCCGACTGCACCAGGAAGCCCGCCGCCTCGCAGGCGGGGACGTGAAACTTCCGGTATCGGTGCGCGGGTGGGGGGAAGCCGCACGGGTCGGACGGTCCCTGGAGTCTCTGCGCTGCCAGCTCGCCGGGGAGACCGTTGCCGCCGGCTCGCCCCCCGCCCCATCCCGCCGCGCTGGTCTGCGCAGCGTCGTCCTGTCCTGTGCCGTCCTCGTCACGGCCTGGGCCGTGGCGCTTCCTTTGCTCACCCTCGCCGAAGGGCGGGCGCAGGTGCCGGCGCAGGCCGTGCAGGACCAACGGCACCGAGCCCAGGCCGCCGCCGACCGTGTCCGGCGCACCCTCGACGAGAGCGTCACCGACCTGTCCGCGATCGCCCAGCTCGCCGTCGACAGCCGCGGCGGCATCGCCGACGTACTGGACGAGCAGCTGCCCCGGCACGGAGCGTGGCGCTCCCTCTACCTCGTGGACGCGGACGGCGACGTCATCGCACGCTCTGGCAGGGCCCCGTACGGAATCGATCGCGCTGCCGCCGCGAAGTCCGTGAAACCGGGTGCGCCCGCCGTGCTCCAGCTCAACCGCTCGGGCACGATGCCGCTCTCGGCGGCCGTGGTGCCCGTGGGCGACGGCAGGCGCAAGCTCTTCGCGGAGCTGCGGCCGGACGTCTTCAACGAAGTCCTGACCCGCCCCGGTCTCGGCCGATCCTGGCTGGTCGACGTGCGGCGAAGGATCATCGCTTCCAACGGGGGCTTCATCGCCTTCAGCTCACTGCCGGGCCATGGACGCACCACCCTCGCCGCCGACGAACAGGTGGGCGGGACACCGGCCGTCGCCGGCTTGCACTGGCGGGTCGTCACGCACAAGCCGCTGTCCTGGACACGCCTCGCCGCGTATGAGACCGAGCGGCACGCCTGGCTGGCCGGACTGCTCGCCTTCACCGTGACGCTGCTCTGCCTGGGCTGGCTGGAACTGGCCGTACTACGTCCACTGCGCGCCCTCGATCGCTCGGCGGCGGCACTCGCCTCGGGCGACCGGACCAGTGTGGTCTACCCCCTCCACCACGACGAGGTGGGCTCCGTGGCCCGCAGCCTCGAACTCATCCGGCAGCGGCTGGTCACGGAGGAACGCAGGCGGCGGCGCGACAACGCCCCCGCGACCGCGCCCCAGCCCCAGAGCACCTGAGTCGCTCCCATACCAGAGCACCTGAGCCGCTCCCGCCGAGAGCCCGCCCCCGAGAAGCAAGGTCATGCTCTTTCTCTACAGCGTCTTCCTCGTATGCTCCCTCGGCCTCCTGATCGCCGGCATGGTCGAACAGCGCAGGCACTACGACAACCTCGACGCGATTCCCCAGCGCGTGCTGGTCAACGGCATCCGCGGCAAGAGTTCCATCACCCGGCTGTGCGCCGGTGCCTTGCGCGGCGGCGGCCTTGTCACCGTCGCCAAGACCACCGGCACGGCCGCCCGTTTCATCCACCCGGACGCCACCGAGGAGCCGGTCTACCGCAAGTTCGGCATCGCCAACGTGGTCGAGCAGATCGGCATCGTGCGGCGCGCCGCCGCGTACACACCGGACGCGCTGGTCATGGAGTGCATGGCGGTCATGCCGGCCCTCCAGGAGGTCAACCAGACCAAGCTGATCCGCTCCACGATCGGCGTGCTGTGCAACGTACGCGAGGACCATCTCGCCGAGATGGGCCCCACCCTCGACGACGTGGCCCGCTCGCTGTCCCGCTCGATGCCCGTCGGCGGCGTCTGCGTCACCGCGGAACGCGACCGGCTGCACATCCTCCAGGAGGAGGCCGCCAAGCGGAACTGCGAGCTGATCAGCGTCGACCCGGAGTCGGTCACCGACGAGGAGATGGGCGGCTTCTCCTGGTTCACGTTCAAGGAGAACGTCGCCATCGCGCTCGCCGTCGCCCAACTCCTCGGTGTGGAAAGGAAAACGGCCCTCAAGGGCATGTACGACGCCCCTCCTGACCCCGGTGTCCTCTCCGTCGAGAAGTACCGCACGCCCCAGGGCAGCACGCTCGGCTTCGCCAACGTGTTCGCGGCCAACGACCCCGAGTCGACGCTCATGAACGTCAACCAGCTCCTCGAACTCGGGGCGATCCAGCGCCCCCTGCACGTCGTCATCAACTGCCGCCCCGACCGCGTCGAACGCAACGGCCAAATGGGCCAGATCGTCCCCGAGCTGGCCCCCGACACGGTCTTCCTGATCGGTCACCCCACCAAGAGCGCCCGAGAGGGCATCCCCGGCGACTGGGGCGGACGGATCGTCGACCTCGGCGGCGACGACCGCGACCCGGACGACCTCACCGCCGACCTGCTCACCGCCCTCCAGGGCGAGGCGTCCCTCGTCGCCGTCGGCAACATCCACGGTCAGGGCGAGCGGCTGCTGGAACGGCTCGCCCAACTCCCTTCCGTCGACCCCGAGTCGGCCGCCCTCGGTACTACCCGCATCCCCGCCCAGCGCACCGGAGACAACGACCAGTGACCCCCGTCCACCTCAGCCCGGACATGGCCGCGATCGGTATCTCGCTCGGGCTACTCTTCTCCCTGATCTGCTACCTCGTCACCAACCTCTCCCCGGGGGGCATGATCACCCCCGGCTGGCTGGCGCTGATCCTCGTCGGGGACTGGCGGCTGTTCCTCATGGTACTTGCCGTGACCGCACTGACGTACGGCTGCACTCGTCTGCTGCAGAGCCTCGTGATCCTTTACGGCAAGAGGCTGTTCGCGGCGGTGGTTCTGTGCGGCGTGCTGATCCAGGCGACGGGTTACCTGAT
Organism: Streptomyces sp. NPDC054783; assembly: GCF_053611725.1. Classification (NCBI taxonomy): domain Bacteria; kingdom Bacillati; phylum Actinomycetota; class Actinomycetes; order Kitasatosporales; family Streptomycetaceae; genus Streptomyces; species Streptomyces sp. NPDC054783. The sequence continues at coordinate 2,080 of NZ_JBSHAY010000076.1, read as the reverse complement.
CCTCCAGCACCAGTTCCCGTACCTCTTCGGTCACCAGACACTCGGCTACATCGTGCCGGGTCTCATCGCCTACCAACTGGTGCGCCAGCCGCCGCGCGCCACCCTCCTCGCCACGTCCACGGTCACCCTCGGCGCGTACGTCGTCCTCGCCACCGGCCTCCTGCTGGGCGCACTGCCCGGTAGGTGACCCGGTATTCCAAGCGCCTGCTGTCCCCACACGGAAGGGAACCCCCACCTGCCATGGCCGCCGCCTCTGCCGCCCGACGCAAGCGCAAGCAACGGCTCTCCCTCGCCCTCCTCGCAGCCCTGGCCATCACTGCCGGCCTGCTCGCCCGCCAACTGCACACAGACAGCGGCCAGGCCGCCGCCGGCACGGTGCACCTCGGCCAGGACCGGCTGCCCCCCACCCGTGCCCACGGCCTCCACTACGACCGCCTCACCGACCCCGCCCGCACAGTTGTCCGGGACGGCTCCGGCACCGTAGTCGCCACCCTCACCGATGGAGCCCGCACCGCCGTCCTCACCGGCACCGACCGCACCTTCACCGAGCCTCGCACCACCACGGCGCGCCTGGTCACGGACAGCTGGGTGCGCCTGATGCCGCGCACGTGGTCAGCCGGCCAGGAACGGTCGAAGTGGTTCGCCACCTGGCTGCGCACCAACCGCGGCAGCACCAAGCCGGACGTCCTCGCCGTGGCCCTGCAGTACCGGGCGGGCGAGAAGCCCCTCAAGGACGCGAAGGGCGTCCGGTACGCGGGAGCGGCGACGTACGGCGCAGCCGGTGACGAGAACCCGAAACCGGAGAAGGGCCAGAAGCAGGAAGCTGACAAGGCGGGCAAGACCACCCGCCCCGCCTCTGACTTCTACCAGTACCTGGGCCTCGCCTGGACCTTCCCCGACCACCACACCGTGCACCCCGACAAGGAGAGCTACGGCACCGTGGGCCCATCGGGTTACGTGCGGCTCGTCTACGGCTATCGGGAGGGCTACCCGCTGCTCCGCCGGGACGACAAGGGCCCCGGCCTTCCCCGCACCGCCGACGCGATGGCCACGGTCGGCCCCGGCATCCCGGTGCTCCGGGGCAAGAACGCCCCCGCGGCTTTGAGCAAGCTCCAACCAGGCGACCTGGTCTTCTTCGCCGCCGACCACAGCCAGGACCACCGCCTCGACCACGTCGGCATCTACCTCGGCCTGGACGACGACGGCCACCCGCGCTTCATCTCCAGCCGCGCATCGGCAGGCGGCCCCACCTTCGGCGACCACGGCGGCACGGCCCGCTTGGACGGCAACGGTCTGTACGCGCAGGGGCTGCGGGCGGCGAAGAGACTGTAGACCCTGCGAAACACACGGTCCCGGCCCGGCCGCGGGGCGGGGGCCGCGTCTCCGATCGTGCGGGCCATCCGCAGGACACGGGCCCCGCAGTGCGGTCGCGCCGGTCGAGAACAAGAAGCGGCGAGGGTGAGCAGATGAAACTTGCGGCCGTACGGCCAGTACCACCAGCTCGACCGGGTAGCCGGCGCTGGAGCAGGCAGCCGCGCTGTCGATGACGTCGTTCACGGTGCCCAGGACGGCCTCGATGAGGAGGCCGCCGCGCCGCGCCCGCACGTACTCTTCGGCCTGTGCGAACCAGGCCCGGTAGTCGGTGCGGATGGCCGCGCCGGCATTGCGGGGCTGGTGCTCCATCAGCTCCCAGCAGTCCGGGTGGGCGGCCTTGAATCCGTCGCCGGTCAGGCGCGTGATGCCGGACCGCATGGATCGGCGCCGCGTCGGTGGCCGCAAACGCCTTCAGGCGCTCGCCCCAGACGGGTCGTTTCCCTCTGGCGCCGACCGAATGCGCGGTGTAGCGTCGCGGTGGTTGTCGTGGGTCATCGTTCCTGCCCGTACCGCGAGGTACGGGCGTTTTGTTGTGCGGGGTGTGACCAGGGCGACCACTGCGGGTCTGCATGGTGTGGACCCGGTTCGACCGAGAGGTAGATGCATGGCCAGCGGTACCGTGAAGTGGTTCAACGCCGAGAAGGGTTTCGGTTTCATCCAGCAGGACGGCGGAGGCCCGGATGTCTTCGCGCACTACTCCAACATC
>NZ_JBSHAY010000075.1:0-13481 GCF_053611725.1 Streptomyces sp. NPDC054783 | reverse complement strand
GCACATGACGGACCCAGAAGCCGGGCTCGGTGATCTCCTCGGCGCTTACGAGAGCGCCGGTGAGGTTCGAAACGAGCGGGATACGCGGAGCCTCGAACGACAAGCCCTCGGCAACCCGGCAAAACGCCTCCAGCATGCCGTCCATGTGCGGGGAGTGGAAGGCGTGACTGACCGTCAGACGCTTCGACTTGCGTCCCTGCCCCTCGAAGCGGGCCGCGATCTCCAGTACGACGTCCTCGTCACCGGCCACGACCACGGAGGTGGGGCCGTTGACCGCCGCGATGCTCACCGCGTCGATCAGGTACGGGATGACCTCGTCCTCGGTGGCCTGCACCGCCACCATCGCACCACCGGACGGCAGCTCCTGCATCAACCGACCCCGCGCCGCCACCAGCGTGCACGCGTCCGCAAGTGAGAGCACACCCGCACAATGCGCCGCAGCGATCTCACCGATCGAATGACCGGAGACGAAGTCCGGCCTGATACCCCACGACTCCAGCAGCCGGAACAGCGCCACCTCGACCGCGAACAACGCGGGCTGCGTATACGCCGTCTGGTTGAGCAGCTCAGCGTCATCGCCGAACACCGCCTCCCGCAGCGGCAGTTCAAAGCGAGCGAACACCTCGTCCAGTGCCTCGGCGAACACGGGACAGGCGTCGTACAGCTCCCGGCCCATCCCCAGCCGCTGACTGCCCTGACCGGTGAACAAGAAGGCCGTCTTGCCCGACGCCACCGACCCGGTCACCAGGCCGGCCGCCGCACCGCGTCCCTCGGCCAGGGCCTCAAGCCCCGCCAGCAGACCGTCACGGCCACCCGCCACGACCACCGCACGCCGCTCCAGAGCGGCCCGCGTCGTCGCCAACGAGTACGCCACATCGACCGGTTCGACACCGGCGTCCCCGGCGACACGGTCAAGCAGCCGCCGCGCCTGCCCCCGCAGGGCCTCCTCGGTCCGACCCGACAGCACCCACGGCACCACCGGCAGCGGTACGGGGTCGTCCTGTGTCCGCTCGGCGGTGTCCGCCTCGGAAGGCTGCTCGATGATCGCGTGGGCGTTGGTGCCGCTGACGCCGAAGGAGGAGACCGCGGCCCGGCGGGCCCGGTCGTTCTCCGGCCATTCCCGGCTCTCGGTCAGCAGCTCCACGGCGCCCGCCGACCACTCCACGTGTGTCGAAGGGGTGGCCACGTGCAGGGTCCGCGGCAGCACGCCGTGCCGCATCGCCATGACCATCTTGATGATGCCGGCGACACCCGCGGCGGCCTGGGTGTGGCCCAGGTTGGACTTGATGGAACCGAGCCACAGCGGCCGGTCCTCGGCATGCTCCTGCCCGTAGGTGGCGAGCAGCGCCTGCGCCTCGATCGGGTCGCCCAGGGTCGTACCGGTGCCGTGTGCCTCCACCGCGTCGACGTCCGCCCCCGACAGCCGGGCGTTGGCCAGCGCCTGCCGGATGACGCGCTGCTGGGACGGGCCGTTGGGTGCGGTCAGGCCGTTGCTCGCACCGTCCTGGTTGACCGCCGTACCGCGCACGATCGCGAGCACGGGGTGGCCGTTGCGGCGGGCGTCGGACAGCCGCTCGACGAGGAGCATGCCGGCGCCCTCCGACCAGCCGGTGCCGTCGGCGTCGTCGGAGAAGGACTTGCAGCGGCCGTCGGACGCGAGGCCGCGCTGGCGGCTGAAGTCGACGAACGTGTCGGGCGCGGCCATGACGGTGACGCCGCCGGCCAGGGCGAGCGTGCACTCGCCGGTGCGCAGCGCCTGCGCGGCCAGGTGCAGGGCGACCAGCGACGAGGAGCAGGCTGTGTCGATGGTGACCGCGGGGCCTTCCAGGCCGAGGGTGTAGGCGACTCGCCCGGAGGCGACGCTGCCCGCGGTGCCGGTGCCCAGGTAGCCCTCCAGCCCCGCCGGGACGGCGGGCAGGCGGGTGAGGTAGTCGTGGTACATCACGCCGGCGAAGACGCCGGTACGGCTGCCGCGCACCGAGGCCGGGTCGATCCCGGCCCGCTCGAAGGCCTCCCAGGCGGTCTCCAGCAGCAACCGCTGCTGCGGGTCCATGGCGAGGGCTTCCCGCGGGTTGATACCGAAGAAGTCCGGGTCGAAGTCGGCGGCATTGTGCAGGAAGCCGCCCTCACGGGTGTAGCTGGTGCCCGCGCGTTCCGGGTCGTCGCTGTAGAGCGCGTCGAGGTCCCAGCCGCGGTCGGTGGGGAACGCGGAGACGGCGTCACCGCCGTCCAGGACCAGCCGCCACAGGTCTTCGGGCGTGCTGACGCCGCCGGGGTAACGGCAGCTCATGCCGACGATCACGATCGGGTCGTCGTCCGCCGCGGCGGCGGCCACCGCCGCACCGCGGGCCGCGCTGTCGGCGTCCGGGCCGAGGATCTCGGTGCGCAGGAAGGAGGCGAGGGCGGCGGGCGTCGGATAGTCGAAGACCAGGGTGGCCGGCAGGCGGACGCCGGTGACCGTGCCGAGCCGGTTGCGCAGCTCCACCGCCGTCAGCGAGTCGAAGCCGAGCTCCTTGAACGCCCGGCTCGCATCGACCGCTTCCGGCCCCGGGTATCCCAGGACGGCGGCGACCTGGGCGCACACCAGGTCGGTCAGCAGGCGGTCGCGTTCTGCGGGGGCGAGGGCGAGCAGCCGCTCCGTGAGCCCGCCGACGGCGGTGGCGCCCGTGGCGCTCACGACGCGACGCGCCGGGGTGCGGACCAGGCCGCGCAGCATGGCGGGCACGGCCGCGGGGTCGGCGTCGCGCAGGGAGGCCAGGTCCAGGTGCATCGGTACGAGCGCCGCTTCGCCCACCGCGAGGGCGGTGTCGAGCAGTGCCAGGCCCTGGTCGGAGGAGAGTGCGGCGACTCCGGCACGGGTGATGCGCTGCAGGTCGGTGTCGTCGAGGCCGCTGGTCATGCCGCTGCGTTCGGCCCACAGGCCCCAAGCGAGGGCGGTCGCCGGGCGGCCCTCGGCGCGGCGGCGCTGGGCAAGGGCGTCGAGGAAGGCGTTGGCGGCCGCGTAGTTGCTCTGGCCGGGGCCGCCGAGGGTGCCCGCGGCGGCGGAGAACAGCACGAACGCCGACAGGTCCAGGTCGCGGGTGAGGTCGTGCAGGTTGAGCGCCGCGTCGACCTTGGCCGGCAGGACCCGGTCGATGCGGTCCGGGGTGAGGGAGTCGATGACGCCGTCGTCGAGCACGCCGGCGGTGTGCACGACGGCCGTCAGCGGGTGGTCGGCGGGGACGCCGGCCAGCAGCTCCGCCAGGGCGGTGCGGTCGGCCGCGTCGCAGGCGGCCAGCGTGACCTCGGCGCCCAGTTCCCGCAGCCCGGCCACGAGGTCCGCGGCACCCTCGGCGTCGGGGCCGCGGCGGCTGGTCAGCAGCAGGTGCCGTACGCCGTGTCCGGTGACGAGGTGGCGGGCGACCAGGGCGCCGAGGGTGCCGGTGGCGCCGGTCACCAGCGCGGTGCCGTCCGGGTCCAGGGCGGGGGCGATGTGCGCGAGGTCGACGGCGACCCGGGCGAGCCGTGGCACCGTCACGGACCCGTCCCTCAGGGCCAGTTGGGGTTCTCCCATGGCCAGGGCGGAGGGCAGGGCCAGTCGGGACGCTTCCGTGTCGTCGAGGTCGACGAGTACGAAGCGGTCCGGGTGCTCGGACTGGGCCGAGCGCAGCAGGCCCCACAGCGGTGCGTGCGCGAGGTCGGGCACGTCGCTGCCGGGCTGGGCGGCGATCGCGCCGCGGGTGACGAAGACCAGGCGGGAGTCGGTGAAGCGGTCGTCGGCGAGCCACGTCTGCACCAGGTCGAGGGTGCCGTGCAGCGCGGCGCGGACCGCGGCCGGCAGTGCCTCGGGGGCGGCGGGGACCGGGTCGGTGGTGTCGGTCGTGAGGGGCACCACGACGGCCTCGGGCAGCGGCGCCCCGGCGTCCAGGGCCTGGCCGAGCGCGGTCAGGCCCTGGTGGGTGACGGCGGTCGGCAGCGCCTCGGCGAGCCCGGCGAGGAGTCCGTTGCCGGTGTCGGCGTCGGCGTCCGTGCCGGGCGCGGAGCCGTCGGTGTGGAGCAGCGCCCACTGGCCGGCTGCGACGGTCGTCGTGGTGGGCAGCCGCGCGTCGCTCCACTCTGCGCGGAACAGCGCGTCGTGGAAGGTGCCGCGCGCGGCGTGGGAGCGGACCTGGTCGGGCGAGACGGGGCGCAGCAGCAGCGAGTCGATGGAGGCCACCGGGGTGCCGCTGTCGTCGGCGAGGGTGACGGCGACGGTGTCGCGTCCGGCCGGCGACAGGCGGACGCGCAGGGACGCAGCCCCCACCGCATGAAGGCGGATGCCGCCCCAGGAGAAGGGCAGCCTGCCGTGTTCGGTCTCCGTCAGCAGGCTGCCGATGCCGACCGCGTGCAGGGCGGCGTCCAGCAGGGCCGGGTGGATGCCGAACAGTGCGGCGTCCTGCCGGGCCTGCTCGGGGAGACGGACCTCGGCGAAGACCTCGTCGCCGCTCTGCCAGGCGGCCTTCAGGCCCTGGAAGACCGGCCCGTAGGCGAATCCGGAGTCGGTGAGGTGGTCGTAGAGTCCGTCGATCTGCACCTCGGTGGCGCCGCTCGGGGGCCACTGGGCGAGGTCGTCGGGGGCGGCCGGGGTGTCCTGGGTGAGCACACCGGTGGCGTGCCGGGTCCAGGTGGTCTCGGCCCAGGCGTCGTCGCCGTCCTCCGGCCGCGAGTGCAGGGTCAGCCGGCGGCGGCCGGTCTCGTCCGGCGCCCCGACCGCGAGCTGCAGCTGGACGCCGCCGTGCGGCGGCAGCACCAGGGGGGCTTCGAGGGTGAGTTCCTCCAGCAGGTCGCAGCCGACATGGTCGCCGGCGCGCAACGCGAGCTCCACGAAGGCGGTTCCCGGGAGCAGCACGGTGTCCATGACGGCGTGGTCGGCCAGCCAGGGGTGGGTGCGCAGCGAGAGGCGGCCGGTGAACAGCAGCCCGTCGGCGTCGGCGAGGGCGACCGTCGCGCCGAGCAGCGGATGGTCGGCGGCGCCGAGTCCGGCGGAGGTGACGTCGCCCGCCCAGGAGGCCGGCGGTTCCGGCCAGTACAGCTCGCGCTGGAAGGCGTACGTGGGCAGTTCGACGCGGCGGGCGCCGCGACCGGCGAAGACCGCGGCCCAGTCCACGCGCGTGCCCCGGACGTGTGCCTCGGCCACGGCGGTCGCCAGCGCCTGCGGCTCGGGGCGGTCCTTGCGCAGGGTGGGGGTGAACGCGGCACCCTCGCGCGTCACGCAGTCCTGTGCCATGGCGGTCAGCACACCGCCCGGCCCGAGCTCCAGGTAGACGGTGACGTCCTGCTCCTCCAGGTACCGCACGCCGTCGAGGAAGCGGACCGCCTCGCGCACGTGCCGCACCCAGTAGTCGGGCGCGCACATCTCGTCGGCGGACAGCGAGGCACCGATGAGGTTGGAGACGACCGGAATGACCGGGGGATGGAACGTGACACGCTCCGCGACCTCGCGGAACGCCTCCAGCATGCCGTCCATGTGCGGGGAGTGGAAGGCGTGGCTGACCGTCAGCCGCTTCGTCTTGCGGCCCTGCGCCTCGAAGGAGGCGGCGATGTCCAGTACGGCGTCCTCGTCACCGGCGACCACCACGGAGGTGGGGCCATTGACCGCGGCGATGCTCACCGCGTCGGTCAGGAACGGGGTGACCTCGTCCTCGGTAGCCTGCACTGCCACCATCGCACCACCGGCGGGCAGCTCCTGCATCAGCCGGCCGCGCGCGGCGACCAGGGTGCACGCGTCCTCCAGCGACAGCACACCCGCACAGTGGGCGGCCGCGATCTCGCCGATGGAGTGGCCGGAGACGAAGTCCGGCTTGATGCCCCACGATTCGAGGAGCCGGAACAGTGCCACCTCGACCGCGAACAGGGCGGGCTGCGTGTACGCCGTCCGGTCCAGGATCCCGGACTCGTCACCGAACATCGCCTCGCGCAGCGGCAGTTCGAACCGCGCGAGAACCTCGTCCAGGGCCTCGGCGAACGCCGGATACGTCTCGTACAGCTCACGGCCCATGCCCACGCGCTGGCTGCCCTGACCCGAGAACAGGAACGCCACCTTGCCCTCGTCGGTGACGCCCTGGACGGCATCGGGCGGCGTGTCACCGGCGGCCAGGGTGCTCAGGTCGCGCAGGAGGGTCTCGCGGTTCTCGCTGAAGAGGACCGTGCGATGGTCGAGGGCGGCGCGGGTGGTCGCGAGCGAGTGGCCGAGGTCCAGCAGGTCCAGTCCGGTGTCGTCCGCCGCGCGCCGGTGGAGCCGTTCGGCCTGGGCGGGCAGCGCCTCGGCACTGCGGGCGGACAGCAGCAGCGGCAGGGGCTGCCGGCGGGCGCCGGGCGCGGGCGGCGCGCCGGCCGTGGCGGTGTCCTCGACGGCGACCGTGGCGGCGTTCCCGACGGCGCCGGCCGCGGTGTCCTCGGCGGGTGCCTGCTCGATGACGGTGTGCGCGTTGGTGCCGCTGACGCCGAAGGAGGAGACGCCCGCGCGGCGCGGCTGGCCGGTCTGCGGCCACGGCTGTGCCTCGGTCAGCAGCGCGACCTGTCCGGCCGTCCAGTCGACGTTGGCGGAGGGCTGGTCGACGTGCAGGGTCGGCGGGAGCACTCCGTGCTCGATCGCCTTCACCATCTTGATGATTCCGGCGACGCCGGCGGCGGCCTGGGTGTGGCCGATGTTGGACTTGATCGAGCCGAGCCACAGCGGCCGGCCCTCGGGCCGGTTCTGTCCGTAGGTGGCGATCAGGGCCTGGGCCTCGATCGGGTCGCCCAGGGTGGTGCCCGTGCCGTGTGCCTCGACCGTGTCGACCTGGGCAGGGGTCAGCCCGGCGTTGGTCAGCGCCTGGCGGATGACGCGTTGCTGGGACGGACCGTTGGGTGCGGTCAGGCCGTTGCTCGCGCCGTCCTGGTTGATCGCCGAGCCGCGGACCACCGCCAGCACGGGGTGGCCGTTCTTCCGGGCGTCCGAGAGCCGCTCCACCAGGAGTACGCCGACGCCCTCGCCCCAGCCGGTGCCGTCGGCGCCCTCGGCGAACGGCTTGCAGCGTCCGTCGGGGGCGAGGCCGCGCTGCCGGCTGAACTGGACGAACGAGCGGGGGCTGGCCATGACGGTCACGCCACCGGTCACGGCGAGGGTGCACTCGCCGTTGCGCAGCGCCTGGACGGCCAGGTGCAGGGCGACGAGCGAGGCGGAGCAGGCGGTGTCGACGGTGACCGCCGGGCCTTCCAGGCCGAAGGTGTAGGACAGCCGGCCGGAGACGACGCTGGCCGCGTTGCCCGTCATCAGGTAGCCCTCGACGCCCTTGGGTACCTGCTGCAGGATCTCCGGGTACGTCTGGCCGTTGGTGCCGATGAACACGCCGGCCCGGCTGCCGCGCAGGGTCCCCGGGTCGATTCCGGCCCGCTCGAACGCCTCCCAGGAGGTCTCCAGCAGCAGTCGCTGCTGCGGGTCCATGCCCAGGGTCTCGCGCGGGCTGATGCCGAAGAACGCCGCGTCGAAACGTCCGGCGTCGGTGAGGAAACCGCCCTCACGGGTGTAGCTGGTGCCCTGCTGGTCGGGGTCCTCGTCGTAGAGCGACTCGATGTCCCAGCCGCGGTCGGTCGGGAATCCGGATATCGCGTCGCCGCCGGAGGCCACGAGCTGCCACAGGTCCTCCGGAGACTCGACGCCTCCGGGGAACCTGCAGCTCATGCCAACGATCGCAATCGGCTCGGGTTCCCGCGACTCGACCTCGCGAAGGCGTTGCCGTGTCTGGTGCAGATCGGCCGTTACCCGCTTGAGGTAGTCGAGGATCTTGTCCTGATCCGCATCCGCCATTGGAAAAACCTCACCCATGCTTCTCGTCACGAACGACGCGCTGCCAGTGCGCGCACGCTGTAGTGCTAAATTCCGAGCTCGTTCTCGATGAAGGCGAAGACCTCGTCGGGCGTTGCCTCTTGGAGCCGGCCCGCCACCGCTTCGCCGTCCGGTGCGTACCCGGGCTCGGTCTCCTCCCACTTCGTGAGCAGGGCCCGCAGCCGCGCCGTGATGTCGGTCCTTGTCTCCGCGTCCGGGTCCAGCACCGACAGGGCGGACTCCAGCCGTTCCAGTTCAGTGATGCCGGGAGCCGCGGCCCCGGCGCCGTCCTGTGTGATCTCGGCGCGCAGGACGTCGGCGAGCGCCGCGGGGGTCGGGTGGTCGAAGACCAGGGTGGCCGGCAGGCGCAGTCCGGTCGCCGCGTTGAGCCGGTTGCGCAGTTCGAGCGCGATCAGGGAGTCGAAGCCGAGTTCCTTGAAGGCACGCGACGCACCGACCTCGGCGGTCGAGGGGTGGCCGAGTGCCGCGGCGGCCTGCGTCCGGACCAGTTCGAGGACGACGAGGGACTGCTCCGCCCGGGACATTCCGGCGAGCCGCTGCCGGAGTGCCTCGGCCGTCGACGGCGCGCTTCCCGTGGCCTCGTCGGAGGCGCTGGTCCGCTCGAGCCGGCGTACCTCGGGCAGCTCACCGATGAACGGGCTGCGGCGTACGGCGGTGAAGCCGGGCGCGAAGCGGTCCCACTGGATGTCGGCCACGGCGACCGTGGTCTCGTCGTGGTCCAGCGCCTGCTGCAGCGCGCGGATCGCCAGCCGTGGCGTCATCGCCGGCACTCCGCCCCGGTCGAGCCGGTCGCCGATGGCGCCGTCGGCGGCCAGGCCGCCGTCGCCCCAGCGTCCCCAGGCGATCGAGGTGGCGGGCAGACCCGCGGCGCTGCGGTGTTCGGCGAGTGCGTCCAAGTAGGCGTTGGCCGCCGCGTAGTTGGCCTGCCCGGCGTCGCCGAGGGTGCCGGCCACGCCGGAGAACAGCACGAACGCGGAGAGCTCGAGATCGCGGGTGAGCTCGTGCAGGTTGCGCGCGGCGTCCGCCTTCGGTCCGAGGACGGTGGCGAAGCGGTCCGGCGTGAGGGCCTCGATGACGCCGTCGTCGAGGACGCCGGCGGCGTGGACGACGGCGGTGAGCGGCCGGTCGGCGGGGACTGCGGCGAGGAGTTCGGTGAGGGCGGTGCGGTCGGCGACGTCGCAGGCCGCGACAGTCACTTCCGTGCCCAGGGCGGTGAGTTCCGCACGCAGTTCACCCGCGCCGGGGGCGTCGGGACCGCTGCGGCTGGTGAGCAGCAGGTGCCCGGCACCGTTGCGGGCCAGCCACCGGGCCACGTGCGCGCCCAGCGCGCCGGTACCACCGGTGACCAGCACCGTCCCGCCGGGCCGCCAGTTCCGGGCGGGTGCGGAGTCGGCCAAGGGGGCACGGGCCAGGCGGCGGGCGAACACCCCGGTGGTGCGGACCGCGAGCTGGTCCTCCCGGCCGTCGCCGGCCAGCACGGCGGTGAGCCGCGTCAGCGACCGCTCGTCGGGGGTCTCCGGCAGGTCGACCAGGCCGCCCCAGCGCTCGGGGTGTTCCAGGGCCGCGCTGCGGCCGAACCCCCACAGCAGGGCCTGTTCCGGGTCCGTCACCGTGTCGCCGCCCACGCCGACCGCGCCGTGCGTGGCGCACCACAGCGGGGCGTCGACGCCGGTGTCGCCCAGCGCCTGCAGCAGGGCGAGGGAGCCGTGCAGAGCCTGCGGGTGGGGAGCGGAGGACAGCAGGGAGAGGACGCCCGAGACACCGTCGACGGCCTCTTCGCCGAGGCGGTCGGCGAGCACCTTGCGTTCGGTGTGGGACTCGGTCAGGACCAAGGTGCGTACCGTCGCTCCGCGTTCGGTGAGCGCGCGGCCCGCCGCCGCGGCCCACTGGCCGTCGGCCGCTGTCTCGGGCACCACCAGCAGCCAGGTGCCGGTCAGTCGCGCCGGACGCTCTTCGGCAAGCCGTGTCCAGGTGACCCGGTAGCGCCAGTTGTCGACCGTCGACCGGTCGCGGCTCTGCCGCCGCCAGGACGAGAGCGCGGGCAGTACGGGGCCGAGGGGCTCTGTGTCCGCGAGGTCCAGCGTGTCGGCCAGCGCCTGCAGGTCTTCGCGTTCGACCGCTTCCCAGAAGACAGCGTCGGCCGGGTCGGCCGAGGCCACGGGAACCGTCTCCAGAGGGGAGGCCTCGGGCCAGTAGTTCTGGTGCTGGAAGGCGTAGGTGGGCAGGTCGACCCGGCGGGCACCGGTCCCGGCGAACACCGCCTTCCAGTCCACCGACACACCCTGCACGAACGCCTCACCCAACGAGGCCAGGAAGCGGTCCACTCCCCCGTCATCGCGGCGCAGCGTCCCCACCACAGCAGCCTGCCGGCCCGCGTCCTCGACGCTCTCCTGCACCCCCATCGCCAGCACCGGATGCGCACTGCACTCCACGAACGCACCGAAACCCTGCTCCACCAACGTGCGTACCGCACCGTCGAGTTCGACCGTGCGACGCAGGTTGTCGAACCAGTACCCCGCCGCGAGCTCGGACCCCTGCACCCACTGGCCGGTCACCGTGGAAAGGAACGGCACCTGTGCGGGCCGGGGCTCGACCCCGCCCAGCAGCCGCAGCAACTCCTCCCGCAGCAAATCCACCTGCGCGGAATGCGAGGCGTAGTCCACCGGCACCCTGCGAGCCCGGACCCCCTCCGCCTCACACACGGCCAGCAACTCCTCCAGCGCCTGCGGCTCACCCGAGACCACCACCGACGACGGCCCGTTCACCGCCGCCACCGAGATGCACTCCTCACCCCAGACGGCGATCCGCTCCCGCACCGCCGCCACCGGCAGCGCCACCGACACCATCCCGCCACGCCCGGCCAGAACCCGGCCGATCGCCTGGCTGCGCAGCGCCACCACCCGCGCCGCATCCTCAAGACTCAGGATGCCCGCGACACAGGCGGCGGCGATCTCCCCTTGGGAATGACCGAGCACGGCGGCGGGCTGCACACCCGCCGACCGCCACAGCTCGGCCAGGGAGACCATCACCGCGAACAGAGCGGGCTGGACCACATCCACCCGCTCCAGCGACGGCGCACCCGGCACCTGCCGCAGCACATCCACCAACGACCAGTCCGTGAGGGGGTCCAGCGCCGCCGCGCACTCATCGATCCGGGCAGCGAACACGGGTGAAGCGTCCAACAACGCGGAGGCCATGCCTACCCATTGCGACCCCTGTCCGGGGAACACGAACACCCCCTTGCTCCCCGTGCCCGACCCCTGCACGAGCCCGGGCAGTGCTCGCTCCTGGGTCAGTGCCTGCAGTCCGCTGACGAAGCCGGCTCGGTCGCGGCCGATCACCACGGCCCTGTGGTCGAGCACGGAACGGGTGAGCGCCAGGGAGGAACCGATGTCGGCGGGCTCCAGGTCGGTGTGCTCCTCCAGGTGGTCCAGGAGCCGCTGCGCCTGGTCGCGCAGCGCCGTCTCGGTCCTGCCCGACAGCACCCACGGCAGGACCGTGCCGTCCGTGAGGGGCGGGGTGGTGTCGCCGTGCGGGTCGTCGGAGTGCTCCGCCTGGTCCTGCGGAGCTTCTTCGAGAACGGCGTGGGCGTTGGTGCCGCTGAAGCCGAAGGAGGAGACGGCGGCGCGGCGCGGCCGGCCGGTCTGCGGCCACTCGGTGCTCCGGGTGAGCAGCTCGACGGCTCCGGTGGACCAGTCGACGTGCGGGGTCGGCTCGCTGATGTGCAGGCTCGGCGGGAGCACACCGTGCCGCATCGCCAGCACCATCTTCATCACACCCGCCACACCCGCGGCCGCCTGGGCATGTCCGATGTTGGACTTCACCGAGCCGAGCAGCAGCGGACGGTCCTCGGCACGGTCCTGGCCGTAGGTGGCCAGGAGCGCCTGCGCCTCGATCGGGTCGCCCAGGCTCGTACCGGTGCCGTGCGCCTCCACCGCGTCGACGTCCGCGGCCGACAGCCGGGCGTTGGCCAGCGCCTGCCGGATCACCCGCTGCTGGGAAGGGCCGTTCGGCGCGGTCAGGCCGTTGCTCGCACCGTCCTGGTTGATCGCCGATCCGCGGACCACCGCCAGCACGGGATGACCGTTGCGCCGGGCGTCCGACAGCCGCTCCACCACCAGCAGGCCGACGCCCTCAGCCGGGCTGAAGCCGTCGGCGTCGGCGGAGAACGCCTTGCAGCGGCCGTCCGCGGACAGTCCGCGCTGCCGGCTGAACTCGATGAAGGTGCCGGGTGTCGACATCACCGTGACGCCGCCGGCGAGCGCGAGCGAGCACTCGCCGTTGCGCAGCGCCTGCACCGCCAGGTGGAGGGCGACGAGCGAGGCCGAGCACGCGGTGTCCACCGTCACCGCCGGGCCCTCCAGCCCGAACGTGTAGGCGACGCGGCCGGAGACGACGCTGCCCGCCGTGCCCGTGGCCAGATGGCCTTCGTACCCGGTGTCGGAGGCCTGCATGACCATGGAGTAGTCGGAGCCGTTGGTGCCGACGAAGACACCGGCCTGGCTGCCGCGCAGCGTCACCGGGTCGATCCCCGCCCGCTCGAACGCCTCCCACGACGTCTCCAGCAACAGCCGCTGCTGCGGATCCATCGCCAGCGCCTCACGCGGCGAAATCCCGAAGAACCCCGGATCGAAACGCGTCGCCTCCCGCAGGAAACCACCCTCACGCGTATACGACGTCCCCTGCGCGTCCGGATCCGGATCGTACAACCCCTCCACGTCCCAACCCCGGTCCACCGGGAACCCGGACAACGCATCCCCACCCGAGACCAGCAACCGCCACAGATCCTCCGGCGACCGCACATCACCCGGGAAACGACAGCTCATCGCCACAATGGCGACGGGCTCGTCGGCCGCGACGCCGGCCACGGCCGGCAGCGGGGCCGCGATCGCGCCGGTCGTACCGGACAGTTCGCCGCGCAGATGCGCGGCCAGAACGGTAGGGGTGGGGTAGTCGAAGATGAGGGTCGGCGGGAGCTTCAGCGCGGTGGCGGCCCCGAGGCGGTTGCGCAGTTCGACGGCGGTGAGCGAGTCGAAGCCAAGTTCCTTGAAGGCCCGGCCCGACTCGACCGCCTCCGGACCCGCGTAGCCGAGGACGGACGCCACGGCCGTGCGCACCAACTCCAGGATCGTGCGCTCCTGTTCGGCTTCCGGTCGGCCCGCGAGCTGCTGGAGCAGCGCGCTGCCACCGGCCGCGTCGGCCTCGGCATCTGCACGCATGCCGTCCGTCACGGCGCGTGCCTCGGGCAGGTCGCCGAGCAGAGGGCGCGGCCGGCCGGAAGTGAAGGCGAGGACGAAACGCTTCCACTCCATGTCGGCCACGGTCAGTGCCGTCTCGTCCCGGTCCAGGGCCTGGCCCAGGGCGGTGACCGCGAGTTCGGGCGCCATCTCGAGCACGCCGTGCCGGCGCATGCGGTCGCCCACCGCGCCTTCGGCCATGCCGCCGTCGCCCCACGGTCCCCAGGCCACGGACGTCGCCGTCAGCCCGGCGTCGCGCCGGTACTGGGCGAAGGCGTCGAGGAAGGCGTTGCCGGGCGCGTAGTTGCCCTGGCCGGGGGCGCCGAAGGTGGCGGCGAAGGAGGAGAACAGTACGAACGCCGACAGGTCCAGGTCCCTGGTCAGTTCGTGCAGGTGCC
>NZ_JBSHAY010000074.1:0-14112 GCF_053611725.1 Streptomyces sp. NPDC054783 | reverse complement strand
GCACCCGATCGGGTGCCGGCCGCCTTCGCGTGCCGCTGAGCGCGGTCAGGAACCGGGCATCAGCTCCATGAACTGGTAGTCGTGGGTGATCTTCCCGTCCTCGCCGAGCAGCAGGAACTCGTGGCCGATGGACACCGGCTCGTCGCTGCCGTCCGCGGTCATGTGCCAGGTGAACTTCACGCCCTGGTGGTGCGCGGCGACCTCACTGGCGAGGCGGAAGCTGAAGCCCTTGCTGAGGAAGTCGTCGTACGCCGTGGTGACGGCCGCCACGATGGCCGAGACCCCGCGGTGCTCGTTCGCGCCGGTGACGTACACCCCGTCCGCGGCCCACAGCTCGACGGCCAGATCGTGCCGCTGCCCGGCGTCCCGTTCGTTCCAGACCGCCGAATAACGCTCCATGAGTTTGTCGATGTCAGCCATGGTGCTGCCCTCCCTGCGACGCGTCCCGGCCATTTCCGTCCCGGGACTGCTTTCCGGCAGCCATCTTCCCGCCCGCTGCATTCCCCGTCGATTACGTCCCAGGTAATGACGCATCCCATGAGGCGGAAGCCGGTCGCGGCGGCACGGGTCAGCGGCGTATCAGCGCAGGATCAGCCCGTCCGGGCAGCATGGCTCCGAGGCCGGTAATGAGCGGTCCTCCCGTCGATATCGATCCGGGGGAATTCCATGTCGGACACCGACGAAGAAATACTCGACTTTCCGATGTCGCGTACCTGCCCGATGGCCCCGCCGCCGGCCTACACCGAACTCCGCGGCGGGCCGCCCCGCAAGGTGCGGCTGCCCGACGGCACCCTCGCCTGGATCCTCACCCGGTACGCCGACGTGCGCGCGGCGATGGGCGATGCCCGGATGAGCATGGACGAGGCGAACCCGGACATGCCGCACCGGCTGCTCGTACCGAGGATCCCCCGGCTCTTCTCCTTCATCCGCATGGACGAGCCCGAGCACGGGCGGCTGCGGCGCATGGTCACCTCCGAGTTCACCGCCCGCAGTGTCAAGGACATGCGCCCGCGCATCCGGGAGATCGTCGACCAGCTGATCGACGACCTGGAGCGGCTGCCCAAGCCGGTCGACCTGGTCACGGAGTTCGCCATCCCGCTGCCCTGCCTGGTCATCGCCCGGATCTTCGGCGTGCCGGACGAGGACATCAGCCTGCTGAAGGAGCAGACGACCATCGGCCTGTCCCAGGACGTCACCCCCGAGCAGGCGATCGCCGCGCAGATCGGCATGTCCGAGTACCTCGACGGACTGGCCACCCGCAAGGCCGCCGAGGGCGGCGGCGACGACCTGATCGGCCGTCTGTGCAGCGAGTACCTGGCCACCGGCAAGCTCACGCACGAGGACCTGGTCGGCATGGTCCGGCTGGTGCTCGTGGCCGGCCACGAGACCAGCGCCAACCAGCTCGGCCTGAGCATCCTGTCGCTGCTCCGGCACCCCGACCAGCTGGCCGAGATCAAGGCCGACCCCTCGCTGATCCGCTCGGCCGTCGAGGAGATGCTGCGCTTCTGGGCGATCTCCCAGGACAACATCGTCCGGGTCGCCGCCGACGACATGGAGCTCGGCGGGGTGCACATCGCCAAGGGGGACGGGGTGGTCCTCGCCATTCCGGCCGCCAACCACGACGAGGACGTCTTCCCCGACGCCGCCCGCTTCGACATCCACCGGACGGAGGCGCACCAGCACCTCACCTTCGGCCACGGCGCCCACTACTGCCTGGGCGCGACGCTGGCCGTCGCCGAGCTGGAAATGGCGCTGACCACCCTGTTCGAGCGGCTGCCCGGACTGCGCCTGGCGGTGCCCGAGGAGGAGCTGTCCTTCCGTGACACCTCGCTCGTCTACGGCCTGAACAAGCTGCCCGTCACCTGGTAGTCGCCCGGCCCCCCGGCTCCCGGCGACGGCGCCCACGGACTCACGACCGGCGCCCACGGACCACGGCCACGGACCACGGACCACGGACCTACGGACTTAAGGAACGACAACCATGCGTCTGACCCAGGACATCTTCATCGCGAGCACCGGCACGTACCTGCCGGCGGCGACACCGGTGGCCGAGGCCGTCGCCGAGGGGCTGGTGGACGAGGCGCACAGCGACCTCGGATACGAGTCGATCACCCTCTCCGAGTCGGTCGCCCCGCCGGACATGGCGGTCGAGGCCGGCCGCCAGGCCGTCGCCCGGTCCGGCATCGCGGCCGACCGGTTCGACCTGCTGACGCACGGCAGCGTCTGGTTCCAGGGCCTCGACATGTGGGCGACGGCGAGCTACGTCGCGGGCAACTGCGTCGGCCGGCACACCTTCGCCGTCGACATCCAGCAGCGCAGCAACTGCGCCATGGCAGGGCTCCAGTTCGCCGTGTCCCACCTGGCCGCCGGCGTCGGCAGGCACGCCCTGGTCACCACCGCCGACCGCTTCGCGGCCCCGGCCATGGACCGCTGGAACGAGCAGGCCAACCTGATCTACGGCGACGGCGCCGGCGCGCTGGCGGTCTCCACCGAGGGCGGCCTGGCCAGGATCGTGTCCCTGGTGTCCCTGGGCGACAGCTCCCTGGAGCCGGCCGGCCGCGGCGCCGAGGAGTTCCGTACCGCGCCCGGCATGGAACTGCCGATCAGGATCATGCGGCGCCTGGAGGCGTTCGCGACCACGCCCGGCGCCGTCGGCGCCTGGGAGCGGTACGAGGCGACGCTGTCCCGGGCCGTGGACACCGCCCTGGAGGAGGCCGGAGTCGGCCGGGAGGACATCTCCCGTGCGGTCCTGCCGTTCATCCACCGCGGTGGCGGGCGCCCCGAGAACTACGACGCGCTCGGCTTCTCCGAGAAGCAGTCGCTGTGGGAGGTCGGCCGGGTCACCGGACACATGGGCGGCGCCGACCAGTTCGTGGGCCTGGACCACCTGCTGCGCACCGGGGCCGTCGCCCAGGGCGACCACGTGCTCCTCGTCGGTGTCGGCGTGGGACACAGCTTCACGATCGCCGTGCTGCAGATCCTCGACACCCCTTCGTGGTGACCGCCCGTCACCGCCACGACCACGCTTCGAGGAGATCACGACAGTGGTAGACGCCACGCCGGGCAGCCCCCGGGTCAGGACCACCCCCCTGCTCAGCTACAGCTCGTACATCGGTGACAAGGATGTCGACGGCAACGGCTGGGTGTACACGGTCAGTTCCCGCTCCCTGCTGGAGGACGTCTTCACCAGCCTCAAGCTGAAGCGGGCGCTGGAGAAGGACCCCGACCCCGCATCGCCCGCCGCTCAGCACCCCTATGTGGTGGGGCGCTGCGCGGTGGTCGCCGACGCGGACATCGACAGCGCGACCGACGCCGCCGCCGCGGCCTTCCCGGAGTGGGCGGCCGTACCGCCGGCGGACCGGCTGGAACTGGGCCGGCTGGTCCGCGAACGCCTGCTGGACCACTGGGACGTGCTGCTGGACCTGCTCGCCGCCGAGGCACACCCCCGCAAGCTCGCCCGCTGGGAACTCACCGGCCTGCTCACGCTGTTCGGCGACACCAACCGCGCGTTCTACGAGCAGCAGATGCACCAGGAGTTCGAGGACGCGGGCCGGCGGCTCATCGTCCGCCGGCAGCCCGACGGGGTGGTGTGCGTCAACCCGCCGCAGAACGCGCCGGCGGCGATGGCCGCGCTCTCCGTCCTGGTGCTGATGGCCGGCAACACCGTGGTGGTCCGGGCGCCGCGCAGTATCGCCCTGAGCACGATGTACATCCTGCGGGAGCTGGTCGCCCCGGCGCTGGCCGAACTCGGCGCGCCCGCCGGGACGCTGAACCTGATCTGCGGCAAACCCCGGCAGATCATCGACCGCTGGCTGGCGCACCCCCAGGTGAACGACATCTTCTACTTCGGCGACAGCGAGCAGGGCATGCGCTTCGAGCAGGAGTGCGTGGCACACGGCAAGAAGCCGGTGCTCGAACTGGCCGGCAACGACACCGTTCTGGTCTGGAAGGACGCCGACCTCGACCGGGCCGCGGAGGCGATCACCGAGGCGTTCTACGGGTCGGGACAGATCTGCATGGTGCCCAACTGCGTGGTCGCCCACCCCGCCGTCGCCGACGCCCTGCTGGACCGGGTGGCCCGGCTGGCCGCCGACATCACCCCCGGCCTGCCCGAGGACGAGGACGTGCTGCTGTCGCCGGTGCGCCGCAGCGAGCGCTTCTTCTCCCTGCTGCGCGAGGCCACCGAGGCCGGAGCCCGGATCGTCTGCGGCGGCCGGCGGATCGAACTGGACGGCACCCCCTCCGAGGCGGGGGTGTTCCTGGAACCCACGGTGGTCCGGGTGGACGGCCCCGGCGATCCGCGCCGGCTCGACGTCGTACGGCTGGAGACGTTCTTCCCGCTCATCCCGGTGGTGGTGCCGGAGCCGGCCGCCGACGACATCCTCCTCGACCGAATGATCGACTTCGTCAATTCCAACGCGTACGGCCTGCGCAACTCGCTGTGGAGCAGCGGCCCCGACGTCATCGACCACGTCGTGCGCCGCGTACGCAACGGCGGCCTGCTGAAGATCAACGACTCCCACATCGGCACTGTCCCGTACCTCCCCACGCATGGCGGTACCGGCCTGACCAGCGGCGTCTTCGGTGAGGCCAACTATCCGATGCTCAAGACCTCGCGCCTGCAGGGCGTGAGCGTGGCGCACGACGTGTCACCGCGCGCCGCCGTCTTCGAGTTCTGACATCCCAACGGAAGCGAGACATTCCCATGCGTTCCCTCGACACGGCCGTCGCCGCCTGCGAGAAGCACCACCCCGGACTGATCGGCGCGCTCGCCGGGATCCCGTTCGCCGAGCGGGAGCGGCCCGGCAGCAAGGTGATCGACCTGTTCCGGGCGCACGACGGTGCCGCGCTGCTGGTGCCCGCCGCGCTCGGCGGCCGGGAGGCCGACCCGCTCCAGGCCGTACGGGTGATGCGCGCCATCGGCGCCCACTCGCCGTCGCTCGGCGCCGCCGCGACCATGCACCACTTCACCGTCGCCACACTTCTCGCGCTGGACCCCGAGCTGTCCCGCCTCACCGGCCACCAGGCCGAGCTGATGCGCCGGGTGGCCCCCGACCGGCTGCTGATGGCCTCCGGCTGGGCCGAGGGCCGTACCGAGCAGAACATCCTCAACCCCGCCATGACCGCGACCCCGGCCGAGGGCGGCTTCCTCGTCAACGGATCCAAGAAGCCGTGCAGCCTGTCGCACTCGATGGACCTGCTGACCCTCGGCGTGACGCTGCCCGGCGAGGGCGGTGTCCCCGAGCTGGCCATGGCCGTGCTGCCCGCCGACCGGCCCGGCATCTCCCGGCACCCCTTCTGGTCCAGCGACATCATGGCCGGCGCGGAGAGCGACGAAGTTCGGCTGGAGAACGTCTTCGTCGAGGAGGAGCTGTTCGTCCGCGCCACCGCCGACGACCCGGCCCGCTTCGACGACCTGCAGACCGCCGGGTTCATCTGGTTCGAGCTGCTGATCACCGCCGCCTACACCGGTGCCGCCAGCGCGCTGACCGCTCGGGTCCTGGAGCGCGGCCGCGGTTCGGTCACCGACCGCTCCACGCTCGCCCTGCGCACCGAGGCCGCGATCGAGCTGACCGAGGGCATGGCCCGCACCATCCGGGACGGCGAGATCAGCGAATCCACCGTGGCCGGCACGCTGGTCACCCGCTTCTCGGTGCAGGAACTGCTCGTCGGGGCCGCCGCGCTGGCCGTCGAACTGCTCGGCGGGATGGAGTTCATCGGCTCCGCCGAGACCGCGTACCTGGCCTCCGCCGTGCGCCCGCTCGCCTTCCACCCGCCGTCCCGCACCAGCACCGCCGAGGCGCTGGTGGACTTCCTGTCCGGCGGGCCGCTGGTCCTGGCGTGACCGCCGGACCCCGGCGCACGCACCCCGGACGGCACCCATGGCATCCATGGCATCCACGACAGGGAACGACGTCATGACCGCGCACACACCGAGCACCGCACCCCCGCCCGACGGCCTGGACGAGATCCTCGACCTGTACCGCCGGCATCTGAGCAAGGGCCGTGCCACCGTCGCCGACCTGTTCGGCGGGCACATGGAGGTCTCCTCCGACGGCCCGTGGGTCCACACCGACGACGGCGAGCGGCTGCTGAACTGCGGCGGCTACGGCGTCCTCATCATGGGCGCCCGGCACCCGCGGGTCCTCGCGGCCGTGCAGGAGCAGCTGGCCGTCAACCCGACCGCCACCCGCATCCTGCTGGAACCGTCCATCGCCCGCGCCGCCGAGGCACTGACCGCGGTGGCCCCCGCCGGACTCGACCGGGTGCACTTCTCCCTGTCGGGCACCGAGGCGGTGGAGACGGGACTCAAGCTTGCCCGCGCGAACGGCCGGCGCCGCCTGGTGTCGATGGCACAGGGCTACCACGGCAAGACGCTCGGCGCCCTGTCGGCCACGGCGAAGGACGTCTACCAGCGGCCCTTCCGGCCCCTGCTGCCGGATGTCACGCACATCCCCTTCGGGGACCTCGAAGCGCTGGAGAAGGAACTGTCCGCGCACCCCGGTGAGGTGTGCGTCATCGTCGAACCGGTGCAGGGCGAGGGTGGCGTCATCCTGCCGCCGCCCGGCTATCTGCCCGGCGTCGAACGCCTGGTGCGCCAGTACGAGGGCTTCCTCATCCTGGACGAGATCCAGACCGGCCTGGGACGGCTCGGCGCCTGGTGGGGGGCGGACCTGTACGGCGTCACGCCGCACGTCCTGCTCACCGGCAAGGCGCTGGGCGGCGGAGTGGTGCCGGTCTCGGCCGCCCTCGCCGACGCCCGCACCTTCAAGCCCTTCGACAAGGACCCGTTCATCCACACCGGGACGTTCTCCGGCGCCCCGCTGCTGATGGCCGGGGTCCAGGGAGCGATCGCCGCCATCCAGGAGGACGGACTGGTCAAGCGGGCCGAGGCGCTCGGCGAGCGGCTGCTGCCGGACATCGAGCGCATCGTCCGGGAGAACTGCCAGGACCTCGTGGTGGACGTGCGGGGCCAGGGCCTGCTCATCGGAATGGAGTTCGCCGACGCCGGACTGGCCGGCGAGCTGCTGCTGGAACTGTTCAACCACGGCGTCGTCGCCAACCACTCCATGACCGGCAGCGCGGTGGTGCGCTTCACCCCGCCCGCGCTGCTCGGCGACGCCGAGGTCGACCACCTGCTCGACTCCCTCGACCGCGCGACCCGCGATCTCGTCGATCGCCGCGCCCGGATGCCGGAAGGCGGCTGATCACCATGCGACGCGTCGAACTGAACGCCGAGATCGACGGGGTGGAGCCCGCGGGCGTCCTTCCGGAACTCGTACGGTTCGAGAAGTACCCCGAGCTGACCCGGCACGTGAAGTCCACCGAGGTCCACCAGAGCCTGCCGCACGGGACCGGCCGCTCCAGCTGGGAGCTGAACTTCCGCAGCGGGCTGCTGTGCTGGACCGAGCGGGAGACGTTTCTGCTGTCCGACGGACGCATCGAGTTCGAACAGGTCGAGGGCGACTTCGACACCATGTCGGGCGCCTGGCAGCTCACCGCCCGCCCGGGCGGCGGCTGCGCCGTGCACTTCCGGGCCGACTTCGACTTCGGCATCGCGAGCATGGAGAGCATCCTCGACCCGATCGCCGAGCGAGTGATCAAGGAAACCATCGCGCGCGCCGTCACCGGCCTGTTCGGCGGCGCGCGGATCCTCGGCGACGACGACCTCACCGCCTCCGGGCTCGGCGTCGGCTCCGGGACCAGGTGAAGGAGGCAACGATGGACCACGCCAACCAATTCGAGACACCGACGACCTACCGTCTGCACCGCGCCGAGTACGTGGTCGGCTTCCTGGTGTCGACCGGTCTGCTCATCGCCCACGCGGGCGACGTGAACTGGGTCCACGCCGCCGTCCTGTTCCTCTACATCGACGTCCTCGGGTACATCCCCGGTGCGATCGCCTACCGGCGCAGCCCGGACCACCGCATCCACCGCGGCTACTACATGGCCTACAACACCATGCACAGCCTGGTCACCCAGAGCATCGTGGTCGGGCTGTGGATCTGGCTCGCGGGGCCCGAATGGGCGCTGCTGGCGATCCCCTTCCACCTGTTCGGCGACCGCGGGATCTTCGGCAACTTCCTCAAGCCGTTCGGGCTGCCCTTCGAGCCGGAGCCCAACCCCGAGTTCCGCCGGCTGATCGCGAAGCTGAGGCCCGTGACCTCGGACGGCGTTCCGGCCGGACCAGCCTCACCCGAGCAACGCGTGCCTCGTGATCCGAGCCACGCGTGAGCGGCAGCGGACAGGTGACCACCACCGCCCCACCGCTGCCGGCACCAGCCGCGGACGGCGGCGCAGCGGCACCCCGCCGCGCCGCCCTCCGCCGGCTGGCCACCGGAGTGAGCGTACTGACCGCGGCACACGGGGGAGCCGTGCACGGCACCACGGTCAGCGCCGTCAGCGCGGTCTCCCGCGATCCGCTCCTGATCAGCGTCTGCCTCAGGACCGGCTCCGCCTTCACCCGGCTCGCCACCACCGCGGGCTGCTTCACCGCCAACCTGCTGACCAATCGTCAGGCACTGGTGGCCGACTGGTTCGCCAACCCCGAACGACCCGCCGGCGAGGCCCAGTTCGCGCTGCTGGACTGGCGGAGCGACCAGCTGACCGGCGCCCCGGCGCTGGACCGCACGCTCGCCACGCTGTCCTGCCGGGTCACCGCCCGCCATCCGGTCGGTGACCACGACCTGCTGATCGCCGAGGTGGTGGACGGCCGGGCCGGCTGCGGCAGTCCGCTGCTCAACCTCGACGGGCGGCTGTTCGCCGCGGAGACCCGCGAACTGCGCGAGCGTCGCAGCGACCGGCACGACCCGGCCGGTACGAGCACCACCGCCCTGGAGTGAACAGCCGCCCGCCCCGCCCCGCCCCGGCCCGCCCCGAGCTGCCCGCCAGCGAAAGGAAAGAAGCCCTCATGACCACACAGACGCCCGCGGACATCCCTGAGGAGACCGCCTGGGACACCGCTCCCGGGCTGCTCGACGGGGCCAAGGAGCTCACCCTCACCCCGGAAGGCTGCAACGTCGCCTACTGGCTGCGCGGCGTGGCCCAGGGCACGCTGGCCGGCCGGGTGGAGACCGGTCACAGCGCCGAGGCCGCGACACCGGCGTACATGCGCGAGCCCGGGCCGCTGCGCGAGGCCCTGATCCACGAGCTGGGCCTGCGTGCGGTCTCCGAGGAGCGCGCCACCCGCATCCTCGGCCACTACGTGACCAACGCGTCCGGCATCCCGGAGATGGAGTTCTTCGCCACCCAGCTCCTCGACGAGGCCCGGCACGCCCGCGTCTTCCGCCAGCACTTGGTCGAACTCGGCGTGCCGCAGGAGGAGTTGCTGACGTACGTCGCCGACCTGGCCGCCGACTACCGTGCCCGGGTGCTGGACCCGCTGGAGCGGTGGGCGGTGCCGATCGTCAGCGATCCCGAGGACTTCATCGGCGCGGTGGCCATCTTCACGATCGTCGTCGAGGGCGTGCTCGCGCCCGCCGCCGAACTCAGCGAGCGCAAGTGGGACCTGCTGGACCCGGCGGCCGGGGAGATCGCGCACGGCGCGGCCATCGACGAGATCCGGCACCTGACCGTCGGCAGCACCATCATCCGCGACGCGCTCGTCGAGAACCCCGGCTACCGGCCGCGCCTGGAACAGATCATCCAGGAGGGGCTGCAGCTGTGGAACGAGGTGCCCGACAGGGAGTTCGTGATGCCCCGCGAGCACCTCTTCCAGAAGGGCATGCAGGACCACACCGACCTGCTCAAGGACTACGAGGTCTGGCCCGGCCGCCGGCTGCTCGACACCGAGCCGGAGGAGCGTTACGCCATGGCCGAGCAGTGGACCGACGAGATGGCCGAGGTCCGCATGGCCTACATGGGCCTCGGCGGCGCCCAGCAGGAGCGGTGATGGCCCGGCAGCCCGCAGCCGCCGCCCCCGCCGCGGTGCTCACCGGCATCGGTGCCTGCCTGCCGCCCCGGGCCGTCGGCAACGACGAGATCGCCCGGGGGCTGGACACCTCCGACGCCTGGATCAGGGCGCGCATCGGGATACGCGAGCGCCGTCATGTCGATCCGCCCGTGTCCACCGGCGACCTCGCCGTACAGGCCGGGCGGCTGGCGCTCAAGGCCGACGGCGACGGCCGGGTGGACGCGGTCGTGCTGACCTCGACCACACCCGACTGGAACTTCTGCCCCGCCACGGCGCCCGCCGTCGCCGCCCGGCTCGGCCTCGGCGGCGTCGGCGCCTTCGACGTCACCGCCGCCTGCTCCGGGTTCCTCTACAGCCTGTCCCTGGCGTCCGGGCTGATCGCGGCCCGCGGCGCCCGCCGCGTCCTGGTGATCGGCGCGGAGACCCTGAGCCTGATCCGCGACCCGCTGGACCGCAACACCGCGGCCATCCTCGGCGACGGCGCCGGCGCCGTCGTCCTGCGGGCCGGGGAGCCCACGGAGCCGGGCGCCGTCGGCCCGTGTGTCCTGGGCAGCGACGGCGACCTGGCCGAGCTGCTCCAGGTGCCGGCCGGCGGTTCCCGGCAACGGTCGGCGGGGACCGAGCCGGACCGCGCGGACCACTATCTGCAGATGCGCGGCAAGGAGACCTACCGGCACGCGGTGCAGCGCATGCGGCAGGCGTCGCTCGACGCGCTGGAACTCGCCGGGTGGGACCTCGCCGACGTCGACCGGCTCGCCGCCCACCAGGCCAACGCCAGGATCTGCGACTCGGTCGCCGAGAAGCTCGGCATCGAGCCCGAACGCAGGCTCACCAACATCGACCGGGTCGGCAACACCGGCGCCGCGTCGATCCCCCTGCTGCTCGCGGAGTCCGCGCTGTCCGGGGAGCTGACGCCGGGCCACCGGGCCCTGCTGGTGGCGTTCGGCTCCGGACTCACCTGGGCCGCGACCACCCTCGTCTGGCCCGACGTGACCGCGCTGACGGAGACCGCCGCACAGGACGACCCGCGCTGAGACCCCAAGGACCGAACCGAACAAGGAGAACCGAACGATGTACGAGCAATTCAAGGAAGTCCTGGTCGTTTCCTTCCAGGTACCCGAGGACAAGATCACGCCCGACGCCAGCCTGGAGGACCTGGAGTTCGACTCGCTGGAACTCGTCGAGCTCTCCCTGGCACTGCAGGAGAAGTTCGGTGCCGAGGTCTCCGAGGAGGACCTCATCGAGCTGCGCTCGGTCGGCCCGATCGTCGAGGCTCTGAGCGCCCGGTCCACCAGGGCGGCGTGATGGCGGACCGCGACATAGCGGTGACCGGGCTCGGCATGGTCACCCCGGCGGGCGTCGGCGTGGCCGCGTCGTGGGACCGGGTCCGCGCGGGCCGGCCCACCGCCGCGCCGGACCCGGTGCTCCGCGACAACCTGGTCCGGATCTCCTGCCGGGTACCGGACTTCGACCCGGTGGCCCTGCTCGGCGGCCGGGCGGCGCGCCGCCTCGACCCGTTCGTGCAGTTCGCGATCGTCGCCGTACGCGAGGCACTCGCCGACGCCGGCCTGGACCCCGGCACCTGGGACGGCTCCCGGGTGGGTGTCGTGCTCGGCTGCGGCGGCTACGGCGCCACCACGCTGGAAGCACAGGCGCGCGTGCTGCTGGAGGCGTCCGCCAAGAAGGTCTCCCCGCAGCTGCTGCCGATGCACCTGTCGAACCTGGCGGCCGGCCGGGTCTCGATCGAGCTGGGCACCACCGGCCCCAGCCTCGTGGTGTCCACCGCCTGCGCGTCGGGCACCACGGCCATCGGGGTGGCCCGGGACCTGCTGAACCTGCACCGCTGCGACATCGTCGTGGCGGGCGGCACCGAGGCCATGGTCACCCCGCTGGTGATCGCCGCGTTCGCGCAGATGGGCGCCCTGTCCGCCCGGCACGACGACCCGGCCGGGGCATCCCGGCCGTTCGACGCCGCCCGGGACGGATTCGTCGCGGGGGAGGGGTCGGCGATCCTCGTCATGGAACGGGCGGCCGACGCCCGCGCCCGCGGGGCACGGGTACGCGCGCGCCTGGTCGGCTTCGGCATGTCCGCCGATGCCCACCACGTCACCGCGCCCGCCCCCGACGGCCGGGGCCTGGAGCAGTCGCTGCGCGAGGCACTGTCCGACGCCGGGGCCGGCCCGAGCGACATCGGGCACGTCAACGCCCACGGCACCTCGACCCAGTTGAACGACCTGGTGGAGTCGGAGGTGATCGAGCGGGTGCTGGGCCCGGACACCCTGGTCACCTCGACCAAGGGCGTCACCGGCCACATGCTCGGCGCGGCGGGCGCGGCCGAGGCCGCCCTGACCGTCCTGGCGCTCGAACACGGCACGGTGCCGCCCACCGCCAACCTCGACGACCTGGACCCGCGGGTCAAGCTCGACGTCCCCACGACGGCACGTCCGCTCGCCCCCGCACTCGCCGTGAGCCAGTCGGCGGCGTTCGGCGGGCAGAACGCCGCCCTCGTCCTGGCCCCCGCCTGACCGCGCCCTCACCGCGCCGGCTGTCCCCCAGCACCGGCAGTATCCCCGTCCCCTCACCAAGCTGGACTCGCCATGTCGGACATGCCTGCAACCACAACAGGGAACGGGCCGGCCCACGGCCTGCGTCCCACGCTCAGCACCCGGAAGATCGTCATCATGGTCGTGGCCGCGGCGGCACCGCTCGCGGCCCTGGTCGGCACGGTGCCGCTCGCCTTCGCCATCGGCAACGGGCCCGGCGTGCCGGCGATGTTCCTGTTCGCCGGCGTCACCCTGCTGTGCTTCTCGGTCGGTTACGCCGCCATGAGCCGCAGGATCGTCAACGCCGGCGGTTTCTACACCTACGTCTCCAGCGGGCTGGGCCGCCCGCCGGCCGTCGGCGCCGGACTGGTGGCGGTGCTGTCGTACAACACCGCCACCGTCGGAATGGTCGGCACCTTCGCCTACTTCACCCGGATCGTCGGCGACCAGGCGGGTGTGCACCTGCCCTGGGAGTGGTGGGCGGCGCTGAGCGTCGTCGCGATGGGCGTGCTCGGCTACCGCCAGATCGACTTCAGCGCCCGGGTCCTGCAGGTCCTGCTGGTCGGTGAGATCGGCATCCTGATGCTGCTGGACATCGCCGTGATCGTCCGGCACGGCGGCGGCGCGCTGCCCGCCACGTCGTTCGCGCCGCACACCGTCCTCGGGGCGGGCGCCGGCGTCACCGCGATGTTCGCGTTCGCCTCGTACATCGGCTTCGAGTCCGCGGCGCTGTACGGGGAGGAGTCCCGCAACCCCAGGCGCAGCGTCCCGATGGCGACGTACATCTCCGTCCTGACCATCACCGTCTTCTACGCCTTCACCAGCTGGATCGCCGTCGGCGCGATCGGCCCGTCCCACCTGCGCAGGACGGCGAAGCACGACCTGGGCAACCTCTTCTTCAACCTGAGCGACGACTACCTCGACAAGTCCGTCACCTCGGTGATGGCGATCCTGCTGTGCACCAGCCTCTTCGCGGGCGTCCTGGCCCTGCACAACGCGGCCAACCGCTACATGTACGTCCTGGGCCGCGAACGGGTGCTGCCCGGCTTCCTGGACGCGATCCACCCCAAACGCAACGCGCCGCACCGGGCCAGCCTGGTGCAGACCACGCTGACGGTCGTGCTGGTGACGGTGTTCGCCCTCGCCGGACTCGACCCGTACACCAACCTGGCGACCAGCATGCTGGGCGTCGGCACGCTGGGCATCGTCGTGCTGCAGGCGGCGGCCGCCCTGTCCGTCGTCGGCTTCTTCCGCGGCCGGCCCGAGCGCCACTGGTGGCGCACCGTGCTGGCCCCGCTGATCAGCTTCGCCGGACTCACCTTCTCCGTGGTGCTGCTGGTGGCGAACTTCTCCGTGCTGACCGGCACCGACAGCCCCGTCGTGCACGCGCTGCCGTGGCTGCTGGTCGCGGCGACCGCCGGCGGCGTGCTCTACGGCCTGTGGATCCGCTCCGCCCGCCCCGACCGGTACGCGGCCCTGGCCAGGACCCAGGTCCGAAAGACCGAGGAGCCGGTCCAGCCCGCCCCGCCGGCCCTCACCGTCGTACCGACCGCACCGGCGGCGGAGGAGGAGCCCGCGGCGCGCACCGGGAACCCGTGACACCGGGCGAACCGGCCGCGCACGACGATGCCCCCTGATCCTCAGGGGGCATCGTCG
>NZ_JBSHAY010000073.1:0-16546 GCF_053611725.1 Streptomyces sp. NPDC054783 | reverse complement strand
CGTGAGGGAAACGCCCGGTTACATTCCGAACCCGGAAGCTAAGCCTCATAGCGCCGATGGTACTGCAGGGGGGACCCTGTGGGAGAGTAGGACACTGCCGAACTCCTTTTACAGCTCCGGCTCTTGGGCACTGCCCAAGAGCCGGAGCTTTTTTGCGTTGAGGTAGGGTCAGGGGGCATCGTTGGCTCGTTTCGCACAGGAGGCCCCCGGGTGGAGGTCCAGGAGACCCGTGTCCAGACTGACCGGGTCCTCACCATCCCCAACATCCTCAGCATGGCACGGCTCGTCGGAGTACCCGTCTTCCTGTGGCTCATCCTCAGGCCCGAGTTCGGGGGTCCCAAGAGCGACGGCTGGGCTCTCCTCGTGCTGGCCTTCAGCGGGATCAGCGACTATCTCGACGGCAAGCTCGCCCGGCGCTGGAATCAGATCAGCAGTCTCGGCCGGCTTCTCGATCCCGCCGCCGACCGGCTCTATGTTCTTTCCACGCTGGTCGGTCTCACCTGGCGGGAGATCCTGCCGCTGTGGCTGACCGGCCTCCTGCTCGCGAGAGAGCTGATGCTTCTGGTGATGGTGGGCATCCTCCGCCGGCACGGGTATCCGCCGCCGCAGGTGAACTTCCTGGGGAAGGCAGCCACCTTCAACTTGATGTACGCCTTCCCGTTGCTGCTCCTTAGCGACGGGAGCACTTGGATCGCGTCACTCGCCGCTGTTTTCGGATGGGCGTTCGCCGGATGGGGTACAACGCTCTACTGGTGGGCAGGAGTGCTCTACGTGGTACAGGTCCGCCGTTTGGTTCGTGCGGACGCCATGGCCGATTGAGCTCGGCGATTGTCCGGACGTTACGCCACGATGGCCCGCGGTGGAAAAGTGCGGGACAATCTGGACGGGTGAAGTCGGCTAGACCGTCGTCTCTTGGAGGAGGACGCTTCCGACATGAAGGCCGTCGTGATGGCCGGGGGCGAAGGCACCCGCCTGCGCCCCATGACCTCTAGCATGCCCAAGCCGCTCCTGCCCGTGGCCAACCGCCCGATCATGGAGCACGTGCTACGGCTGCTCAAAAGGCACGGGCTCACCGAGACCGTTGTCACCGTCCAGTTCCTGGCATCGCTCGTCAAGAACTACTTCGGCGACGGCGAAGAGCTCGGAATGGAGCTCACGTATGCCAATGAGGAGAAGCCACTCGGTACCGCCGGAAGCGTCAAGAACGCCGAAGAGGCGTTGAAGGACGATGCCTTCCTGGTCATCTCCGGCGATGCCCTGACCGACTTCGACCTCACGGAGCTGATCAATTTCCACAAGGAGAAGGGCGCGCTGGTCACGGTCTGTCTGACCCGGGTGCCCAATCCGCTGGAGTTCGGCATCACCATCGTCGACGAGGAAGGCAAGGTCGAGCGTTTCCTGGAGAAGCCGACCTGGGGGCAGGTCTTCTCCGACACGGTCAACACGGGCATCTATGTCATGGAGCCCGAGGTGTTCAACTACGTCGAACCCGATGTTCCGGTCGACTGGTCCGGTGACGTCTTCCCGCAGCTGATGAAGGATGGCAAGCCGATCTACGGCTTTGTCGCCGAAGGCTACTGGGAGGACGTGGGCACCCACGAGAGCTATGTGAAGGCCCAGGCCGACGTTCTCGAGGGCAAGGTCAACGTCGACATCGACGGATTCGAGATCTCTCCCGGGGTGTGGGTGTCGGAAGGCGCCGAGGTGCACTCCGATGCCGTACTGCGGGGGCCGCTGTACATCGGCGACTACGCGAAGGTCGAGGCCGGCGCGGAGATCCGGGAGCACACGGTCGTCGGTTCGAACGTCGTCGTCAAGAGCGGTGCCTTTCTGCACAAGGCCGTCGTGCACGACAACGTGTACGTCGGACAGCACAGCAATCTGCGCGGCTGCGTCGTCGGCAAGAACACCGACATCATGCGTGCGGCGCGGATCGAGGACGGCGCGGTCATCGGTGACGAGTGCCTGATCGGCGAGGAATCGATCGTTCAGGGCAACGTCCGGGTCTACCCGTTCAAGACCATCGAGGCCGGTGCCTTCGTCAACACCTCCGTCATCTGGGAGTCGCGGGGGCAGGCCCATCTGTTCGGCGCCCGCGGTGTGTCCGGCATCCTGAACGTGGAGATCACGCCGGAACTCGCCGTGCGGCTGGCCGGCGCCTATGCCACCACCCTCAAGAAGGGCTCCACGGTCACCACGGCCCGCGACCACTCGCGAGGCGCCCGTGCGCTCAAGCGGGCGGTCATCTCCGCGCTGCAGGCCAGTGCCATCGACGTACGCGACCTGGAGAACGTACCGCTGCCCGTGGCCCGGCAGCAGACCGCGCGCGGCAGCGCCGGCGGCATCATGATCCGGACCTCGCCCGGCGTGCCGGACTCGGTCGACATCATGTTCTTCGACGGCAACGGCGCCGACCTGTCGCAGGGCAGCCAGCGCAAG
Source organism: Streptomyces sp. NPDC054783 (assembly GCF_053611725.1). Lineage (NCBI taxonomy): Bacteria > Bacillati > Actinomycetota > Actinomycetes > Kitasatosporales > Streptomycetaceae > Streptomyces > Streptomyces sp. NPDC054783. The sequence continues at coordinate 14,107 of NZ_JBSHAY010000073.1, read as the reverse complement.
CTGGACCGGGTGTTCGCGCGGCAGGAGTACCGGCGGGCGTTCCCCGGTGAGATCGGCGACCTGTACTTCCCGGCGAGCGTCTTCGACTCGTACACCGGATCGCTGCTGCGGAACGTCGACACGACCGGGATCGCCGAATCCGGCCTGAAGGTCGTCGTCGACGCCTCCAACGGCAGCTCCGGGCTGGTGCTGCCCAGCCTGCTCGGCAAGCTGGGCGTGGACTCCCTGACCATCAACCCCGGTCTGGACGAGTCACGGCCCACGGAGACGGCCGAGATACGGCGCAAGGGCCTGATGCGGCTCGGCGAGATAGTGGCTTCCTCGGGGGCCGCGTTCGGTGTCCGGTTCGACCCTGTCGGCGAGCGGCTTTCGCTCGTGGACGAGAAGGGCCGGATCATCGAGGACGACCGCGCACTGCTGGTGATGCTGGACCTGGTGGCCGCGGAGCGGCGCAGCGGCCGGGTCGCGCTGCCCGTGACCACGACCCGGATCGCCGAGCAGGTGGCCGCCTACCACGGCACCCAGGTCGAGTGGACCACCACCTCGCCCGACGACCTCACGCGCGTCGGCGGCGAGGAGGGCACCATCTTCGGCGGTGACGGCAAGGGCGGGTTCATCGTCCCCGAGTTCAGCAGCGTCTACGACGGCACGGCGGCCTTCGTGCGGCTGATCGGGCTGGTGGCGCGCACGCAGCTCACGCTGAGCCAGATCGACGCGCGGATCCCGCGGGCGCACGTCCTCAAGCGGGACCTGGCCACGCCGTGGGCCGTGAAGGGTCTGGTCATGCGGCGGGTGGTCGAGGCCGCAGGGGATCGCTTTGTCGACACGACGGATGGTGTGCGGGTCGTGGAGACGGATGGGCGCTGGGTGATGGTGCTGCCCGACCCGGCCGAGGCCGTCACCCATCTGTGGGCCGAGGGACCCGACGACGCCTCGGCTCAGGCCCTGCTGGACGAGTGGTCGGCCGTCGTGGACAGCGCCGGGAGGTAAGGGAACACAGACCGGAACGCAGACCGCCGGACGGCAGAATCCACGCACGCGCGCGTGCCGGACAAGTGTCCCCCGAGGGGGTCTGTCCGGCACGCCGGTGGGGCCATTCGGAGGTACTCCTCGCGACATGCGACGATGTGCGGCATGCCGCAGCAACCCCCCGTTCGGAGCAGCCCCACGCGGCCGCAGCGTCCGGACGCCTCCATGTCGTTGATCACCAACGTCATGGATCACAGCCTCGACGACGGGTATGCAGAGGCCGCCGCCCGCAGGACGTCCCAGGGCGAGGGCGGCCTGCCCAGGACCCTGCGGGCGAAGCTCGGCCTCGCGGCCGGTCTCGTGCTCGCGGCGCTGGTCGTGACCGTCGGGGCGGCGCAGACGCGGGCGGCGGCACCGGTGGTCGCCAAGGAGCGGCAGGAGCTGATCGACCGCATCGACGGCGAGACCGCGAACGCGGACAAGCTGGAGGGCACGGTCGACAAGCTCCGGGACGACGTCAGCGCGCGCCAGCGGGCGGCGCTGAAGTCGAGCGGCGGCAGCGCACAGGCCGACCTGGCGGGCGTGCTGTCGGGGGCCACGGCGGTCCACGGTCCGGGTGTCGAGGTCGTGGTGAACGACGCCAAGGAGGCCAGCACCGGCGGTGACGGCACCAACCCGCGGGAGACCTCCGGGTTCTCCGACACCGGCCGGGTGCGCGACCGGGACATGCAGCGCGTGGTGAACGGGCTGTGGGAGTCCGGCGCCGAGGCCGTCTCCATCAACGGGCAGCGGCTGACCGCCCTGTCCGCGATCAGGGCGGCGGGAGACGCGATACTGGTCGACAACAGACCGCTGGTGCCGCCGTACACGGTGCTGGCGGTGGGGGACGGGGAACGGTTGAACACCGATTTCCGCAACAGCGCGGACGGCCTGTATCTGCACGCCCTGGAGCAGAACTTCGGCATCCGCGCCACCATCTCCACAGCGGGCGACCTGCGGTTGCCCGCCGCACCGAGTGTGATCGTACGCACAGCACAGCCGAGCACCGAGAAGACTGAGAAGGGCACATCGTGATCGCCGTACTGGGCCTCGTCGTGGGAGTCGTGGCCGGCCTGTTGGTCCGGCCCGAGGTTCCGGCGGTCGTCGAGCCTTATCTGCCGATCGCCGTCGTCGCGGCGCTGGACGCCGTGTTCGGCGGTCTGCGGGCCATGCTCGACGGGATCTTCGACGACAAGGTCTTCGTCGTGTCGTTCCTGTCGAACGTGGTCGTCGCCGCGTTGATCGTGTTCCTCGGCGACAAGTTGGGCGTGGGCGCGCAGCTGTCCACGGGCGTCGTGGTCGTCCTCGGCATCCGGATCTTCTCCAACGCCGCGGCGATCCGGCGGCACGTGTTCCGGGCGTGACACCGATGAGCGAGCAGAACGAGCGGAACGAGCAGCCGGGCACCCCGCAGAAGCCGGACAAGCCGGAGAACAGGCTGCGCAAGGAACTGCCCGAGGAGGTGCCCGCGCGGGCACCGGAGCCGGCGCCGGAGCAGCAGGAGCGGCCTGAGCAGCCGGAGCAGCAGGCGGAAGCGCCGCTGACCGGTCGGCAGCGGCTGGTGAAGGGGCTGTGGCCGCCGCGGGTGACCCGGGCCCAACTCATCGTCGCCCTGCTGCTGTTCGGCCTCGGCTTCGGCCTGGCGGTGCAGGTGGCGTCCAACAGCGACAGCGACAGCGCGCTGCGCGGCGCACGCCAGGAGGATCTTGTTCGCATCCTCGATGAACTGGATTCGCGTACGCAGCGTCTTGAGGACGAGAAGCAGGGACTCGAAAAGCAGCGCCAGGAACTGCAGAGCAGCTCCGACCAGGCGGCGGAGGCCCGCAAGCAGACGGCCGAGAAGGAGAGGCAACTCGGCATTCTGGCGGGCACCGTGGCGGCGCAGGGTCCCGGCATCACGATGACGATCGAGGACACGAAGGGGACGGTCAAGGCGGACATGCTGCTCGACGCGATCCAGGAGCTGCGCGCGGCCGGTGCGGAGGCGATCCAGGTGAACGGGGTCCGGGTGGTCGCGGGCACCTACTTCACGGACTCCGGCAACGGCGTCGGCGTCGACGGGAACAAGATCAACGCCCCCTATCGTTTCAAGGTCATCGGCAAGCCGCAGGACCTGGAGCCGGCGCTGAACATCCCCGGGGGTGTGGTGCAGACACTGGAGAAGGAGCAGGCCACGGTGACGGTCCAGCAGTCGGACAAGATCGTCGTGGACGCCTTGCGGCAGGCGAAGCGGCCTGACTACGCTCGGTCGTCCTCCCAGTGAACCGGTGGTGCATGGGGGACGTCAGGCAGGGGCATGAGGTTGCGGGGGGTCGGCGCACCGAAGGGGTGGTGCGTGGTGGAAACTGTCTGGTGGATACGGACGTTGTGAGAATGTCCGGCTCGGCCGGTGTAGGCAATCAGGGTTCGTCCTGCCCCACGGGCGGGTCTGTTTCGGTCAAGGGGAATCGCCCGTGAAGTTGTTTGCGAAGTTGTTCCGCAAGAGCGCGCGAGAGGGCAGCGACAACGCGACCGCTCGTCACCGCGCACAGCCTGACGCGGAGGGCCAGCGCCCGCTGTTCAGGGACCAGGTCGCTGGTCCGGGCGGTGACATTTCCGGAGGTCAGGGCGGGGCGTCGGTTGACCCTGCCCAGTCCGGCGGCATAGGTTTCGGCCAACCGTCAACCTCAGCTGCGGGTGGAGGGTTCGCCCCCGGTCCGTACGCTTCCAACGCCCCGGCGGGGCAGCCGCAGGAGGATCCGTCCATGTCGGTCCTGGTGTGTACGAGGTGCGGTAACCGCAACGCGGAGAACGCCCGCTTCTGTTCGAACTGTGGCGCGCCGCTGCGTCCCGGAGTGGCGCCGGAGCGTGCCTCCGAGACGACGTCCACGATCTCGATCTCCGGTCTCGAGGCCTACGACGCCGAGGTCACCGGCCAGACGCAGATGCCGATGCTGTCGCCCGAGGCGCAGGCCGCGGTGGACGCGCTGCCGATGGGCTCCGCGCTGCTGGTGGTGCGCCGGGGGCCGAACTCGGGCAGCCGCTTCCTGCTGGACAGCGACCTGACCACGGCCGGCCGTCACCCACAGAGCGACATCTTCCTGGACGACGTCACGGTCTCACGCCGGCACGTGGAGTTCCGGCGCTCCGCGGACGGCTCGTTCACCGTGGCCGACGTGGGCAGTCTCAACGGCACGTACGTCAACCGTGAGCGGATCGACCAGGTCGCTCTGTCGAACGGTGACGAGGTGCAGATCGGCAAGTACCGGTTGGTGTTCTACGCGAGCCGGCAGGGCATCTGACCCGCCCCCGGACCGGCGTCCGGGGGGACCCCAGGGAAGGTCCATGCTTCAAACACCGAGCGGCGGTGCCGGAAGCGGTACCGCCGCCAGGGACAGTCGGCTGATGAGCATCGGCACGGTGCTGACCGTGCTGCGCGACGAATTCCCCGAAGTCACCATCTCCAAGATCCGTTTCCTGGAGGCGGAGGGGCTCATCGAGCCGCAGCGGACCCCCTCGGGGTACCGCAAGTTCAGCGCCGGGGATGTCGAGCGCCTGGCGCATGTGCTGAGGATGCAGCGGGACCACTATCTGCCGCTCAAGGTGATCCGCGAGCACCTCGACGCCATGGAGCGGGGCGAGGCGGTCCAGCTGCCCGTCGTGGGCCGTCAGCGCACCGCCGAGGACGTTCCGGGGCCGGTGGTCGCGGTGCCCACGGTGGCCCGGGTCGGCAGGGCCGAGCTGCTGGCCGCTGCGGAGATCGACGAGGGCGTCCTGAAGGAGTGGGAGTCGTACGGGCTCATCGCTCCCCTGGAGGACGGGGCGTACGACGCCGAGGCGGTCACCGTGGCCGCGCTCGTCGCCGAACTGGGCCGTTTCGGGATCGAGCCACGCCACCTTCGGGTGATGAAGGCGGCCGCCGACCGCGAGGCCGGACTGGTCGACCAGGTGGTGGCCCCGCTCAAACGCCACCGCAACCCGCAGACCAGGGCCCATGCCGAGGCCCGTACGAAGGAGCTGGCCGCGCTCACGGTCAAGCTGCACGCGGCACTGGTGAAGACCGCTCTCGGGGTGCGGCTGCCGTGAACGCCGGGGGCCGCGGGCGGCCGGATCGGGCACCTGTTCCCGGCCCGACTACCCAAACGTCCCGGGCACGGCCTAGGGTTGCTGTGTGAACGAGCTCGATGTCGTAGGTGTCCGGGTCGAAATGCCCTCCAACCAACCGATCGTGCTCCTGCGCGAAGTGGGAGGCGACCGTTACCTCCCCATCTGGATCGGGCCGGGGGAGGCGACGGCGATCGCCTTCGCCCAGCAGGGCATGGCCCCCGCCAGGCCGCTGACGCACGACCTGTTCAAGGACGTGCTGGAGGCCGTCGGCCAGGAGCTGACCGAAGTACGCATCACCGATCTGCGCGAAGGTGTCTTCTACGCGGAGCTGGTCTTCGCCAGTGGCGTCGAGGTCAGCGCCCGTCCCTCCGACGCCATAGCGCTGGCCCTGCGCACCGGAACGCCGATCTACGGCAGTGACGCGGTGCTGGACGACGCCGGCATCGCCATTCCGGACGAGCAGGAGGACGAGGTGGAGAAGTTCCGCGAGTTCCTCGACCAGATCTCGCCCGAGGACTTCGGCACCAGCAGCCAGTGAAGGCGGACGCCCGGTAGGCTTCGCAGCCCGGTGCTCGGGCATGTGCCACCGGCCAATGAGAGCGTCCTACGGCCTCCCCCCGAAGCATTCGGCTAGCCTTTCCCCGCGGTGGGGCACGGGAAACCACTCCTAGGGTGATTATCACTCGGCGTGCCGAGTGTGGCGATCGTTGACGCACCCCTGGTGACTGCCTACCGTCGTGAAGGCAGGTCAAGGACGGAGGTCGGCGTGAGAACCAGCGGCGACGGTACGGCTGGGGGTGCCCCCGGACGCGGGTTCGGGGAGAGCGGTCCGTACCCTCCCCCGGGCTCTCAGCTGCGTTCGAACAGGGGGTACCCCCAACCGAGCAGCGCGGTCGATCACGCTCCGCAGCGGCCGACGGTGGTGCCGAACGGCGGAGGGGCGGCGTCCATGGCATCGGAACAGATCGGTTATCGCGGGCCGACGGCCTGCGCGGCTGCCGGCATCACCTACCGGCAGCTGGACTACTGGGCGCGCACCGGCCTGGTCGAGCCGAGTGTGCGGCCCGCGTACGGGTCGGGCACGCAGCGGCTGTACAGCTTTCGTGACGTCGTCGTCCTGAAGATCGTCAAGCGGTTCCTGGACACCGGGGTTTCGCTGCAGAACATCCGCACGGCCGTGCAGCACCTCAGGGAACGCGGTTTCCGCGACCTGGAGCGGTTGACCCTGATGAGCGATGGCGCCACGGTCTACGAATGCACCTCGCCGGACGAGGTCCACGCCCTGCTCCAGGGCGGTCAGGGCATCTTCGGGATCGCCGTCGGCGTGGTGTGGCGGGACGTGGAAAGCGCGCTCTCCCAGCTGCACGGCGAGCGCATCGACACCGGCGAGACCCTCGTCGGGCACAACCCCGCGGACGAGCTGGCGCGGCGCCGCAACCGGGCGGTCTGACACCGGTCCCGCTCCGCGGCGGGGCATTGTCAGTGCCGTGGTGCAGCATCGGAGGTGTGAGAAACGCGCCCACGATCCTGCATCTCGACATGGATGCCTTCTACGCCTCGGTGGAGCAGGCATCCAAGCCGAGTCTGCGCGGGAAGGCCGTGGTCGTGGGCGGGCTCGGACCGCGCGGGGTGGTGGCCACCGCGTCGTACGAGGCACGGGTCTTCGGGGTGCACTCGGCGATGCCCATGGCCCAGGCGCGTCGGCTGGCACCCAACGCCGCGTATCTGGTGCCGCGCTTCACCGTGTACCGGGCGATCAGCGAGCAGGTGATGGCGCTGCTGCGGGAGCTGTCGCCGCTGGTGGAGCCGCTCAGCCTGGACGAGGCGTTCGTGGACCTGGAGGCCGGCGGGACGGCCCGGGACGAGGAATCGGCGCGGCGGGCCGGAATCGAGCTGCGCGCGGACATACGGGCGGTCACCGGGCTGACGGGATCGGTGGGGCTCGCCGCCTCCAAGATGCTCGCCAAGATCGCCTCGGAGCAGGCGAAGCCGGACGGCCTGGTGCTCATCGAGCCGGGGTCCGAGCGGGCGCTGCTGGGGCCGATGCCGGTGCGGACCCTGCCGGGGGTCGGGCCGGCCACCGGGGACCATCTGCGCCGGGCGGGTATCACGACGGTCGGGGAACTGGCCGAAGCGGGCGAGGACGAGCTGGTCCGGCTGCTCGGCAAGGCGCACGGGCACGCGCTCCACGCCATGGCCCTGGCCCATGACGAGCGGCCCGTGGTGGCCGAGCGTGAGGCGAAGTCGGTGTCGGTGGAGGACACCTACGACGTGGACATCCACGACCGGCTGCGGATCGGTCTGGAGGTGCAGCGGCTCGCCGACCGGTGCGTGGGACGGCTGCGCGGGGCCGGGCTGTCGGGGCGGACGATCGTACTGAAGGTGCGCAGGTACGACTTCTCGACCCTGACCCGCTCCGAGACGCTCAGAGGGCCCACGGACGATCCGGCGGTCGTGCGCGAGGCGGCCGCGCGGCTGCTGGACTCCGTGGACACCACGGGTGGGGTACGGCTGCTGGGCGTGGGCGTCTCCGGGCTCGCCGACTACACCCAGGAGGACCTGTTCGCGCAGGCCATGCCCGTGCGGGCGGCGGAGACGCCGGAGGAGGCCGGGGCCGAGGTCGTCGTGGAGCAGCCCGAGCCGGTCGAGAGGCACTGGCGCGCGGGACAGGACGTAAGACATGCGGAGTACGGACACGGGTGGGTGCAGGGGAGTGGGCTGGGGCGGGTCACCGTGCGGTTCGAGACGCCGCAGTCCCCTCCTGGGAGGGTGCGGACGTTCTTTGTCGGTGATCCTGCGCTGGAGTCGGCCGATCCGTTGCCGTTGGTTGCGGAGGCCTCCGATCAGGTTTCCTCCGACCCCGCCAGCTTGCCGAAGTCGTGGTCCGGGGCCGAGGGGCGTGAGGCCACGTCCAGGCCGTAGTGGTGGTAGAGCTGGAGTTCCTGTTCGGGTGACAGATGACGGCCCACACCGAAGTCCGGGGCGTCCTTGATCAGGGCGCGGTCGAAGGGGACGTGGAGGGAGCCCTCGATCAGTTCGCTCGGCTCCAGAGGGACGAAGGCGTCGCGGGAGAACAGGCCGGTGCGTATGGCCGCCCACTCGGGCACGCCGGTCGCGTCGTCGAGGTACACCTCGTCGATGGTCCCGATCTTGGTGCCGGTGCGGTCGAACGCCTTGCGGCCGATCAGGTTGCGCGGATCGATGTCGGTCTGCACGGTCCCTCTCCCTCCACGTGGTCGCAATACATCCGTAAGCACTACGAAAGAGCACATTCAGGGAGGTGGCCACTCGAGGGCTCGGGCGTTGACCCCGCTGGTAGGCTGACAGCGGCTGCTGACCCCGTGCGGGAGAGTCCTCCGACCACTTCGGAGGCGCCGAAGGAGCAAATCCTCCCCGGAATCTCTCAGGCTCACGTACCGCACGGACGAGGTCACTCTGGAAAGCAGAGCGGGTGTCGACGGCTTCCGCTCTCACCGACGGTGAAAGCCGGCGTCCCGCAGGGCGTCCGGTGAAGCTCTCAGGTTGAGATGACAGAGGGGGAGGCCGTCGGGGCACCCACGCCGTGGTGCCCTTCGAAGGTCGCGTCAGACCAGGAGGCCTCCGCAATGACCGCCCATCGTATTCCGCTCTCGGAGCTCGAAGCGGGCATCCCGTTCGAGCAGCGCCACATCGGGCCCGACCAGGAGGCGCGGGCCAAGATGCTCGCGCAGGTCGGCTACGGATCGCTGGACGAGCTGACCGCCGCGGCGGTCCCGGACGTGATCAAGAACGCCGACGCCCTCGACCTGCCGGGCGCCCGCACCGAGGCGGAGGTGCTCGCCGAGCTGCGCTCGCTCGCCGACCGCAACCAGGTCCTCGACTCCATGATCGGGCTCGGGTACTACGGCACCTTCACCCCGCCCGTCATCCTGCGCAACGTCATGGAGAACCCGGCCTGGTACACGGCCTACACCCCGTACCAGCCGGAGATCTCCCAGGGCCGCCTGGAGGCCCTGCTGAACTTCCAGACGACGGTCGCCGAGCTCACCGGGCTGCCCACCTCCGGCGCCTCCCTGCTGGACGAGGGCACCGCGGCCGCCGAGGCGATGGCGCTGTCCCGGCGCATGGGCAAGAACAAGAAGGGCCTGTTCCTGGTCGACGCGGACGTGCTGCCGCAGACGATCGCCGTCATCGAGACCCGCGCCGAGCCGACCGGTGCCGAGGTGGTCGTCGCCGACCTCAGCGACGGCATTCCCGCCGACATAGCCGCGCGTGAGATCAACGGCGTGCTGATCCAGTACCCGGGCGCCTCCGGTGCCGTACGCGACATCAAGCCGGTCATCGACCAGGCGCACCAGCTCGGCGCGCTCGTCACCGTCGCCGCCGACCTGCTCGCCCTGACCCTGCTGACCTCGCCGGGAGAGCTCGGCGCGGACATCGCAGTCGGCACCACCCAGCGCTTCGGTGTGCCGATGGGCTTCGGTGGCCCGCACGCCGGATACATGGCGGTGCACGAGAAGTTCGCGCGCAGCCTGCCCGGCCGGCTCGTGGGCGTCTCCGTCGACGCGGACGGCAACAAGGCCTACCGGCTCGCGCTGCAGACCCGTGAGCAGCACATCCGCCGGGAGAAGGCCACCAGCAACATCTGCACCGCGCAGGTGCTGCTCGCCGTGATGGCCGGCATGTACGCCGTCTACCACGGCCCCGAGGGCCTGCAGACCATCGCCCGGCGCACGCACCGCTACGCCACCATCCTCGCCGAGGGCCTGAAGGCCGGCGGTGTCGAGATCGTCCACGGCGCCTACTTCGACACCCTCACCGCGCGCGTACCCGGCAAGGCCGCCGAGGTCGTCGCCGCAGCCCGGGAGAACGGGGTCAACCTCCACCTGGTCGACGCCGACCACGTCTCCGTGGCCTGCGACGAGACCACCGGGCGGGCCCAGCTGGAGGCGGTCTGGTCCGCCTTCGGTGTCAAGGGCGACGTCGAGGCACTGGACGCCACGGCCGAGGACACCCTGCCCGAGGCGCTGCAGCGCACCGACGTCTACCTGACCCACCCGGTCTTCCACCAGCACCGCTCCGAGACGGCGATGCTGCGTTACCTGCGCAAGCTCGCCGACCGCGACTACGCGCTCGACCGCGGCATGATCCCGCTGGGCTCCTGCACCATGAAGCTCAACGCGACCACCGAGATGGAGCCGGTCACCTGGCCCGAGTTCGGCCAGCTGCACCCCTTCGCCCCCGCCGAGCAGGCCGAGGGCTACCTCACGCTCATCCGCGAGCTGGAGGAACGTCTCGCCGAGGTCACCGGCTACGACAAGGTCTCCCTGCAGCCGAACGCCGGCTCCCAGGGCGAGCTGGCCGGTCTGCTCGCCGTCCGCGGCTACCACCGAGCCAACGGCGACGAGCAGCGCACCGTCTGCCTGATCCCGTCCTCCGCGCACGGCACCAACGCGGCCAGCGCCGTGATGGCCGGAATGAAGGTCGTCGTCGTCAAGACCGCCGAGGACGGCGAGATCGACGTCGAGGACCTGCGCGCCAAGATCGAGCAGTACCGCGACGAGCTGGCGGTGCTGATGATCACCTACCCTTCCACGCACGGCGTGTTCGAGGAGCACGTCGCCGACATCTGCGCCCAGGTCCACGAGGCCGGCGGCCAGGTGTACGTCGACGGCGCGAACCTGAACGCCCTGGTCGGCCTGGCCAAGCCGGGCCACTTCGGCGGCGACGTCTCGCACCTGAACCTGCACAAGACCTTCTGCATCCCGCACGGTGGCGGCGGCCCCGGCGTCGGTCCGGTCGCGGTCCGCTCGCACCTGGCGCCGTACCTGCCGAACCACCCGATGCAGCCGGCCGCCGGCCCGGAGACGGGAGTCGGCCCGATCTCGGCCGCTCCCTGGGGTTCCGCGGGCATCCTGCCCATCTCCTGGGCTTACGTCCGCCTCATGGGCGGCGAGGGCCTGAAGCGGGCCACTCAGGTGGCCGTGCTCTCCGCGAACTACATCGCCAAGCGCCTGGAGCCGCACTACCCGGTGCTCTACACCGGCCCCGGCAACCTGGTCGCGCACGAGTGCATCATCGACCTTCGCCCGCTGACCAAGGCGACCGGCGTCAGCGTGGACGACGTGGCCAAGCGGCTCATCGACTACGGCTTCCACGCGCCGACCATGTCCTTCCCGGTGGCCGGCACGCTGATGATCGAGCCGACCGAGTCGGAGGACCTCACCGAGCTGGACCGGTTCTGCGACGCGATGATCGCCATCCGCGCGGAGATCGAGAAGGTCGGCGCCGGTGAGTGGCCGGCGGAGGACAACCCGCTGCAGGGCGCCCCCCACACCTCCGCCGCGCTCGGCGGTGAGTGGACACACGCCTACAGCCGCGAGGAGGCCGTCTTCCCGGCCGGTGTCTCGGCCGCCGACAAGTACTGGCCGCCGGTGCGCCGTATCGACCAGGCCTTCGGCGACCGCAACCTGGTGTGCTCCTGCCCGCCACTGGACGCGTACGAGGACTGATCAGGTGGTGCCGCAGGGCCCCGTCCGGTTTCCGGGCGGGGCCCTCGGCGTGTCATGCCGTCGCCAGGGACACCTCGGTCGCCTTGATCAGAGCGATGACGTCGGAGCCTACGAAGAGGCCCAGGTCGGCGACCGCGTCCTTGGTGATCGCCGCGGTCAGTTCACCGCCGTCGACGGAGATCTTCACGGAGGCCATGACGGCGCCGGTGGTCAGGCCGACGACCGCGCCGGGGAGTTGGTTGCGGATCGACAGGCCCTCCACCCGATGGGTGGCCAGGGAGACCTCGGTCGACTTCACCAGCGCGCGGACGGGCGAGCCGGGGGTGAGGGAGAGGTCCTCGGCGGACTCCTTGGTGATGGCGGCCATGAGGTGCTGGCCGCCGTCCAGACGGAGTTTTACGGTGGCCATGGCCTCGCCCGACTGGACCTCGGTGACGGTGCCGGGGAGCTGGTTGCGGATGCTCAGGGTCATGGGCACTCACGGTAGAGCGCCCGTCCGGTCAGGCCGGGTATGCGTGCGTCTGCGTCGCTTTGACCGTCGCCCAGACAGCGGCGCCCGGATGCAGGTCGAGCTCGGCTGCGGCGACCGTGGTGAGGTCGGCGGCGAGGGGGAGCTCGCCGGTGAGGTCGGCACGGATCTGGTCGCCGTGCGTCTCCAGGCCGGCCACCTCGCAGCTCCAGAGGTTACGGGCGCTGGCGCCGGTGGGCCGGTCCCGGAACAGGGTGACGGCGGACGGCGGGAACGCCACGAAGGCCGGACCTGACAGCACCTCGGTGGTCGTGATCGCCGGGCCCGCCTCGAGTCGTACCGTGTGTCCGCCCGCCTGGCCGCGGTAGAGGTTGAGGCCGACGAGCTGGGCGATGTAGTCGGTGCGCGGATGGCGAGCGATGTCGGCGGGGCCGCCCTCCTGGACGATTTGGCCGTGCTCGATGACGACCAGCCGGTCCGCGAGCACCATGGCGTCCAGCGGGTCGTGCGTGACCAGGACGGCGACCGCCTCGAACTCGGCCAGGTGGCGGCGCAGTTGGGCGCGGATCTCCAGGCGGGTACGGGCGTCCAGGGCGGCCAGCGGCTCGTCCAGGAGCAGCAGCCTCGGACGGGTGGCCAGGGCGCGGGCGAGAGCCACGCGCTGGGCCTGCCCGCCGGACAGGCGGCGCGGCTTTGCGCCCGCGTGGGCGGCGAGGCCCATGCGGTCCAGCCACGTGGCGGCCTGGGCCCGGGCCTCGGCCTTGGACGCGCCCTGGCAGCGGGGGCCGAAGGCGACGTTGTCCAGGGCGGAGAGGTGGGGGAAGAGCAGGTAGTCCTGGAAGACGACGCCCACCGGGCGGGACTCCGGGGCAGTGTGCTCCAGCGAGGCGCCGTCCAGGCGGAGGTGGCCGTCGGTGAGAGGGGTGAGGCCGGCGAGGGCGCGCAGGGCGGTGGTCTTGCCGGCGCCGTTGGGCCCCAGGAGGGCGAGGACGTCTCCGGGGGCGGCGGTGAGGCTTATGTCCAGGCGGAATGTGGAGCGGTCGATGACGAGGTGGGCGTCCAGGCCGTCCGTGTTGGGGTGCGGGTGCGGGTGCGGGCGCGGATGCTTGGTGGGGTGCCGGCCTTCGGCCGGCTTCGGGTGCCGACCCGCACCACCCGTGCAGCAGCTCTCGTCGTCGGGTGCGGGTGGCCCCTGCGGGGGCTGAGCGCCGTCGGCGGCTGCGGGTTGTCCCTTGGTGGGGCGGGTGTTCGTCATGATGTCGTCATCCAACGGTCCCGCAACCCCGCCAGCACCGCGATCGACACCGCCAGCAGGACCAGGCTGAGGGAGATCGCGGCGTCGGGGTCGTTCTGGAGGGCCAGGTAGACCGCGAGCGGCATGGTCTGGGTGCGGCCGGGGAAATTGCCCGCGAAGGTGATCGTCGCGCCGAACTCGCCGAGCGCACGCGCCCACGCGAGAACCGCGCCCGCCGCGATGCCGGGCGCGATCAGCGGCAGGGTGACCCGGCGGAACGCGGTGAAGCGGGACGCGCCCAGCGTGGTCGCCGCTTCCTCGAAGCGCGGGTCGGCCGCGCGCAGGGTGCCCTCGACGCTGATGACCAGGAACGGCATCGCGACGAACGCCTCCGCGATCACGACCCCGGCGGTGGTGAACGGCAGCGTGATCCCGAACCAGGCGTCCAGCCCCTTGCCGATCACGCCGTTGCGGCCGAGGGCCAGCAACAGCGCCACACCGCCGACCACCGGCGGCAGCACGAGCGGCAGCGTCACCAGCGCCCGTACGAGGCCCCGGCCGGGGAACTCCGTACGGGCCAGCAGCCAGGCCAGCGGCACGCCCAGCACCAGGCTCACCGCCGTCGCCGCCGTGGCGCTGACCAGCGACAGCTGGAGCGCCTGCCACACCTCGGTGCTGGACAACTGGTCCGGCAGGCTGCGCCAGGGCGCGCGGATGATCAGCGCGACCAGCGGCAGCAGCAGGAACGCCAGCGCCAGCAGGCCCGGCAGCAGCAGCGGCAACGGCACCCCGCGTCGGCCCCCCGTGCCGACGCGGCGG
>NZ_JBSHAY010000072.1:0-18282 GCF_053611725.1 Streptomyces sp. NPDC054783 | reverse complement strand
GGAACGGTCGCTTCCTTCGTACTCACCCTCTCGGGCTTTCCTCCGGGCTTCCCTTCGGTGTTTCCGACTCTATCAGATCTTTTCTCGATCCGATTCCCTGCCGGCGGGGTGTCTTCGGGACTTTCGACTTTCGGCCGTCCGCCCTTTCGACATTCACTACGTTAGCTCATTGTCTCGGCGACTCATAATCGAGTCTCGCGGGTTCGAATTCGGGCACGCGGGCGCGCCAAAATCCACCCCGGCGAGGGGTTGTAGCTGAGTAGTGGGTTGCCGCTCCGGCTGCAGGCGATTGCCGTACCCGGTTCAGCGGCTCGGGATACATTACGCACCTTGGCAGGACGCGTCAACTTCGGCGCCGCCTCGGTACATGTGCCCGATAGGGGCTCACCGTCGGGTCGCCCGCCACCCAGTAACGCCACGGATGGATGTCGCCGTTCCCGCCTTCGCCGGCGACTCCGGTGCGCGGGCCGTTTCGTACCTGGTCAGCGGCTACGGGCGTACCAGTGAGCATCCGCAGCGGGGTCTCGCCGGTGGCGCACGCGTCCGTGCCGTTCAGGGCGCGGTCGACTTCCAGGGCCGTGGCCAGACGGGCCGGACCTTTGGCCAGTTCCTTGTCGTTCCGGGCTGAAACTCGTCGTTTGCGGGCCAGTTCGACGCCGTCGACGACCTCGCCGGCGCGGAGCAGAACGGCGCTCGCCCGGCCCTCGGGGCCGCAGACGAGGTTCATGCAGTGCCACATGCCGTAGGTGAAGTAGACGTACACGTGTCCGGGGGGACCGAACATCACTGTGTTGCGGGGGGTGGGGCCACGGTAGGCGTGTGAGCCGGGGTCGTTCGGGCCGTCGTACGCCTCGACCTCCGTGAGGCGGACGGCGATCGGGCCGTCGGGTGTCGTACGGACCAGGATCCGGCCGAGGAGGTCCGGTGCCACCTCCAGGACCGGGCGGTCGAAGAACTCTCTGGGCAGGGGCGTACGGTCCGGGGGCGCGATCATGTCCTCCGAGGGTAATGCAGAGGGGAGACCGGCCCGGCGGAACCGGTCGGGGGCGGATCGCGTTTGTAGGTGTCGAAGGTCCTTCGTAAAGGGAGAGTCAATGGGCTTCAAGAAGCTGCTCGCGAGCCTCGGGGCCGGTGGGGCGTCGGTGGAGACGGTGCTGACCGAGGTCAATGTCGTGCCGGGCGGTGTCGTCCAGGGTGAGGTGCGGATCCAGGGCGGGTCCGTGAACCAGGACATCGAGGGGCTGTCGGTCGGTCTGCAGGCCAAGGTCGAGGTGGAGAGCGGCGACGAGGAGTACAAGCAGAACATCGAGTTCACCAAGGTGCGGCTCGGTGGTGCCTTCGAGCTGCAGGCGGGTGCCGTGCACGCGGTGCCGTTCGGTCTGGAGATCCCCTGGGAGACTCCGGTCACGATGATCGACGGGCAGGCGCTGCGCGGGATGCACATCGGGGTGACGACCGAGCTGGCGATCGCGCGGGCGGTGGACTCCGGTGACCTCGACCCGATCAACGTGCATCCGCTGCCGGCGCAGAAGGCGATCCTGGACGCCTTCATCCAGCTTGGCTTCCGGTTCAAGAACGCGGACATGGAGCGCGGCCACATCCGGGGTACGCGGCAGCGGCTGCCGTTCTACCAGGAGATCGAGTTCCACCCGCCGTCGCAGTACCGGGGCCTGAACCAGGTCGAGCTGAGCTTCGTGGCCGACGAGCACGCGATGGACGTCGTGCTGGAGATGGACAAGAAGCCGGGTCTGTTCAGCGAGGGTTCGGACACCTACCGGTCCTTCCAGGTGGGGCTGAACGACTGGATGGGGACCGACTGGGCGGCTTATCTGAACCAGTGGCTGTCCGAGGTCGGCAGCAAGCGCAACTGGTTCTAGGCTCGGGAACTGCTGGTTCCAGATCATCGATCAGGAGGTACCGAGGTGACCGAGCTCAAGCGGCGGCCGCTCCCCCATGACTTCCATCCGCCGGTGCCGTCGTTCACGGTGACGAGCGACGATGTCGAGGCGGGTGCGACGCTGAAGAGCGCGCAGGTCCATGCGGAGGGCAACACCTCGCCGCACCTGCGGTGGGAGGGCTTTCCGCCGGAGACCAAGAGCTTCGCCGTGACCTGCTACGACCCCGACGCGCCGACCGGCAGCGGGTTCTGGCACTGGGTCCTGTTCGACATCCCGGCCTCCGTGACGGAGTTGCCGGCGGGTGCGGGCAGCGGCAAGTTCGAGGGCCTGCCCGAGGGCGCGGTGCATGTGCGCAACGACTACGGGACGAAGGACTTCGGTGGCGCCGCGCCGCCGCCCGGGGACGGGCCGCACCGGTACGTCTTCACGGTGTACGCGGTCGACCAGGAGAAGCTCGGTCCGGACTCCGACGTCTCGCCCGCCGTCGTCGGCTTCAACCTGCGGTTCCACGCGATCGCGCGTGCCCAGCTCATCGGTGAGTACGAGAACCCGGCGCAGGGCTGACCGCATAGTACGGATTCAGTCGAGCGTTCATTGAACGTTTGCCCGCCTCCGGTCTTGGAAGTGATCGGAGGCGGGCATTTTTTATTGCGTTGTCCATCTCGGCGCGCCCGTCCAGAGTTGATCCAAGCCCGCCGGGGGGTGGGCAGGTGCACACGGGAGGTGGGCTGGATGCGGGACACGCTGGTGCTGAACGCGAGCTTCGAGCCGCTGTCGACGGTGACGCTGAATCGAGCCGTCGTCCTGGTGCTGCAGGACAAGGCCGTCGTCGAGCAGGCCCATCCCGAACTGCGCATGCGCGGTGCGGATGTGGACATACCCGCGCCCCGGGTGATCAGGCTGTGCAGATACGTACGGGTGCCGTTCCGAAGACAAGCTCCGTGGTCGAGGCGGGGTGTGCTGGTCCGGGACCGGCACCGCTGCGCGTACTGCGGGCGCAGGGCGACGACCGTGGACCATGTGCTGCCGCGGGCGCAGGGTGGGCAGGACACGTGGCTGAACACGGTCGCCGCGTGTGCGGAGGACAATCACCGGAAGGCCAACCGGACTCCTGAGGAGGCTGGAATGGCGTTGCTCCGGGAGCCTTTTGAGCCGACTCCAGCCGATGCGATGCTCTTGGCTCTGGGCGCCGAGGAGTTCGAGGCTCTGCCTGAGTGGTTGGCCCGGGACGCTGCCTAGTTCCCCGCGCCCCTGACGGGGCGCGGGTACGGCCCGGCGTCGGAAACGATCCCTCAGTCGATGCTCGGCTTCTCGCGGCGTTCGGTGCCCGGGCCGTTGTTCTGTGCGGGGACGTTGGCTCCGCCGTTGCCCTGACCGCCGCCGCCCAGGGGGCCGAAGTTGCCCATGGCGCCGGAGAGGCCCTTGAGGGCGTCGCCGATTTCGCTGGGGACGATCCAGAGCTTGTTGGCGTCGCCCTCGGCGATCTTCGGGAGCATCTGCAGGTACTGGTACGACAGGAGCTTCTGGTCGGGGTCGCCGGCGTGGATGGCCTCGAAGACCGTACGGACCGCCTGGGCCTCGCCCTCGGCGCGCAGGGCGGCCGCCTTGGCCTCACCTTCGGCGCGCAGGATCTGCGACTGCTTCTCGCCCTCGGCGGTGAGGATGGCGGCCTGGCGCGTGCCTTCGGCGGTGAGGATCGCGGCGCGCTTGTCACGGTCGGCGCGCATCTGCTTCTCCATCGAGTCCTGGATGGAGGTGGGCGGTTCGATGGCCTTCAGTTCGACACGGTTGACGCGGATGCCCCATTTGCCCGTTGCCTCGTCGAGGACGCCGCGCAGGGCGGCGTTGATCTCCTCGCGGGAGGTCAGGGTGCGTTCGAGGTCCATGCCGCCGATGATGTTGCGCAGCGTGGTGACCGTCAGCTGCTCGATGGCCTGGATGTAGCTGGCGACCTCGTAGGTGGCCGCGCGGGCGTCGGTCACCTGGTAGTAGATGACCGTGTCGATGTTGACGACCAGGTTGTCCTGGGTGATCACCGGCTGCGGCGGGAAGGGTACGACCTGTTCGCGCAGGTCGATGCGGTTGCGGATGGTGTCGATGAACGGGACCACGATGTTCAGGCCCGCGTTCAGTGTGCGTGTGTAGCGGCCGAAGCGCTCGACGATGGCGGCGCTGGCCTGTGGGATGACCTGGATGGTCTTGATCAGGGCGATGAAGACCAACACCACCAGAATGACCAGGACGATGATGACCGGTTCCATCGTGTTCCCCGTACCCCTCTCCGCCTCGGCGTCTTCGGCAGATCTCGTGGTTGCAGAAGATCTTGCTGGTCGAGTCTGACAGACCATCGCCCAACTCGTGGGCATGATGCCTCAGATGACGATGGCGGTGGCCCCTTCGATGTCGACGACGTCCACTTCCTGGCCCACTTCGTAGGCGCGGTCGGTGTCGAGGGCGCGGGCCGACCAGATCTCTCCGCCGAGCTTGATGCGGCCGCCGCCGAAGCCGTCGACGCGCTCCAGGACGACCGCCTGCCTGCCCTTCAGGGCGTCGACGCCGGTGGCGAGTTGCGGAAGCTGTCTGCCGTGCCGGGCCGCGATGGGGCGGACGACGGCGATGAGCGCGACGGAGACGACGACGAACACGAGGACCTGGATCACGGCGCCCAGACCGAGGCCCGCGGCGACGGCGGCCGCGATGGCTCCCACCGCGAGCATGCCGAACTCCGGCATGGCGGTGACCACGAGCGGGATTCCGAGCGCCGCCGCGCCGACGAGCCACCACACCCATGCGTCGATGTCGTTCACAGGGTCATGGTAGGGCCGGGGCCTGGCGGCGGACAGGGCGCGAAAGGGAGCGGGCCGGGTTCGGGAGGGCCTTGGGAGGGCCCTGGGCGAAGGGTCAGGACAGGGGCAGGCCCTGTGCCGTCCAGCGCTCGCCGACCTGCTCGACGACGAGCGGGAGGCCGAAGCAGAGGGAGAGGTTGCGGGAGGTGAGTTCGAGCTCGATGGGTCCGGCGGCGAGGACCTTGCCCTGGCGGATCATCAGGACGTGGGTGAAGCCGGGGGCGATCTCCTCGACGTGGTGGGTGACCATGATCATCGAGGGGGCGATGGGGTCGCGGGCGAGTCGGCCGAGGCGGCGGACCAGGTCCTCGCGGCCGCCGAGATCGAGGCCGGCGGCGGGCTCGTCCAGCAGGAGCAGCTCGGGGTCGGTCATCAGGGCGCGGGCGATGAGGGTGCGCTTGCGCTCGCCCTCGGACAGGGTGCCGAAGCGGCGGTCGAGGTAGTCGCTCATGCCGAGGCGGTCGAGGAAGGCGCGGGCGCGCTGCTCGTCGACCTCGTCGTACTCCTCCTGCCAGTGGGCGGTCATGCCGTAGGCGGCCGTCAGGACCGTCTCCAGGACGGTCTGGCGCTTGGGGAGCTTCTCGGCCATGGCGATGCCGGCCACGCCGATGCGCGGGCGCAGCTCGAAGACGTCGACCTTGCCGAGGGTGTCGCCGAGGATGGTGGCGGTGCCCTTGCTGGGGAAGAGGTAGCTGGAGGCGACGTTCAGGAGGGTGGTCTTGCCGGCGCCGTTGGGTCCGAGGATGACCCAGCGCTCGCCCTCCTTCACCGACCAGGAGACCTGGTCCACCAGAGCCCGGCCCTCGCGGACCACGGATACGTCCTGAAGCTCCAGAACATCGCTCATGAGCGCGTTGTCTCCCCTTGCAGTGTGGCCGGTCTCGGCTGTCGCGTACGCCTGTGGCTCGGTCCGCCGCGCCTGTGGGCGCAGCCCTTATGAAATCTACGCCACGAGTGCCCCGCACCATTCCATCGGTCCGGTCCTTAGGGTGGGGGCATGCTCTCGGAACCGCGTTCAGGACGCCTTGCCGCTTGGGGAAATGCCCTTTTGGCCGGACTTGTCTCTCCGGATGACGCCGCGCTCGCCATCGTGGGCGAGGACGCCGTGCACCGGGTGGAGGGGCTGCCCGGGGAGTCCGCGCCGGTCGGGCTCACGCTCGCGCTGGGGCGGCTGCGGACGCTGGGGGCGACCGGGCTGCGGGTCGCACTGCCGGCGCCGGGGCATCCGCTGGGGCTGAGCGGTCCGCCCGCGTTCAATGCGCGGGCGCTGGAGGCCGAGGAGGCGGTGGTCTGCCACGGCGCCGCGTTCGGGCTGGTGCCTCGGGTGTACGAGGCCGGGCCGACGGGTGATGTGCATGCCGAGGTGGTCTGGCAGGTGCTGCCGGTGCGGGAGGCGCCGCCCGCCGACGTGCCGTCGCTGGGCGAGGCCGAGCGGGAGCTGGCGGAGGCGCTGCGCGAGGCGACCGAGGTGCTGTCGAAGCTGGACGTCGCCGGGTCGGGCCCGGTGGCGGAGGCGGCGATCGACGCGTACCGGGCGCGGGCCGAGCGGGGCCGGGAGGTGCTGGCGCCGGGGTATCCGCCGCGTGCGGTGCGGGTGCTGGAGCTGGCGCAGCGGGTCGCGCTGCTGGTGTCGCTGGCGTACGGCAACGGGCACGGGGGTGCGGTCAGCTCCTCCGAAATGGCCGCACGGGCGGAGGCCCTGCGGCCCGTCGAGCGGACGGCGCGGCGGGCGCAGGTGGCGGCGTACAACTCCATCGTCGAGGAGCGGGAGCGGGGAGTTCGATAGCCGACGAGGGCCGGGTCACGGTGCGGGCGTACCTGCGGGCTGCCGCCCCCGGACCCCGTCGTCGAACTGGCGGCCCTTGTTCTCGAGCGCCGGACGGGCCGGGGCGGTCGTACGACAACATGACAGGCCTCCCGGTGGGCACCGGGAGGCCTGTGATCGCTGTCGGCCGGACCTCAGTAGTTGAGGCCGCTGTTGCCGAAGGCCGGGTTCAGCACGCCGACCACGCTCACGCTGTTGCCGACCGCGTTCACCGGGATGTGCACAGGGGCCTGGATGACGTTGCCCGAGATGACGCCCGGGGAGCCCTGGGCGTCGCCGCACGCGTGGGCACCCTCCGTGGCGGAGGCCATCCCCGCACCGGCCGCCACCAGGCCGCCGGCCACCATCGTCACGGCCGCGACCTTCTTCAGGTTCTTCACTTTCCAACCCCTCCTAGACGTTCACCGCGGCGGTTCGCCGCAGCACGCACTGGAGAACGGTGGAGATCGCCGGAGGATGCGCCGTCCGGGTGACATTCCCACGACGGTATGAATCTCAGCCTGGGCTGTTGCCGTGGGTGAGGCCTTGGGGAGGGCGTTTCAGCCGGTCACGCCATGGCGTACGGCCCAGAGCGCGGCCTGGGTGCGGTCGGCGAGGTCGAGTTTCATCAGGATGTTGGAGACATGCGTCTTGACGGTCTTCTCGGACAGCACGAGGGCGCGGGCGATCTCGCGGTTGGAGCGGCCGTCCGCGATCAGGCCGAGCACCTCGCGCTCCCGGTCGGTGAGCGAACCGCCTCTGCCCTGGCCGGAGTTGGCCTCCTCCTGGGAGAGCAGGGCGCCGGCGACCTCGGGCTGGAGCAGGATGTGGCCGGCGTGCACGGAGCGGATGGCTCCGGCGAGGGCGTCGGGGTCCACGTCCTTGTAGACGTATCCGGCGGCGCCCGCGCGCAGGGCCGGTACGACCGTGCGCTGCTCGGTGAAGCTGGTGACGATGAGCACGCGCGCGGGATTGTCGAGTTCGCGCAGCCGGCGCAGTGCCTCGACGCCGTCCATGCCCGGCATCTTGACGTCCATCAGGACGACGTCCGGGCGCAGTTCCTCGGCGCGGGCCACTCCCTCGGCGCCGTCGGCGGCCTCGCCGACGACCTCGATGTCGTCCTGCACCTCCAGGAAGGTGCGCAGGCCCCGGCGGACGACCTGGTGGTCGTCGACGAGCAGCACCCTGATCGCGTCAGCCACCGGGGACCTCCATCTCGATCGTGGTGCCCTTGCCGGGCACCGAGTCCACGGTCAGCGCGCCGCCGACCCCGCTCGCGCGGTCTCGCATCGAGACCAGGCCCAGATGCCGTCCGGCGCGGCGGACCGCCTTCGGGTCGAAGCCGCTGCCGTCGTCGGTGACGCGGAGCACGGCTCCGCAGCCGCGCCGCCCCACGCTCACCTCGACGTGTTCGCCGCCGGAGTGGCGCAGTGCGTTGTGCAGGGCTTCCTGGGCGACCCTGAGCAGGGCCTCCTCCTGGGCGGCGGGCAGGGCGCGGAAGCCGTTGCTGGTGAAGGTCACGCGCGCGGTGTGGGCGCGGTCGAGTACCTGGGTCTGGGTGCGCAGGGTGGCGACCAGGCCGTCCTCGTCCAGGGCGGCGGGGCGCAACTCCACGACGGCGGCGCGCAGTTCGTCGGCGGCCTCGGCGGCGAGCGCGGCGACCTGGTGGAGTTCGCCCTTGGCGCGGGCGGGGTCGCGGTCGACGAGCGCCGCCGCGGCCTGGGCGGTCAGGCGCAGGGAGAAGAGCTTCTGGCTGACCGCGTCGTGCAGTTCGTGGGCGAGGCGGGAGCGTTCCTCGGCGATGGTCAGTTCGCGGCTGCGTTCGTAGAGCCGGGCGTTGGTGAGGGCGATGGCGGCGTGCTGGGCGAGGATGGCGAGCAGTTCCTCGTCCTCCTCGGTGAAGCCGCAGCTCCCGTCCCGCCTGGGGCAGTTCTTGTTCGCCAGGAACAGGGCGCCGATGACCTCGTCGCCGTCGCGAATGGGCAGGCCGAGGAAGTCGGCAAGATCCGGGTGTGCGGCCGGCCAGCCCTCGAAGCGGGGGTCCTTGCGCACGTCGGCGAGGCGCTCGGGGCGGGCCTCGCGCAGCATCGAGGCGAGGATGCCGTGCTGGCGGGGCAGCGGGCCGATGGCCTTCCACTGGGCGTCGCTGACGCCGTCGACGACGAACTGGGCGAAGCCGCCGTGATCGTCGGGGACACCGAGGGCGGCGTACTGCGCGTCGAGCAGTTCGCGGGCGGAGGCGACGATCGTCTTGAGGACGTCGCGCACCTCCAGATGCCTGCTCATGGCCAGCAGCGCGGAACTGACCGCTGCCAGGCCGGACCGGGGGCGGTGACTCATGTCCTCACGGTACCGGCGGGGTGTGACAAGCAGATCGGACCTGTGGCGGCGGGGCCCGGTCCGCTGGTCCTAGGGCGGCCGGTGTAGGTCCCGCGGCCCCGGACGTGCGGTGTACGCCGAAGGGCCCCTGCGCATTGGGGCCCGCGTCCGAGGCGGCCGGGACGGCGCCGTTCCTACGGTGTGGTCACCGCCCGACGGAGGCGGGAGGCGATGAGGGGACGGTAGTCATGCCGGTGGCGATCATCACGGGGGCCTCGAAGGGCCTGGGGCGGGCACTCGCAGAGGCACTCGCCGCGCGGGGCTGGGACCTGGTGCTGGACGCCCGGGGCGCCGAGGCCCTCAACGAGGCCGCGGAGAGCGTCGCCGGGCACGGCACGCGCGTGGCGGCGCCCGCCGGGGATGTGACGGATGCCGGGCACCGGGCGGAGCTGGTGGCGGCCGCGCGCCGGCTGGGCGGGCTCGACCTGCTGGTCAGCAATGCGAGCGCGCTGGGTGCCGAGCCGCTGGTGCGGCTGGCCGAGCTGCCCCTGGAGGGACTGCGGGGGGCGCTGGAGGTGAATGTGGTGGCCGCGCTCGGCCTGGTCCATGAGGCGCTGCCGCTGCTGCGGGACTCGCCGGCCGGCACGGTGGTCGCGGTCAGCTCGGACGCGGCGGCCGAGGCGTACGAGACCTGGGGCGGCTACGGCGCCTCGAAGGCGGCGCTGGACCAGCTGGTGGCGGTGCTGGGCGTGGAGGAGCCCGGCCTGCGGGTGTGGGCGGTGGATCCCGGGGACATGGCGACCGACCTGTACGCGGCGGCCGTACCGGGCGACGACGACCGGCGTCCGGCGCCGGACACGGTCGTACCGGCGTTTCTGCGGCTGCTGGACGAACGGCCGGCCAGCGGGCGGTACGCGGCGACGGCGCTGCTGGAGGAGCGGTGAGGACGGTCGTGCGCGTGCCGGAGGGGCTGTCCGCGCGCGTGCCCGCCGAGCAGCGCGGTCCGGGACTGGACCGGGACGCCGTACGGCTGCTGGTCTCGCGCGGTACGCAGGTGACACATCACGCGTTCCCGGAGTTGGGGCTGCTGCTGCGGGCCGGGGACCTGCTGGTGGTGAACACCTCGCCCACGCTGGCCGCGGCGGTGGACGGACGCTGCGGCCACGCGCGTGTGGTGGTGCATTTCTCCACGCGCGGGGACGACGGCCGATGGGCGGTCGAGCTGCGGGAACCGGACGGGCAGGGCACCACGCGCGCGCGTACGGGTACACGTGCGGGTACGGAGGTGCTGCTGCCGGGGAGGGGGCGGCTGGTGCTGGAGGAGCCGCTGAGCCCGCGCGGGGAGCGGCTGTGGTGGGCCCGGGCGGACGGGGACGTCCCCGGGACGCTGCGCGCGCACGGGCGGCCCATCCGCTACTCCTACACCGAGCGCGATCAGCCGCTGTCGGTGTACCAGACGGTGTTCGCGCTGGCGTCGCCGGACGGGGCGGGCAGTGCGGAGATGCCGAGCGCGGCGCGCCCCTTCACCGCGGACCTGGTGGCGGAGCTGGTGAGCCGGGGGGTGCAGTTCGCGCCGATCACGCTGCACACGGGGGTGGCGTCGGCGGAGGCGCACGAGCCGCCGTATCCCGAGCGGTTCTCGGTTCCGGCGGCGTCGGCGCGGCTGATCAACGCGGTGAAGGCGGGCGACCGAAGGGTGATCGCGGTCGGTACGACGGCCGTGCGGGCCGTGGAGTCGGCGACCGGGCCGGACGGGGTGGTGCGGGCGGCCGAGGGGTGGACGGACCTGGTGGTGACGCCCGAGCGCGGGGTGCGGGTGGTGGACGGGCTGCTGACCGGGCTGCACGAGCCGGAGGCCTCGCATCTGCTGATGCTGCGGGCGGTGGCGGGACGGGCCGCGGTCGACCGTGCCTACGAGGAGGCGCTCCGGGGGCTCTACCTGTGGCACGAGTTCGGCGACGTGCATCTCATCCTCCCGGAGGAGGGCTCTCACACAGAGCGTTGCGGCGGCAACTCCTGGTGAAACTGTTACGCGTCCGATGTGAGCCCGCGCATAGGGCCCACATCACGTACGACCGGGCATAGGAGATAAACCATCCCCGCATGAACGGGAACAACGGTCTAGTCTGTCCGGTTTTGCCCTTCCCCGATCCACTAGGGAGGATCGTAGGTCACACCTTTGCCTGGGCATTTTGCGCCAGCTAAGAATTGCTCCGTCGCTCAGCGCCGTGGGTCACCGGCCCGCGGCGTTCGTGTGGGAGGAGCCGATTCCCCCGGCGGACGCAGGAGCGACCTCCGCGCTATCGAAGAGGTCCATCAGCCATGCCCAAGAACATCCTCAACCGTGCTCATAGTGCCCTGGCCAAGCAGCACAAGATCGCCATCGCCGGCGTCGCCGCCCTCGGCACCGCCGCCATCGCCATCTCGGCCGTTCCCAGCAACGCCGACACCGTCACCACCGGCTCCCCCGCCACGGCCGCCCAGGTCGCCGGCAGCACCACGCTGAAGAACGTCAAGGGCACGGTCACCGACCAGCTCGCCCCTCAGACGGTCAAGCTCGACACGTTCGCCGCGAAGAAGAAGGCCGCCGACGAGGCCGCCGCCAAGCAGCGCGCCGAGGCCGCGAAGAAGGCCGCCGCCGTGGCCGCCGCGAAGAAGGCCGCGCAGGACCGCGCCGCCAACGAGGCCGCGAGCCGCTCCGCCCAGCGGATCGACATGCAGCCGGTCGCCGCGAAGACCTACGCCAACAACCTCGACGGCTGGATCCGCCAGTCCCTGGACATCATGAAGCAGCACGGCATCCCGGGCTCCTACAGCGGTCTGCACCGCAACATCATGCGTGAGTCCTCTGGCAACCCGATGGCCATCAACAACTGGGACATCAATGCCATCAACGGCATCCCGTCCAAGGGCCTGCTGCAGGTGATCCAGCCCACCTTCAACGCCTACCACGTGGCCGGTACGTCGTGGAACATCTACGACCCGGTCGCCAACATCACCGCCGCCTGCAACTACGCGGCCCACCGGTACGGCTCGATGGACAACGTCAACAGCGCGTACTGAGGACTGGCGCGGACCTCAGCGACGCAACGCCGAAGGGCGGCACCCCATCGTGGGGTGCCGCCCTTCGCGTCGTACCGGCCCGGTTACTTGCGCATGACCTCCGGCTCGTGGCGGCGCAGGAAGCGGGCCACGACGAAGCCGCAGAGCACACCCAGACCGAGCAGCACGCCCATGTCGGTGAACCACTGGCTGAGCTTGTGGTCCCACAGCGGGTCCGGGTTGGTGGGATCCCAGGGCAGCAGCACGTTCAGCTGGGCCGTGGCGCCCGCCGCCGACACCGCCCAGCGGGCGGGCATCAGCCAGGCGACCTGCTCGACGCCGACCTTGCCGTGCAGCTGGAAGAGGCAGCCGGTGAAGACGACCTGGACGATGGCGAACATCACCAGCAGCGGCATGGTCTTCTCGGCGGTCTTCACCAGCGAGGAGATGATCAGACCGATCATCATCGAGGTGAAACCGAGCGCCATGATCGGCAGGGTGAGTTCGAGGACCGGCGAGTTCTTCAGCAGCAGTCCCTCCTGCGGCACCTTGTCGCCGCGGAAGAGCAGGCCGATCGCGCCGATGATGCCGCCCTGCAGCATCGTGATCAGGCCGAGCACGATCACCTTGGACATCAGGTACGCCGAGCGGGACAGGCCGGTGGCCCGCTCCCGTTCGTAGATGACCCGTTCCTTGATCAGCTCACGCACCGAGTTCGCGGCTCCGGCGAAGCAGGCGCCCACCGCGAGGATGAGCAGGATCGTGCTGCCGTCCCGGTTGGTGAAGTGGGTCCTCGCGGGGCCGAGACCCAGACCGAACTCGGCGGGGATCAGCGTGCTCACCACGCCGAGCACGGCCGGCAGCAGGAACATCAGGGCGATGAAACCGCGGTCGGAGACGATCACCGAGGAATAGCGGCGGACCAGGGTGACCAACTGCGAACCCCAGCTCTGCGGCTTGGGCGGCTTGATCGGCTGCATCGGATGCATCGGTACGGACTGCGGCGCAACGGCGTCGATGTCCGCGGCGTACATCTGGTAGTGCTGCGAGCCCTTCCAGCGGCCCGCCCAGTCGTAGTCGCGGTAGTTCTCGAAGGCGGAGAAGACGTCGGCCCAACTGTCGTAGCCGAAGAAGTTCAGCGCCTCCTCCGGCGGGCCGAAGTACGCGACCGCGCCGCCCGGCGCCATCACCAGCAGCTTGTCGCACAGCGCCAGCTCGGCCACCGAGTGGGTGACCACGAGGACCGTACGGCCGTCGTCGGCGAGGCCGCGCAGCAGCTGCATGACGTCGCGGTCCATGCCCGGGTCGAGGCCCGAGGTCGGCTCGTCCAGGAAGATCAGCGACGGCTTGGTGAGCAGCTCCAGGGCCACCGAGACACGCTTGCGCTGGCCGCCGGACAAGGACGTGACCTTCTTGTCCATGTGGATGTCGAGCTTGAGCTCCCGCAGCACCTCGTCGATGCGGGAGTCGCGCTCCTGCGCCGTGGTGTCGGCCGGGAAGCGCAGCTTGGCCGCGTACTTCAGGGCCTTCTTGACGGTCAGCTCCTTGTGCAGGATGTCGTCCTGCGGGACCAGACCGATGCGCTGGCGCAGTTCGGCGAACTGCTTGTACAGGTTCCGGTTGTCGTACAGGACCTCGCCCTGGTTGGCGGGCCGGTAGCCGGTGAGCGCCTTGAGCAGGGTCGACTTGCCGGAGCCGGACGGGCCGATGACCGCTATCAGGGACTTCTCCGGGACACCGAAGGAGACGTCCTTCAGGATCTGCTTGCCGCCGTCGACCGTGACGGTCAGATGGCGCGCGGAGAAGGAGACCTCACCGGTGTCGACGAACTCCTCGAGCCGGTCGCCGACGATCCGGAACGTGGAGTGGCCGACGCCGACGATGTCGGCCGGGCCCAGCTGGACCGAGCCGCCCTTGGGGATCGGCTGGCCGTTGACGTAGGTGCCGTTGTGCGAGCCGAGGTCGCGGATCTCCAGCCGGCCGTCGGGCGTGGCGTGGAACTCGGCGTGGTTCCGGGAGACCTGGAGGTCGGAGACGACCAGGTCGTTCTCCAGCGCACGGCCGATGCGCATCACCCGGCCGACGGCGAACTGGTGGAACGTGGTCGGGCTGCGGTCGCCGTAGACCGGCGGCGCCCCCGCGCCACCACCGGGTGTGTTCTGCGCGTACTGATCCGCGGGCCCCGCCTGCTGCTGCGGGAACGCGGGCGCCTGCTGCTGCCAGCCCTGCTGCGGCTGCTGTGCGGGCGCCTGGTGCGGTACGGCCTGCTGCGGGGCCGGTGCCTGCTGGGCCTGCGGCTGTGCGGCCTGTTGGGAGGCGGGCGCCTGCTGGGCCCAGCCCGGCGCCCCGGCGCCCTGCGCGGCGTACGGCGCCGGCTGCTGCCCGCCCACCGCGGCGCCCGACAGGTTCAGCCGCGGTCCGTCGGTCGCGTTGCCGAGGTGCAGCGACGCGCCCGGCCCGATCTCCACCTGCTGGATCCGCCGGCCCTGCACGAACGTGCCGTTGGTGCTGCCATGGTCCTCGATGACCCAACTGCGACCGTTGAAGCTGACCGTGGCGTGCCGCCAGGACACCCTGGCGTCGTCGAAGACGATGTCACCCTGCGGATCGCGGCCGAGGGTGTAGGGCCTGGACGGGTCCAACGTCCAGGTCCGTCCGTTTGATTCCAGTACGAGTTCCGGCACTCCATGCCCCACTGAGTTGTCCCCCGAATTACCCCCATCACAGGGAGTCTAGGGATGTCGAACATCGGGGGGAACTATTTCAGGCTCCGCCCGCTGACCGAAACCCGGGCCTTGTCAACGGGCGCCCGCGCACGCTCCAACTCGCCCCGTTGACGGGGTTGAAACCGGGCCGGAGAGTGGTAATCCCGGCGAGGGGGACACGCGCGGCTCCGGTGCCGCGCCGCGGATCGGGGGTCTGTCTGCCATGAGGTCTGCCACGAACGCCGAGACCACGCCGCGCGCCGCGACGGTGCCCTGGAAGGACGTCCTGCTGTCCACGATCGCCGCGGTGAGCTGGGCGTTGATCGGGATGGCGGGCACGGCCGCGCTCGGCCTGCACCTCCTGCGAGCGGACACGGCGGGTTCACTGGGCCCCATGACGGCGGCCGTTGTGGCCCTCGCGGCGGGTGGTTCGGTCACGCCGTCGGGCGATGTGTCCGCCTTCGGACTGAAAGGCGCCGAGGCCCACACCGCCATCGAGATCACGCCACTCGGGGTGAGCCTGGCCGGCGCCCTGCTGCTGTCGTGGCTCTTCCTACGGTCCCTGCGCACGGCCGGAGTTGTCGTCGCACCCGCCGAACTCCTCGCCCGCGCGGGCACCGTGGTCGCGCTCTTCGTCGCCATGCTGGGCGGTCTCACCTGGGCCGGTCACGACATCGTCACGATCGACGGCGGCTCGCTCGGGCTGGACAGGCTGCCGGGCGGGGGCGGCACGGGAGGTGGCGGACTGAGCATCCCCGGCCTCGGCGACGTGGGCGGACTGCTGCCGGACCGGATCGGCGACCTCGTCCACGCCAAGGCCGCGGTCGGCTTCACCGTGGACACGGCGGCCACGCTGCTCGGCGGCGCCCTCTGGTGTGCCGGCGTCCTGCTGATCGCCCTGCTCGCCTCCCGCCGCGCTCCCCTGCCACCCGGCTGGTCCGTCGTGCACCGGGCGGTACGGCCCGCGGTCTCGGCGCTGGTCACCGTGCTGCTTCTGGCCGTGGCGGCGGGGCTCGCGGCGGCGGCGTACGCGGCGATCGGCGACGACCATCCCGGGCGGATCGCCGGCGCGGCCCTGCTCGGCACGCCGAACGGGGTCTGGCTCGGCCTCCCCCTCGGTCTCTTCGTGCCCTGGGACGGCCACGCCACCGGCGTCCTCGGCAGGTTCCTCCCCCACCCGCTGGACCAGCTCCTCGGTGCGCACACCGACCAGCCCGTGACGCTGGGCCGGCTGGCCGACCTGGACGGCCGGGTGTGGCTGCTGGCCGTCGCCGCGGCGCTGGCGATGCTGCTGGCCGGTGTCCTCACGGCGGTCCGCACACCGGTGGGACGGCAGGCCGACACCGCCGGGGGACCGCAGGCCGAAAGCGCCGGGGGACGGCAGGCCGACAGCGCCCTGGCTTTCGCCGCCCGGTGCGGCCTGCGCCTCGGCGTCACCACCGCGCTCGCCCTGCCGCTGCTCGCCTGGCTGACGGGCGTGTCCGTCACCTCGTCCCTGTCCGTGCTCGGCTTCGACGCCTTCGGCGCCGGCCTCGAACTGCACGGCCGCCTCGGCACGGCACTGCTGCTCGGTGCGGGGTGGGGCGCGGGCGCCGGAGCGATCGGGGCGCTGACGGCCTGGGCGACCGGGGCGGCGGGGGCACGAGCGGCGTGGGCGCCGTGGGCGGCGTGGGCGGCCCGGGGGGCACCGGGGAACGCGGTTGTCGGGGGTGACGGTGGGAGGCCGGTGTACGGCGGTGCGGGCGGGGGTGAGGCCGAGGGCTTGAGGTACGGGGGTGCGGTCGAGTCCGCTCGGTACGGTGGCCCCGGCGACGGCGGCGCCGGTCGTCCCGGGCTCCGCGACGGTGTCGGGCCGTACGCGCCGGGTACGCCGTACCGGCCGCCGAACCCGGACACGAATCCCTATCTGCGGGTGCCGGAGGACCTCCAGGTGCCACAGGACCTGCGCGAGGAGCCGCCGGGTGCCGGGCCGACGGCCGCCGGGGACGACGCGTACGGCGCCCCGACCATCGCCCGGCCGCTCGACGCCGCTCCCCCACCGCCTCGGCGCCGTCCCACGGCGCGGCGGGGCGACCGCTCGCACGGGTCGGACGGCACCGAATGGCCGCCGCCGCCCCCTCCGCCGCCGCCCCCGGCACCGCCGGGGAAGCCGAAGCACCGCGGGTGAGTCGGCCGAGGGCGTGCAAGGGTGAGTCGGCCGGGGCGTGCAAGGGCGCATGTCCTGCCCGTCACCGCATCTCGTGGCACAGTCGTGGTGGGGCCGGGGGCCGCCGTGTGGGGGCGGGCGGTGTCTCCCGGTGGCAAGATCCCTGACACCGGCGCGACATCCATTGTTCCGTGTCCGTCAGTCGGACCTCGACGGCGGACGGCACTGGGTGCCGGATACGGTGGTGACACCATGAGCGCTTCGCAGACCTCCGCTGAACAGACCCCCGAGGCCCCCACCCTCCTCGTCAAGATCTTCGGCAAGGACCGGCCGGGCATCACGGCGGGCCTCTTCGACACCCTCGCCGCCTACGTCGTCGACGTGGTCGACATCGAGCAGGTCGTCACCCGGGGCCGCCTGGTGCTGTGCGCTCTGGTCACGCAGCCGCCGGCCGGTCTGGAGGGCGACCTGAGGGCCACCGTGCACAGCTGGGCCGAGTCGATGAAGATGCAGGCGGAGATCATCTCGGGGCACGGCGACAACCGGCCGCGCGGGCTCGGCCGTTCGCTGGTGACCGTCCTCGGCCATCCGCTGACCGCCGAGTCGACGGCCGCCATCGCCGACCGGATCGCGAAGGCCGGCGGCAACATCGACCGTATCTTCCGGCTGGCCAAGTACCCGGTGACCGCAGTGGAGTTCGCGGTTTCCGGCGTGGAGACGGAGCCGCTGCGCACGGCCCTGGCCACGGACGCGGCGGCACTGGGTGTCGACGTCGCGGTCGTCGCGGCGGGCCTGCACCGGCGCGCGCAGCGCCTGGTGGTCATGGACGTGGACTCCACGCTGATCCAGGACGAGGTCATCGAGCTGTTCGCGGCGCACGCCGGCTGCGAGGACAAGGTCGCCGAGGTGACGGCGGCGGCGATGCGCGGGGAGCTGGACTTCGAGCAGTCGCTGCACGCGCGCGTGGCGCTGCTGAAGGGGCTGGACGCCGCCGTGGTGGAGAAGGTGCGCAACGAGGTCCGGCTGACGCCGGGCGCCCGCACCCTGATCCGCACGCTGAAGCGGCTCGGCTACCAGGTGGGTGTCGTCTCCGGTGGCTTCACCCAGGTCACGGACGATCTGAAGGAACGGTTGGGCCTGGACTTCGCGCAGGCCAACACGCTGGAGATCGTCGACGGCAAGCTCACCGGCCGGGTCACCGGCGAGATCGTGGACCGCGCGGGCAAGGCGCGGCTGCTGCGCCGGTTCGCCGCGGAGGCCGGGGTACCCCTGTCGCAGACGGTGGCGATCGGCGACGGCGCGAACGACCTGGACATGCTGAACGCGGCCGGTCTCGGCGTCGCCTTCAACGCCAAGCCGGTGGTCCGCGAGGCGGCGCACACGGCGGTGAACTTCCCCTTCCTCGACACGGTCCTGTATCTGCTGGGCGTCACCCGCGAAGAGGTCGAGGCCGCCGACACGCACGACGAGGGCTGAAGCGGCCCGGATGCGGTGGGGGCCCGGCACCTGGAGGTGCCGGGCC
>NZ_JBSHAY010000071.1:0-18557 GCF_053611725.1 Streptomyces sp. NPDC054783 | reverse complement strand
TGAATGTCTTGTGGGCTCTCATCCGTGACGGACAGTGCTACCAAGCCAACCTCCCCGTCGCCGCGATGGCTTGACAACATCATTAGGAGGTGAGTTCGGTGGGCAGGACGGTCTCGTCGGTTTCTGACTCGATCGGGTGGGGGCGGGCCTTGGCCAGCAGGTCGCGTCCCATGTAGCGGCGGGCCTCGGTCCACTCGTCGTTCTGCTCGGCCAGCACCGCGCCGACCAGGCGGATCACGGCGGAGCGGTCGGGGAAGATCCCGACCACGTCGGTGCGGCGGCGAATCTCCTTGTTCAGCCGCTCTTGCGGGTTGTTCGACCAGATCTGCCGCCAGATCTCGCGAGGGAAGGCGGTGAAGGCCAGCAGCTCGTGCTGGGCGGCATCGAGGTGTTCGGCGGCCTTGGCGAACTTCGCCTCCAGGGCGTCGAGGACGTGCCGCATCTGGGCCTGGACCGCATCGGAGTCGGGTTGCTCGAAGACGGTCCGCAGCAGCGTGGCGACCCAGGGCTGGGCGGACTTGGGAACCTGACAGAGCAGGCTGCGGGCGTAATGAGTGCGGCATCTCTGCCACGAGGCGCCGGGCAGCACGGCGCCGACGGCGTCGACCAGGCCGGCGTGGGCGTCGGAGATGACGAGCTGGACGCCCGTCAGGCCGCGGGCGATCAGTGAGCGCAGGAATGCCAGCCAGCCGGCGCCGTCCTCGGCGGTGGCGACGTCCAGGCCGAGGATCTCGGAAGGCGGCGACCTGCTCGTCCAGGTGCTTGGCCATCGCCGAGACCTGGGACTTCGACGGCTGCGTGACGCCGAGGGACTCGGCAAGTTTCTCGACGCGGCGGGTTGAGACACCGAGCAGGTAGGCGGTGGCGACCACCGCAATGAGGGCCTGCTCGGCCCGGCGTCGTCGTTCCAGTAGCCAGTGCGGGAAGTAACTGCCGGACCTGAGCTTGGGGATGGCGAGTTCGACGGTGCCGGCGCGGGTGTCCCACTCGCGGGGACGATATCCGTTGCGGTGGTTGACTCGCTCGTCGCTGACCTGCCCGTATTCGGCGTTGCAGAGGGCGTCGGCCTCGGCGGACATGAGGGCGTCGGCGAACGTTTTGACCATCGCGCGCAGCAGATCGGGACTCGCCGCGGCGAGGTTGTCTTCCGCTAGAGCATGCAGGGGCAGACTGTCGGGTGCGGTCATCGTGCTGATCTCCTTCGGGCTTCGACACCTCGAAGATCAGCCGGTGGCCGTTCATCTATGCGGGCATCATCCCGACGCCGGAGCAAACCCCCGGATCAGGTCGAACCCGTACACCATCTCCATGGACGCAACCCGTGACACCGAAGGCTGAGCGCGCGGGTCAGTGACCGTGCGTTTGGAGTGCGAGACAAGCAACGGTTTTGGGAACCGCGCGCCCTCCTCTGTCCGTCTGCCGCTTTGCTGCACAGATGGTCGCCGCCCTTCGGTCTCTCCTCGCACATCGGAGTCTTCAAGCATGAGCCCGCCAGCTCCAGCGCCTTCTTCGCCGCACTGCGGTCAGGGCGCCGATCCCGCCAACGATCCCGTCGGCTGCCGTGGTGCCAAACTCTCCGGTTACGCCGCGTGCCTGGCTCACCTCTCCGATACGGACCGCAGTAACTACCTGGCTGGCCTGACTCCCGGCGCCGACATCGACCACGGCGGCACTACCTTCACTGAATCGCTCCTCATCTCCCTCCTCGACGCCCTGCGCGATCCCACCACTCGAAAGGTCCACGTCGGGTCCGCCCGGTTCGATGGGGCGCAGTTCTCTGCCGTCGCCCCATTCGCGGCGGTACGGTTCTCTGGTGACGCTTCGTTCGACGAGGCGCAGTTCTCCGGACCCGCAGGATTCATTGATGTGCGGTTCTCCGGCGATGCCTCGTTCGATGAGGCACGGTTCTTCGGCGATGCCTCGTTCGACGATGTGCAGTTCTCCAGCCGTACATCGTTCAACGGGGCGCAGTTCTCCGGTGAGGCCGAGTTCGGCAGGGCACGGTTCTCTGGCGACGCCCACTTCGTCGAGGCGCGGTTCGGTGGCCGCGCCGGGTTCATCGCAACGCAGTTTTCCGGCTTCGCCCTGTTTGACGAGGCCCGGTTCTCGGACGCTGCCTGGTTCGGAGGGGCAGAGTTCCTCGGCGCTGCCATGTTCGGCAGGACACTGTTCTCCGGCGACGCCGGGTTTGATGGCGTGCGTTTCTGCGACAACGTCATTTTCGGGGATGCGCATTTCCGGGCGATGTCGTGGTTCGGGCCGTTTGTGTGTGGAAAGACAGTCGATCTGTCTGGCGCGGTGTTCGAGGCGCCGGTGTCGCTGGAGATCGCAGCGCGTGAGGTGCACTGTGTGCGCACGCGGTGGCAGGCGACGGCGACCGTGCGTCTGCGCTACACCACAGTAGACCTCAGTCACGCGGTGCTCTCCGCCCCCGTAGCAATCACTGCCCACCCTGCCCGCTTCACCATCAGCAACACAACCATGATCGAAGATCTGCTGACAGGCGTCGCCGGGGTACGGGTGGCTTCGGTGCAGGGGGTGGACGCCACGCACCTGGTCCTGACCGATACCGACCTGACCGACTGCCTGTTCTCCGGCGCCTTCCACCTCGACCAGCTCCGCTTGGAAGGCCGTTGCATCTTTGCCACCGCCCCCGTCGGCTTGCACCGCCGCGCCATATGGCCGGTGCGGTGGACCCGCCGACGCGTCCTCGCGGAGGAACACCACTGGCGGGCCCAGCAGGCACACCAGCCCGTCCCAGTCGCAGGCCAGACGTCCTCCTCACTGTCCCGAGCTTGGCGCACCGGCCCGCACCATCCCGACCCCGACCTCACCCCCGACCCGGAGGACGTGGCAGCCATCTACCGGCAACTACGCAAAGCCTTCGAAGACGGCAAGAACGAGCCTGGGGCCGCCGATTTCTACTACGGCGAGATGGAGATGCGCCGCCACGACCGGACCGGCACCCCGCCCGGCGAACGCGGCCTGCTGTTCGGCTACTGGCTGCTCTCGGGCTACGGCCTGCGCTCCTCCCGCGCCCTGAGCTGGCTCCTGGCCGCGATGTCTCTGACCGTCCTCCTGCTGATGGGATTCGGACTGCCCACCCACGACCCCGACCCCGCAACCACCGGAATCCTCCACGGCAGCGAGATCAGCCTCACTACCAGCACGCCCGATCCCGCTCTCCACGAAGTCTGGTCCCAGCGCATGACATGGGCTCGCGCGGAGAAGGCGACTCGCGTTGCTGTCAACTCAGTGGTCTTCCGCTCGTCAGGCCAAAATCTCACCACCGCCGGCACCTACGTTGAGATGGCCTCCCGCCTGCTGGAACCCACCCTTCTCGCGTTGGCCGCCCTCGCCGTACGCGGACGCATCAAACGTTGAGCAGCGCCCCACGAGGTACGGCTCGGATGGGTCCGCTCGCCGCAGTTGACGGGCCCAGCACCTGCCGGGCCGGGGCCGTCAACGTCGCGCACTACACCACGGCGTCCGTCGACGCGCTCCCCGCCGCGCCCCCGGAGTTCGACTGGGAGCAGCTGCGCGGCGGAGAAATGCCGACGCGCCCCGCTCTCCGCTCTGACGAAGCAGGCGGCCCCGGCCTAAGACACCGTTTCCTTTGGTGTGATCGTTCGTTGAATCGTGCATGACGGATCTGGTTGAGCGGCTGGTGCCGGACGAGTTATGGGTGTTGTTCCGGCGGGTGGTGCCGCCGACGGAGGTGAGGCGTCCGCAGGGCGGGGGCCGACGTCGGGCGGGTGATCGCGAAACGCTTTCCGCGATCATCTTCGTGGCCACATCGGGCTGTACCTGGCGGCAGTTGCCGCCGGTGTTCGCACCGGCCTGGCCCACGGTCTACCGGCGCTTTGCCCAGTGGAGCCGGGACAGGGTCTGGGCCAGGCTCCACCGCGTCTGGACGAACTCGGCAGCCGTGGCGAGTTGGACTGGTCGCGATGCGCGATCGACTCGGTCGGTGTCCGGGCCGCAAAAGGGGGCCACTGACCGGACCGAATCCGACCGACCGTGGCAAGTTGGGATCGAAGATCCACCTCATCACGGACCGGAGCGGACTGCCCCTGTCGCTGGGGATCTCCGGCGCCAACATGCACGACAGCCTCGGCCTGAAGCCGCTCGTGCGCGGGATCCCGCCCATCCGCTCCCGCCGCGGGCCCCGCCGCCGACGCCCCGCCAAGCTCCACGCCGACAAGGGCTATGACTACGACCACGCGCGGAAATGGTTCCGTGAACGAGGCATTCGGCACCGCATCGCCCGTAAGGGCATCGAGTCGTCCACGCGGCTCGGCCGTCACCGCTGGGTGGTCGAGAGGACCGTGTCATGGCTGGCCGGCTGCCGACGCCTGCACCGCCGCTACGAGCGAAAGCCGGAACACTTCCTCGCCTTCGTCGGCATAGCAGCAGCCCTCATCTGCCACCGACGACTCACCAACTGAAACGGCGTCATAGCGCGCCCATGGCCAGCCCGCCTCAGTGCGGCGGCGAGCTTGGCCGCATTCGGCTTGTCCGCCCCCGTACCGGGGGCTGGTAATGCAGTTCGACACCGTCGGCGAGCAGTCTGGTGGTCGGACTTCCTCAACCCGGTGCTGGGGGCCATCCTCTTCGAACGGGTGCCACGCCGGATGCTGGGCCGGGTCAACGCGCTCGGTAACTCGCTGGCCTGGGCCGGCATCCCTCTCGGCGGACTGATCGCTGGGGCGGCGGTGGCCTCTGCCGGTCTTGTGCCAGTGCTGCTCGCCTCTGGAACGGCTTACTTCCTCACCACGAACCTGACTGGACTGCGCCCGGAATGGCGCGAGATGGAACGTCCGGGTGAGCGAGGCGCCCTGAAGCGGCACGCCGAGGAAGACGCTTCGCCGAACAGCGCGGATGTCACGACATGACGTTCATGGGCTGCCTCAGCGGCACACCGCTGAGGTTCTGACGAGGACACAAGGTTCCACACGCCGTCACGACGCCGGATAACAGGTGATCGTATTCAGCATCCCCGAGGCTGCCCTTGTAGCCGTAGGAGGCGGCGTTGAGCCTCTTCTCCTTGCCGGTGACGGTGGCCGGCGGGCGGATACCCTTGGTGTAGCCGCCCTTGCGACAAATCGTCGTGGCCAGGTTCGCCTGCGTCACCGCCGGAGATCGCGCCCCGAGTGCACGCCAGGTCCCCAAGGGGCTCGCCCTTCTCGTACCGGTAGTGGCAACTTCCCGCGGGCTGCTGCTGCTGCACCGTGTACGTCGACTGCGGCCCCGCACCCACCGGGATCTTCGCCCCTCCCGCAGGTACGGCAGTCCCTGACGGCCCCGCCGCCGACGCTCAGCCCTTCCCCGAGGTGTTTGCCCCGGAGTGTGAACCGGATGAACAACCTGCCAGCAGCAGGCAAGAGAGCAGCACCAGCGGCACGGCGCGGTGGATAGAACGCATGACGCCCCCTCACGGACGAGCGACAACTGCGCTCATGCGCCCCCATCCCGACGCCCTCTTACCGCCCGCCCCAAGGCGCACGAGTGCACACAGGGCCGATGGGCGGTGCAAGAAGCGTCAGAACCGGGAAGGCCGGGGCTCCGAGAGCCCGAGCAGGCGCCTGAACCTGCACTTCGCTCGTCCGCAGCGCAGCACTCGTCGTCCAGGTGGGCTATGTGGACGGCATGGGTCAGCGGTGGCCAACTCACCAAAAAACGCGCCGTATTAGGGCCTTTTGTTCGAGACCCGTACACGGGCACGGGACAGGCTCACGGCACCGCGTCGTGGCCCGGTGGCCGGAGCGCACCGCCGTTGGTCCGGCGTACTACGACACGCTTCCCGAGCCCGGCTGGACCGCGCTGACGCTCAGGAGGCCGACCGTCCCGGCACAGGCCGTCGAGTTGTAGGCGACGTAGATCGGGGTCGTCTGGCCGGGCGGGTAGACCTGCAGGTACTGCGCGGAGGCCGGATGGCACTGCGCCGTAGGGTAGTTACCGGCGTCCGAAATCCGCAGCAGCGCGTTGCCGGTGGCCCCCGGTGCCAGCGTCACAAGCGCGCGGGGGACGGTGGTGTTCCGCGTGGCGGCCGGGCCGATCTGATGGACCGGGCTGCCGCCCGCGAGTGACACCCCGGGATAGCCATACAGGGTGCAGGTGGTCTGGGAGATGTTCGTGAAGTCGATCACCTGGTAGACGCTGCCGGCGGTGCCCTGGCTGACACCCGGTCTGGCATTCAGATAGCGGGTCGGACAGGCGGCGGTGCGCCTGTGCGTTGTACCGGCCGGTTGCGCCTGGGTGTTGGTGCCCGTACTGCCGGCCCGAGCCGTGGTGGCCGCGGCCGGCGCCGTCGTGGCCGGCGCCTTCGTGGCCGGCGCGCCAGAAGCCGTGGCCGCAGCGGTGCCACCGGAGGAGGTGGCCGAGCCCACGCTGCAGCCGGTGGCGAGCACCGCGACGCAGGTCAGCCCGGTGGCCAGGAATACTCGCCGGAGCGTGAGTGAAGATGACATCGCGGTTGCCCTTCTTGCTGCGCAGATCGGCTCATTGGCCGTGTGACACTCATGACGCCGCATGTGCCGCGCCGGTTGTACCGGACGCGTCCCAGCAGTTTCACTGTTATGTCACGCCGCTAGACGGCCTGGACGGCGCACCGACCGTGCCCTGGACCGTGTGGTACAGGTACGTCTTCGCCAGTTCCTTCTCGTACGTGCCGTGGGCCTGCGGGGTCAGCTCCACCAAGGCCAGCACCTCCGCGCCGGAGGCGGCCAGGTCCTGGGCGGTACCGCCCGGGTCGGCATTGTTGGCGTTGACGTTTTGTTCGGCCACGGTGAGGTCGCCCCCCGTACGAGTCGGTCGCCTTCAAGTCCGCGCCCAGGTCCCTGCCGCCGCCGACCCGTTCAGCGTCCTGGCAGCCGTCCCGGCGATGAGGTCCCGTATCGCGTCCTCGAACCATGAGTGGTGCAGGGCGTCCAGCTGTGCTGGCCGTAGCGCAGGCCCTGAGCCCGCACCGCTTCCCAGCGCGCTCTCTGCTGCTTTTGACGCAGCCGACCGCCGCCGGACAGGACCGCGAGCACTCAGATTACGGCCACGAGCCACCCATGGGCCAGCAACCAGTTAACCAACGACGAGGCCACGGTCTGGGAGGCGGTGCACATAGGTTTCTCAGACACCCGGCCGCTGGCTGTGCCGTCGGGCGTGGGCTGCTCCGTCCTCTCCATCATGATACGGCACCGAACACGGATATCGAGCAGATCAACCGATGCCCATCAGGAGTACCCGCCTCGCATCCATCTTCGGTCCCGACGGCAAGTACGTTGCGATCACCGACATCGCCGACGACCGCATGTACGTCAGCGTCTACCGACCGCCGAGACGATGGAAAACGTGGCCGCCGTAACGCGTGCTCCCCCGCTAAAGCCGGGGACCACGCACACGGCGTCGCTCAGGCGACGACCGTGATGTTCTCCGCCTGCGGACCCTTCTGGCCCTGCGTGACGTCGAAGGTCACGGCCTGGCCTTCCTGCAGCTCACGGAAGCCGGAAGAGTTGATGTTGGAGTAGTGCGCGAAGACATCCGGGCCTCCGCCGTCCTGCTGGATGAAACCGAAACCCTTCTCGGCGTTGAACCACTTCACGGTACCGCCGGCCATGCAACTACCTCTCGGTCGAACCGGGTCCACACCATGCAGACCCGCAGTGATCGCCCTGGTCACACCCCGCACAACAAAACACCCGCACCTCGCGGTACGGGCAGGAACAATGACCCACGACAACCACCACGACGCTACACCGCGCATTCGGTCGACGCCAGATAGAAACAGTCCGTCAGGGGCGACCGTCTGAAGGCGGTTGCGTCCATGGAGATGGTGTACGGGTTCGACCTGATCCGGGGTTTGTCCCAGCATCGGGATGATGCCCGCAGAGATGGACGGCCACCGGCTGATCTTCGAGGTGTCGAAGCCCGAAGGAGATCAGCACAATGACCGCACCCGACAGTCTGCCCCTGCACGCTCTCGCGGAAGACAATTTCGCCGCGGCGAGTCACGTCCGCCGCCCCCTGACGTCGAGGGGTACCAACCTTCTTGGCTTGGTCAAGCACCTGCCGCTCTGGGAGTCCAGGTACTTCGGCGAGGTCTTCGGCCGACCGTTCCTCGAACCCCTGCCCCGGTGGGACCACGCCGAGGAGCGTGGCGCCGACATGTGGGCGACCGAGCAGGAGACACACGAGCAGATCACCGACCGCTATCGTCGCATATGGGAGCACTCAGATGCGACGATCAATGCCCTCGCCATTGACTCCCCCGGCGAGGTGCCCTGGTGGCCACGCCCCAACGTGATGCTGTTCAACAGCCTGGTCCACACGCTCACCGAGGCCAGCCGGCACACCGGACACGCCGACATCCTGCGCGAACATCTCGATGGCTCGACCGGGACAGCGGCCGAGTACGCGATCCCGAACCGCGACGCGGCCTTCTGGGAAGCCCAGCACGCGAAGCTCGAGCGAGCCGCCAAAGCAGCAGCCGACGCCAAACCTGACCGCATTGGTTGTTGACGATCCTCTGCCCCTCAGCCCGGACAGCGCCCGGAATCGACCACCAGTCAGCTCTTGATTGCCCAGGCAGCCCGGTTGATACCAACCTGTCTTCGTCTCCGAGTAGCAGCAACGGTTGTCGATGAGTTTTGGGTTCTGGCACAGATCTTGGGGAGCGGTCACAGCGGGTGACCGCAGTGTTCGATTGCGCGCTTCGGGCTCGCGTGAGACCGCGCACATCCCGCCGCCGTACAGGCAGGAGTGACGCTCCATCAGGTCGTGGGCTGGCCTCGCCAGCCTGGGCTTGGGCCGGTGACGGTGCTGGCCATGCAGGCCGACGCATCGTTCTGGGACTTGTTCGTGTTCGCTGGGATCGACGACCTGGACGTCGAGGCGGTGACGGCCGCCTTCGGCACGGTCGATGTGGTGGCGAGAGGCCGGGCGGCCGGGGCAACGTGTCCGGACTGCGGGAGCTTCTCCGGCCGGGTGCACGATTCCTATCAGCGCAGGCTGAAGGACCTCCCGCTCGGTGGGCAGAGCGTCGTGATCCATCTGACGGTCCGGCGTTTCATCTGCGGTGCGGAGGTCTGCTCGCGCCGCACGTTCGCCGAGCCGTTTCCGAAGCTGACTGCCCCATACGCGCGGTTCACTACGCGGCTCGACCGCATCCTGGAGTGTGTCGGGCTCGCACTCGCCGGACGGGCCGGCGCCCGGCTGGGCACTCAACTGGGCTTCCACGCAGGGCGGATGACCTTGCTGCGCAGGGTCATGGCGCTGCCGGACCCGCAGTTCGGCACGCCACGCGTCCTGGGCGTGGACGACTTCGCCACCCGCCGGGGCCAGACTTACTCCACCGTCTTGACCTGCGGGGAAACCCATCGCGTGGTCGATGTGCTCCCGACACGCGAGTCCGGACCCCTGGCTGCGTGGCTGGCCACCCACCCGGGCGTGGAGATCATCTGCCGGGACCGGGCGGGCGCCTACGCCGAAGGAGCCCGGCTCGGCGCCCCCGACGCCTTCCAAGTCGCCGATCGTTTCCACCTGTGGCAGGGCCTCGGCCGGGCCGTGGAGACCTGCGTCGCCGCCCACCGCGAATGCTTGCGTGCTCCGACACCGCGCAGGCCGCCGGATTACCTGGAGCCAACCGGACCCGCCCCTGACGGTCGGCGGGCCCAGCGCAAGAAGGCGGCACACGCCCTGGTCCACGAGCTGCTGGCGCAGGGCCGCTCACGCCGCGCGATCGCCCGCCACCTGGGCTGGGGACTCAACACCGTGCTGCGGTACGCCAGTGCCGCGCACTGGCAGGACACTCTGCGCGAAAACCGGCCCCGGTCCAGCCGTCTGGATCCCTACAAGCCTTACCTGGCACGGCGGTTCGCCGCAGGATGCACGAGCGTCACACGCCTCCACCGCGAACTCCTCTCCGAAAACGCCCCTGTCACCTACCAGATGGTCCGCGCCTACATCGCCACCCTGCGCGCCACCCCAGGGCTTCGGCATAGTCGCGAGATGTCCGGTTCGTGATCATGTGAGGCCGAGGAGAGTGAGCGGGCGGGTGGCGTCGCGTGCGTTGCGCCGTAGGGCGGCGGCGAGGGCGTGGGACCTGCGGTATCAATGAGCCTTGTGGTGGTCCGTGGGCTGGGCATACTGGTCGTCAGCCCAACCACCTCCGGGAGCGCCATCGCCATGAGCATGCCTGACATAGCCTCACAGCAGTCCGACGGCAGGGGGCTGAGCGCTGGCGAGCATGAGCTGGTGCAGGCCGTTGGTCAGGGCAGGTTCGTTGACCTGCGTGTGGGCGATGTCGAACTGGACGATCCCGTGCAGGGAGGAAATTGGGCTGCTGAGCGGACGGTTCGAGCCGAGCTGCTGGTGGGATTGCTGACTGGAGAGCGAACTCCTGACGGCGGCCGGTTGCGGGCGGTGAAGCTGCGTGGCGCCCGTATCACCGGCGCGCTTGATCTGGAGGCCGCTGAGCTGGTGTGCCCGGTGCTGCTGGCCGATTGCTATTTCGA
This sequence comes from Streptomyces sp. NPDC054783, assembly GCF_053611725.1. Classification (NCBI taxonomy): domain Bacteria; kingdom Bacillati; phylum Actinomycetota; class Actinomycetes; order Kitasatosporales; family Streptomycetaceae; genus Streptomyces; species Streptomyces sp. NPDC054783. The sequence goes on along the minus strand of NZ_JBSHAY010000071.1, from coordinate 8,052 downwards.
AGAGCCGGTTAACCTCGGCCAAGCCACCGCCCCGGCCATCCGCCTGCCCGGCTGCTACCTGACCGGCCTGACCGCTGAGCAGCTTCGCACCAGCGGCAACCTGGATCTCAGCAACGGCCTTACCGTCGAGGGTGAGACCAGTCTGCGCGGTGCCCGCATCGGTGGCCAACTCGACCTCAGCCGGGCCCGCTTGATCAATCCCGGCAGGCAGGCCCTGGATGCGGAAGGGCTCACCGTGGAACAGAGCATGTTCTGTCGGGAGGGGGTGATCACCGGGGAGGTCCACCTGCTGGGCGCACACATCGGGGGGACCTTGTCGTTTGACGGGACTGAGCTCATCAACCCAGGTGGGTGCGCACTGAACGCCGATGTCATCACCGTGGACAAGGGCGTGTTCTTCCAGCACGCCTTTGTCGGCCAGGGAGAAGTCCGCCTGGTCGGTGCCCGCATCCGCGGGATCCTCGCCTTGACCGGAGCCCGCCTCACCAACCCCGGCGGGCGAGCACTCAATGCCTACCTGCTCGCCGTCGAGCACGGCATGTACGGCGAGGACGGCTTTACCGTCGAGGGAGAGTTGCGTTTGTCCGGCGCACAGATCGGCGGCGTCCTCGGTCTTGACCGAGCACGGCTGATCAACCCAGACGCCTCGGCGCTGGAGGCCGAGGGACTGACCGTCGCACGGGACATGTCCTGCCGGAGCCTGACCGCCGAGGGCGAGGTCCGGATGCTCGGCGCGCGTATCGGGGGCAGATTGCTGTTCGACGCAGCGCATCTGGCCAACCCTGGCGGGCGAGCTCTGTACGCCGTGCGGCAATCCGTCGACGATGACCTGCTGTTCCGGCACGGATTCACCGCCGAGGGGGAAATCCAGTTGTCGGATTCCCGCGTCGGCGGCCATCTCGAATTCATTGGGGCCCGGCTTACCAACCCCGGTGCGGTCGCGCTGACCGGCGACACGCTAATAGTCGAGCAGAACATCGTGTGCGGCAACGGGTCCGTCGTCGACGGAGAAGTCTCCCTGGCCGGCGCCCGGTCCGGCAACATGGTCTCCTTTGCAGGCGCCACCCTTAACAACCCGGACGGGCATGCACTGCGCGGCACCCGGTTGACTGTCGACAGCGACATGTATCTGCAGGGGTTTACCGCCACGGGAGCGGTTCAGCTGTCGGGGGCCCGGCTTGGCGGTCTCATCGATATGAGCGAATCGGCCCTGTCCAACCCTGATGGGCATGCCCTGGATCTGGAAGATGTGCAGGCGACCGCACTGTTGCTGCGGCCCCGCCGGTCTCCCGACGGCGCCATCAACCTCAGCAACGCCCGGATCGGGCTCTTCGACGACGATCCAAAGACCTGGCCCACCACGCTGCATCTGCAAGGATTCTCCTACAACACCCTTGCCAACGACCACGTCGACGTGCGGGGCCGGCTGCGCTGGCTGGCCCGCCACCCCGGCGGCTACGTGCCCGAGACTTACGACCAGCTCGGCGCCGCCTACCGGCGTGCCGGACAAGAGGAAGCGGCCCGGCGGGTGGCCATTGCCAAGCAGCGGCACCGCCGCACGGTGCTCAATCCGGTCGGTAAGCTTGCCGACTGGCTGTTGTACTTGACCGTCGGTTATGGCTACCGCACCTGGCTGGCTGCCTTCTGGCTGGCCGGGCTGCTCGCCCTGGGGTCGGTGGTGTTTGCCAGCGCCCACCCGCACCACATGACGCGCGTCGACGTCCACGGCCCGGAGTTCAACGCGCTCGCCTACTCGCTGGACGTGCTGCTGCCCGTCGGTGATCTCGGTCAAAAAACGGCCTGGCGGCCCGACGGCGCGGCGATGTATTACTCATGGGCGTTCATGGCGGCCGGATGGGTACTGACCACCGCCGTGGTCGCCGGGCTGACCGGCCTGCTCAAACGTGAGTAGCCGCCACAGTCCACGAACCGCTGCGACGCGGAATTGGCGACCGAAGACGCGCCCATGGTCTGCCTCTGATTTTCCAGGATGTGGCTCTGCAGCAGGCGCCGTCGTTCAGCGTTTCTGTCCGACTTGATGATGGTTCAGGTAATCGGCATGGGCGTGGAGTTCGTGCCTGAGGTGGAACGGAGGCAGGCACGGCCTCCGGGTGATCATGAGGTGTCGAGTCTCTGATCACCACAACGGAAGACCGTGCCTGCCCGCTCATCATCTCCCATCCCCGGCGGCCTGGGCCAACTCACCGACGCCCGCCCTGCCGAGCCCGCGGAACACCCGCATCTGCTGGACTGCCTCGCGACGGTGCCCGATCCGCGCCGGGCCAAGGGCCGCCGCCCATCCCCTCGCCTTCGTCCTCGCGCTCGCGGCGTGCGCGGTGCTGGCCGGCGCGAAGTCGCTGACCGCGATCGCTGAATGGGCAGCCGACGCCCCGGCCGCCGTCCTGGCCGCCCTCGACGGCCCGAACCGTGAACCCACCGGCCCCATTGCCCCGGCCGAGGCCACCGTGCGCCGCATCCTGCAGCGCGTCGACGGCGACGCCCTCGATGCGGCGATCGGGACCTGGCTCGCCGCCCGGGACCCCGAGCGCCCCGTCCCCGGGCGAGGACCCGGGCGGGCGGAGCCGCCGCGCGCTGGCCGTGGACGGCAAGACGGTCCGCGGCGCCCGCCGTGCCGACGGCGCCCAAATCCACCTGCTCGCCGCGATGACCGGGACCGGCCTGGTCACCGCCCAGCGCGAGGTCGGCTCCAAGACCAACGAGATCACCGTCTTCAAGCCGCTGCTCGCCACGCTCGACCTGACGGACACGGTGGTCACCTTCGACGCGCTGCACTCCCAGACCGAGCACGCCCGCTTCCTGGTAGAGGACAAGCAGGCCCACTACATCGCCGTGATCAAGGCCAACCACCCCACGCTGCACCAGGAACTGAAGCAGCTGCCCTGGCGGGATGTTCCGCTGCTGGGCAAGACCCGCGCCACCGCGCACGGCCGCGACGAGATCCGCCGGGTCAAGACCTGCACCGTCACCCGCGGCATCGGCTTCCCCCACGCCCCGCAGGCCGTGCAGATCGTGCGCCGTCGCCGGACCGTCACCACCGGCAAGGTCACCCTGGAACGCGTCTACGCGGTCACCGACCTGACGGCGGAACTGGCCGACGCTCCCGAGATCGCACACCGCGTGCGCGAGCACTGGGGCATCGAGAACAAGCTCCACCATGTGCGCGACACCGCCTTCGCCGAGGACGCCTCGCGCGTGCGGACCGGAACCGCACCCCGGGCCATGGCGGCACTGCGCAACCTGGCCATCAGCGCCCTCCGCCTCGGCGGCTGCGACAACATCGCCGCCGGCCTGCGCAAACACGGCAGAGACACCACACGCCCGCTGGCCACCCTCGGCCTCACATGATCAAACCAGGCAGATCCCCTGAACGACGCCGCCCTGCGCGCCACCCCACCGCAGGCGCCGCCCCCACCACCGACGGTGCGGCAGGTCACCGGCTGGCTCACCCGCCACCCCATGGCCCTGAGCGAGGAAGAACGCGCCGCCTTGAAGGACGTCCTGGCGCGCTGTCCCGAACTCGACACCGCCGCCCAGCACATCCGCGACTTCGGCGAGATCCTCACCAACCGCCTCGGTCCCACGCTCCCCACCTGGATCAATGCCGTCGACGTCAGCCAACTGCCCGGCCTCACAGGCTTCGCCCTCCACCTGCTCCGCGACCTCGACGCCGTGACCGCCAGCCTCACCCTGCACTGGAGCTCTGGCGGTACCGAAGGCGCCGTGAACCGCATCAAGAAGATCAAAAGGCAACTCTACGGACGCGCCGGATTCGAACTACTCCGCAAAATGGTCCTGCTCCAGTGACCCTCCGAGGCCGCTCCCCAAGATCTGTGCCAGAGCGAGTTCGTCACTCACGGCCCGGTGGACGGTTGCGAGCCCGTCCACCGGCGAATTCCCTGAGTTACCTCCGTTGATCGCTCCATCGCGGCCCGCCCGAGCCGCCTGCGACCTTGTCGGACCCGTTGGGACGGCGCGGGAGGCGTCACTCTCGGTGCTGCTGTCAGAGAAGCTTCTGCGGTGCCTGGTACTGATCGAGGGGCGCGATGTTGCACGCGGCCTTCGGCCCGCCGAGCAGGTGCCCCCCGATGCCCTCACCCTCCGGCAGCGGCACCGCGCAGCGCAAGTCGACGTTGGCGAGCGGAGCGCCATAGGTGTTGCCGATGCCGCCTGCTTCGCCCGCGATGACGGTGTCACCGTTGCCGAAGTCCGCGGCGGAGGCGGGTGCAGCGACGGCCATCGTGGCGGCAATCGCGAAAGCCGCGCCAGCCAGAACCTTCTTGACCACAGTGATACCCCTGTTCGATGAGACGTTCTTCTTCATGATCTGTTTAACGCCACGCCGTGGTTGCAGTTGCGTCGGACCAGCCGTCATCGGCGAGCGACGACAAGGCGGTCGGATCGGGGAAGCGGCGGGCGCCTCCCGAAGTCGTGAACATCGATCTGGCCGTCGGCGGGTAACTCCCGCCTGTACAGCGGCGGGATACGCGCGGTCTCACGCGAGCCCGAAGCGCGCAATCGAACACTGCGGTCACCCGCTGTGACCGCTCCCCAAGATCTGTGCCAGAACCGAGTTTTGGCAGCGGTCAGGGCCGGACTGCCACAGAATGTCGACGAGTTTTGGCAGCACCTGGTGATGCTCGAGGACCGGTCGTGTGTGCTGAAGCCTGTCACCTCAGCCACCTGGTCCCCAACCTCATCAGGCGGCCTCCAGAACGACGAACAGGAAGCAGAGGAATGCTGTCGCCGAAGGCAGGTTCCCGAAGACCTCTTCGAAGACTCCGGGGAAACGCTCGCGGGCGCCTGGTGCGGGGGGCAGTTCGCTGATGACGGCTATCCGGAAGCCGGCTGCGGTGAAGGCGCTGGTCATCGCATGTAGTGGCCGGTGCCAGTATGTAAGCGTCGCGCTCTGGCCGCTGAAGGTGTACTCCTCGGACCACTTGCTGGTCGCGAAGTAGTCGGCACGGGGATGCTGCAGCCTGTAGACGAAGGGGTGGTTGACGGCCACGATGAGCCGGCCGCCGCGCGCCAGCACACGCCGCAGTTCGGCGAGCGGCGCCGTCCAGTCTTCCAGGTAGTGCAAGACCAGGCATGCGATGGCATCGTCGAACGCGCCGTCTGGGAACGGCAGAGGCCGCTGCACGAGCAGCTCGAAGGCGACGTCGCCGCGGGCCAGGCGCTGCCCGAGCTCGCGGCTCAGATGGTCCGGGTCGGCGCGGGGCGGTACGGGAGCGTCGGGCGCGCCCGGCACGGGGCGTAACTGGTAGCGCACCGGTCCGGCCTCGCCCCACAGGACGGCGCCGCGGCTCCAGTACGTCTCCAGGGCCAGGCTGCGCACACCGCCGCCCGCACCGGCCCGCACGTTCCGGCGCATCCGGGCAGCGGCGGACCGGCCGACGGCGAAGGGCAACTTGACGAACAGCGCGAACGCCGTCTGGAGACGGCTGCGGGCGCCCGCCATCGTCCTGGCGAACGCCACGAACTCACGGGCGTTGCGCGCGTGGGACACCGGAAAGTTCGTCATGAGAAGGTCGTTGGTGCCGTCGGATGCCTCGACGCGGAGCGCCGCGCCGCGCATGTCGGGCAGGGAGTCGGCCTGAGGGGTGCCGCTGGCGTTGGACAGCCTGACAGTGACCGGGTACTCGGCACCGGGCCGGACGTAGCCGGTCTGCAGCTCGGGCGGCACCTGGTCGTGGATTCTGAGACGGGCGTTCTCCACGCCGAGCACCGGCTTGGCATGGAAGTTCCTGACGAGGGCCGCTGCCCCGCTGGACTTCCTGATCTCGGCCTGGACGCGCATCAGTTCCTCGGCCAGGGACTCGAAGACCAGCCGATCGGCCTCCGCGCTGCCGCCCTCGTACCGCTCGTACTGCTCTGTCCTGCTCATGGTCGCGCCCTGCCTTTCCTTACACTGTGCGTGCTGCAGCCCACGTCACGCCGCGGAAGCCGTGACGTGCCAGAGGCCGCCGCGCGCGCATGCTGACGACGCGTTGGGCGTCGCGCCGGCCGTGTTCGACGGCCGCGTCGATGAAGTCGGTCTCGAAGAAGACATGGCAGCAGCCCGCCTCGGCTCACCGCCGAACCGGGTGTCGAAGACGGCGTCACTCTCCGGGCTGGGACTGGTCGGGCGGTGATGAATCGGGCGCCACCGGCACGCCGAGCATCCGGGAGTATTTCGCGGCCTGATCAGGCGGTAGGTCGGCAAGGATGGCGGTGACGTTCTTCTCCGCCTGCTCACGGGACCGAATAGCCGCAGTCGTGCCGACCAGCCCCTGCTCGTTCCCCACCTTTATCCCCAGGTAGGCGGAGACGATGGCGACGATCGGGGCTGCGAGTGCGCCGATGATGCCCGGCAGCTTGTCCGGATTCCGCCATAGCAGGGCCAGCGCCAGCCAGGACAGCAGGCCCAGGACCACAAGTCCCGCGATCACCACCCACATTGGATGGATGTTTCGTTGATGCTTCGACGGCTGAGGGTTCGACGACGTCTCGGACACCATTTCCCTCCTTCGTTCAGGTGGAGGGGCATGCACATCTACACTAGTAAGTCCCGCGGCCACCTGCATCTCGTACCGGGGCGGTGTCCGACGGGCTGTGGAATGCGGCCCTCAGTAGCCTTTCGGAGGCCGGTGCGGGTCTGCCTGCTGTACCCGGGCGGCGAAGTTCGAGCCCGAATGGTTGACGTGATACCGGTCGCGTACGTAGTTGACCGTCGCGCACATGTCCGCGACCACGTCGTAGGGCGTAGTGGCCGTGCCCGCCTGGTGGTAGGCGGCGAACGTGGTGGGAATGCACTGGGTGGCACCCCGGGAGCAGCTCTGCCGGTGCCCGTCGGCCACGATGGGGCCGTGTGCGTTGATGTCCGTGTCGTTCACCCGGAACTTCGGGCTGTTGTAGGCGGACTCGCGCTTGGCGATGGTGACCAGCGCGGGCACACCAAATTTCGCATCCATGCCTGTCAGTTGGCACGCTTTGGTGGCGTACCGCCGCATCGCGGCCTCACCGGAGTCGTCACGGGGGTCGTGGTACGTGACCTGACTGAGGGTGAGCCTGCCGCCGGTGTGCGGTGCGGCGCCGGCGCAGTCGACGTGGAAGCCGGCGTGACCGCCGAGCACGGTGAGCGATGTGCAGCCGGGTACGCCGTCGGCGTCCGCTCCTTTGAAGCCCTGTGCGAGCTGTTCGGCGCGGTAGGCCACCTTGGTGTGTTCGTCGAAGGTGCCGGTGGCTCCGCCAGGAATCTGGTGGCCCCGTGCGATCAGGGCCTTCTGTACGATGCGCACATCGTCGTTGGTCTTGCCGAACCTGACGTTGGACAAAGCGACCATCGTGGCTCGCTTCCTCTCCCAAGTCCATTGGCGTCACGGCGAACCGGATGCGGGCGTCCTCACCCGTGACCGGGCCGAAAGTCCTCGGTTCGCTGCAACCGGCGGATGGTGACGAGTTCGGCCGCTGGGCCCCCGTTTGGCAGTGGCGAACTCACGGCCGAGCCTTGGGGTACTCACCGCCCATCAAGGGAGGTTGGTAAACGGGGAATTGATTTCTACGGTAGCTCTGTACAGGAAGACATGCCACCTGAGCAACACATGGCTCAGACGAACGGTGCACGTACTCCCGGAGTGGGCCATGAGGTGTTGCACCACGGCGGAAGTCCCACACCCGGCCCACGTCAGGGCTGATTCGGCAGCGTCAGGGCGCGCCGATCACGGATACGGTGTTGGCGCCGCTGTTGGCCACGTACACGTGGTGGCTGTCGGGGGAGGCTGCCGCCCCGACCGGGCCGGTGCCGACGGGGATGGTGGTGGTCACCTGATGGGTGCTGGTGTCGATGACGGACACGTCGTTCGAGCCGGCGTTGATGGCGTAGACGTGGCGGCCGTCGGGGGTGGCTGCCACTCCGGCGGGGTTGGTGCCGACCGCGGTGGTGGCGATGACCTGGTTAGTGGTGGTGTCGATGACGGAGACGGTGTTGGAGCCGGCGTTGGCCACGTAGGCGTGCAGGCCGTCCGAGGTGAGCGTGATACCTGCCGGGTTGGT
>NZ_JBSHAY010000070.1:0-19454 GCF_053611725.1 Streptomyces sp. NPDC054783 | reverse complement strand
GTTGCCGAACGACGCCGTCTCCGAGGTGAACCTGTCACCCGTGAGCTGCATACCGTCACCCGAGTCCCCCGCGAACCGGATGATCACCCGGTCCATACGGCGGATTTCCTTGTCAGCGGGGGATCGGGTTCCCGTGCCCGGCGGCGCGGTGATTTCCACAGACATACGTGTCGACTCCTGTCAGTCCGGCGGTGAGTTCGAAAGGCGGCGCCGGGCGGATCACGTGTTGGGCCGAAGGCCACCGGAGCGCAATGGAGAGGCACTCTATAGATCCGTGAGTGAACTGGTGGGGGATGCGGGGCAGTTGGCGCTGTCGTCGCAAGAGGCCATTGGGCTGCGCGCGGTGGCTGCGTCGGCGGCGGCCAGGCGGACGTGGAGCTGTGATTCTCGATCTAGCCCCTGGCGGTGGCGACGTCGGGAGACATGGCCGTTGCCGGTAGCTCGACGGCGTACTGTGCGGCCGTGCTGTCGGAGTATTCCCGCAGGAATGCCGAAGCGGCCAGAGCGATCGCGCCGGCGGCCGCCATGTAGACGGCGATCGGTGTCCAGCTGTTGAACTCGCCGAGCAGTGACGTGGCGATGATCGGGCTGATGGCACCGCCGAGCAACCCGCCCACGTTGTAGCTGATGGACATTCCGGAATACCGCAGAACCGTGGGGAACAGCTGTGGATAGAACGCCCCCTGTACGCCGTAGTTCGCGGCGAACCCGGCGAACAGCAGCAGGAAACCGAGAGCCATCAGCGGGAAGGACCTGGTGTTCAGCAACGGGAACCAGGCGAACGGGGTCACCGTCATGACGACGATGGCGCCGACGAAGACCACCTTGCGGTTGTACCGATCACCCAGCCAGCCGAAGAACGGCATGGCGACGATCAGGAAGATGCACGATCCGAGGAGCAGCATCAGCATGACGGACCGGCCCACGTGGATGGTGGCACCATATTTGGGGGAGAACACCGACCCGAGGTAGAACACCAGGAACGTGGGAAGCGCCGACATCGATGCGCACAAGGTGATCAGACCGTGCCGCGACACCACGTCGAACGCCGGCCTGGTCCTGACCGCACCCTCGGCTTTCGACTGCTCGAACTCGGGAGTTTCCGCGAGCCGCAACCGGACATGGAGCGCGACGCCCACGAGCACGGCGCTGAAGATGAACGGCAATCGCCATCCCCATGCCAGCACCTGCCGGTCCGGAAGCAGAGTGACGAGGAGGAGGACGCCGTTGGCCAGCAGCAGTCCCCAGGCGTTACCGGTGCCGACGATGGCGGTGAGGAGGCCCCGCCTGTTCGGCTGGGCGCACTCCAGCGCCATCAAGAATCCACCGCTCGACTCTCCACCGAGTGAGCATCCCTGGATGAATCGGAGGGTTGTCAGCAATATCGGCGCGGCAACACCGATTGTCCTGTAGGTGGGAAGTACGCCGATCAGGACCGTCGCGCCACCCATCACGAGGAGAGTGGTGATCAGTGTCGTCTTGCGGCCCACCCGATCTCCGTAGTGCCCGAAAACGAAGGCGCCGAGCGGTCTTCCTATAAAGGCCACCGCGAACGTTGACAGGGATAGCAGAGTGCCGGTGGTTGGGTCGAATGAAGGGAAGAACAACTTGTCGAAGTAGAGTGACGAAAACGAGCCATAGATGAGGAATTCGTAGAATTCAATGCTGTTCCCGATGAGGCTGCTCAGTACGGCTCGTCTGCGCTGTCCCCTGCTTATGGTGACGGCATTCATTTCGCCTCCGAGGCTGGTTGGTCGGCTACGCCGGTAAGTCTGACCGGGCGAGCGGGCTGTACAAGTGGCATGTCCGCCAGTGGCACAGCCCGCTCACCAATCGGATGAAGTGCGCCTGATTCGCGGGGGGCTAGCTCTGGAAGTCTTCCTCCCACCATTCCTGTGCCGACCGCGAACGCCGCTGCTCCTCCCGCCTCCGCAGCTCGGCGCGCTGGGTCTTGCCGGAGATGGTCTTGGGCAGCTCGGCGAACTCGATGCGACGGATGCGCTTGTAGGGTGCGAGGTGTTCACGAGCGTGCGCGAGGATCTGCTGTGCGGTCTCGGATTCCGGCTGGTAGCCGGCGGCGAGTGCCACGTACGCCTTGGGCACGGCCAGTCGCAGCGGTTCGGGTGAGGGCACCACGGCGGCATCGGCGACGGCAGCGTGCCGCAACAGTACGCTCTCCAGCTCGAAGGGGGAGATCCTGTAGTCGGATGCCTTGAAGACGTCGTCACCGCGTCCCAGGTAGCGGAAGAGGCCGTCGGCGTCACGGGTGGCGGTGTCGCCGGTGTGGTAGTAGCCGCCGCGCATGCAGCGCTCGGTCGCCTCGGGATTGCCCAGGTACCCGCTCATCAGGCCGAGCGGCCGGCCGGCCAGCGGCAGGCAGATCTCGCCCTCCGCGGAGCTGCCCCGGACGGGGGCGTCGGTGCGCGGGTCCAGCAGCGTCACCTGGTAGCCCGGCAGCGCCCAGCCCAATGCCCCCTCGACGATCGGCATCCCCGGCGGGGTCCCGATCTGCGCGGTGGTCTCGGTCTGCCCGTAGCCGTCCCGTATCGTGACCCCCCATGCCTCGCGGATGCGGTGCACCACCTCCGCGTTCAGCGGTTCCCCAGCGGCCACCGCCTCGCGGAGCGACATCGGCCACCGCTTGAGGTCTTCCTGGATCAGGTTCCGCCAGACGGTGGGCGGCGCACAGAAGGAGGTCACCGCGTAGCGCGACATCATCTCCAGCAGCGGACGCGCGGCGAACCTCGGCTGGTTGACGACCAGGACCGACGCCTGTGCGTTCCAGGGGGCGAACAGGCAGCTCCAGGCGTGTTTCGCCCAACCGGGCGAGGAGATGTTGAGGTGCACGTCGCCGGGGCGCAGGCCGATCCAGTACATGGTCGACAGATGGCCGATCGGATAGCTCGCGTTCGTGTGTCCGACCATCTTGGGACGGGAGGTCGTGCCCGAGGTGAAGTAGATCAGCGACAGCTCCTCGGGCCCTGTCCGCACCGCCTCCCGCAGCGGTGCGGCGGCGTAGGCCTGCTGGTACTCCCGCCAGCCCGGAACCCGGTCCCCGACGGCGATGCGGGTCCATCCGCCCTGCAGGCCGGCGACCTTGGGGGTGAGATCGGCCTCGGCGATGACATGCGCCACCCCGCCGCGTTCCAGCCGGTCGGCCAGGTCGGCGGGCGTGAGCTGGACGGACGCGGGGATCACCGCGCAGCCCAGCCGGAACGCGGCCAGCACGCACTCCCACAGTTCCACCCGGTTGCTGAGCATCAGCAGGATGCGGTCCCCGCGTCGTACGCCGACCGAGCGCAGCCATTGGGCGACCCGCTGGGAGCGCTCGGCCAGCTCGGCGAAGCTCACCGCGGTGTCGGCGAGGACCGCACCCTGCCGGTCCAGGTCGACCACGCGCAGCGCGGTGGCATGGTTGCCGTCGGAGATGGCGTCGAACCAGTCCGCGACCCAGCTGAAGGTCTGGCCGGGCCCGGGCCGGGGGAAGGCCCGGGCCCGCGGCAGGTCGCCATAGGAGGACAGCAGGTGGTCGCGGGCTCGTTGGAACTCGCCGGTCGCTGTACGCATGGTGACTATCTCCCGTTGAAGGTCGCGCGGCCGGGCCCGTCGGCTGCGAACCGCCGCATGCCGGTCATCCGGTCCTCGGTGGCGAACAGTGCGGCGAACACCGACCGTTCGATCGCCAGCCCGGCGGCCAGATCCGTCGCCAGGCCCTGGTCGACGGCGGTCTTGGCGGCGTGTATTGCCAGTGCGGGGCCCGTCTCGAAGCGCCGCGCCCATTTCAGTGCGGTTTCCAGCACCAGGCCGGGCGGCGTGACCTGGTCCACCAGGCCCATCTCCAGTGCCTCGTCCGCGCCGACCTGATGTCCGGTGAAGATCAGTTCCTTGGCCTTGGCCGGACCGATCAGCCTGGGCAGCCGCTGGGTGCCGCCCGCTCCGGGGATGACGCCGAGCAGGATCTCGGGGAGTCCGAGGCGCGCCTCGCTGCCGCAGATGCGCGCGTCGGCTGCCAGGGCCAGCTCACAACCGCCGCCGAGAGCGGGTCCGTTGATCGCGGCCACCACCGGCTTGGGGATGGTGGCCACCGCGTCGAAGGCGGCCTGGAGCACGGCCGCGTGCCCGACCATCTCGGCGTGCGTCATCGTGGCCATCTCTTTGATGTCGGCCCCCGCCGAGAAGGCCTTGGGCCCGCCGTGCAGGACGACCGCGCGAACCCGTTCGTCGGCCGCGGCCTGCTCAGCGGCGAGCCGCAGCGCGACCTGTGCCGTACGGTCGAGAACGTTGAGCGGCGGCCGGTCCAGGCGCAGGATGCCCACCGCTCCGTCGATGGCAAGCCATGCCGCGGGGTGTTCCACCGCAGAGGCGTTCGTCATGACCACAGCAGTCCTCCGTTCACTTCCAGTACGTGGCCGTTGACATAGCTGGACTCGGGACCGGCCAGGAAGACCGCCGCGTCGGCGGCTTCGTCGGAGCTGCCGGGCCGGCCGAGCGCCAGCCTGGTCTTGTAGCGCGACCAGATCCGGTCGTTGGCGGTGAGCTGCTGGCCCATCCCCTCGGCGAGGATTCCCGGGGCGAGGGAGTTGACCAGGATGCCGCGCGGGGCGAGTTCGATCGCGCTGACCCGGGTGAACATCTCCACGGCGGCCTTGGTGGCGCAGTATCCGGCGGCTCCGATCGCGACCCGGGTCGCCATGCTGGAGGAGACGTTGACGATCCGGCCGGCCGCGCTGTGTTCCAGGTAGGGAACGGCGGCCCTGGTGCAGAGGAAGACCCCGGTCAGGTTGGTGGCCACCATGTCCTGCCAGTCGGTGACCGGCAGCCGGTCCACCCGCCCGTCCCGGCTGACACCGGCGTTGGCGACCAGGATGTCGATGCCGCCGAAGCGTTCGGCGGCTTCGGCCATCAGTGCGGTGACCGAATCGTCACTGGTGACGTCGACCTGGACGTAGGCGCCGCGATCGGGTGCGAGGTCGAGAACCTCCTTGATGTCATAGGGGTTGCGCGCGGCGCAGACCACCCGCGCTCCCTCCAGCAGGTAGCGTTCCGCGATCGCCCGGCCGAGGCCCCGGGAGCCTCCGGTGATCACGGCGGTCTTCCCACTGAGTCTCATCATGATCCTCCTTGCGTGGAGTCGGGTGTGGGGAGTACGGCCGAGCAGCCGGCCGTACCGATCACGTCGAAGAGCGAGCCGCAGCCACGGCAGTCGTAGGGCACCTTGCACACCGCCCCGCCGAAGCGGCCGGCCCGCACGACGTCGTCGCCGCCGCAGTAGGGGCACCTGGGAGCGGCACCCGCCACGCGGTATCCGGCGATGCGCAGCGCATCCCGGCCGGCGGTGGTCACCGCTGCGGGCTGCCACGCGCCGCGCTCCCACACGATCTCGATCCCGTGTCCCGGCGCCGCATCGGCGACCGCGGACCGCACCCGTCGCGAGATCTCGCCGCGGGCGGGGCAGCTGAGCCGGGTGGGAGCCAGGTGGACCACGATCCGGCCGTCGGTCAGCGACACCGAGCGCAGCACCCCGAGGTCGCCCAGGCTCACGTCGATCTCCGGGTCGCGCACGTCGGCGACCACGTCGGTGAGCAGGTCGGGACTCAAAGGAACACCTCCGGGGCGTAGTGGTCGCGGACCAGGCGTCCGCGGGAGACGCAGTCGGCCAGTACGCTCCCGCCCAGTCCTGGGGTCCGCGCCACCGGGAGGTCCGGCAGGCGCGATCCGGGCCCGCCGCTGTCGCTGACCAGTGCGGTCAGACGCTCGTGCAGCGATACGGCCAGGGCCGAACGGCCGGGCACAGCCTCCGTCGAAGCCCCCTGCGGCCGGGCACCGAACAGATCGCCGGCGCACTCGGTCACTTCGGCGAAGGCGCTCGCGAACTCCGCACGGGTTTCGGGCCAGGCGGCCAGCGCCTGCGCCCACCGCCGCCAGTGGTCCAGGTGGACCAGTTGTTCGTCGTGGATGGCGGTGATCGCGGGCTCGACCCCGGCGTGCTGCTCGGCGAGTACGGTGACGGCCGCGGAGATCACGAGACTGCAGGCCACGGTGGACGGCCAGTCGGTGAGCCTGCCGATGACGCGGGACACCTGCCACTGCGTCTGCGCCCGCTCGAAGAAGTGGGCGTCGGCGGCAGACTGGTCGAAGCCGCACAACGCCAGAATCGTCTCGGCGTGCGCCAGTGCCTCCTGCCCGATCGAGCCGACCGCCAGCGACTCCTCCAGGTCGATGTAGTCGACGATGCGTTCGCCCAGCCGGTTGCCCAGCACGAACAGGTCGTCGGCGAGCGCCAGCCACAGGCCGGCGAGCTCGGGTTCTCCGGCCCCGCGCCCGTCGTCGCGGCGCTCGGACAGGGCGCTGTCGTGGCGCCGCGGCGGGGGAGCGGCAGTATCTGGGGCGGCGGAGCGGTCGCGGCGGCGCGTGGTGGGGAAGCCGGGCTGACGGTGTGGCATCCGGGTCTTGGCGGCGAGCAGGTCGCGGTCACCCCCACTGGAGACGATCATGTCGGTGCGGCGGACCACCCAGAGCCTGGCGAGGTCATCGCGGCGCCCGTAGGTCTCCTTGGCCAGGTGCCAGGCGGCGTCCCGGCGCGGCGCGACGATGGAGCCGACGTGGTTGAGCGCCGTGCCCGTGCCGTTCTGCGCGAACACCTCGTAGACATCGGGTTCGGTCGGGACGTGCGGCATTCACGCCACCCCCTTCAGCGCGCGCCGGTACCGCGCATTGCGGTCCAGGGCACCGCGCACCCAGTCCAGCCGTTGCTGCGATGCCGGTCCACCGCCTGCGATCACTTTCTTCACCTCGGCCCAGTCGGGCATCGCGAACTCCCAGTCACCCGAGGGCAACTGACGGACCATTGCGGGATCCACGTGCACGCCGAGCTTCTGGAAGACCGGAATGATCTTGCTCAGCCAGGCCTGGCGCAGCTCGTCGTTGCCGTCCGGCTTCAGGCCGATCTGCCACATGCGGTTGGCGTGCAGGGTGTCGGTGTCGGGCGGCCCGAGGTAGGCGAGCACCCGCGGCAGCCACAGCTCGAACCCCTCCTGCACCCGGCGGCGCTGCTCGGCGTCGCCGTGTGTCAGGACCTCGTGGGTGAGGTCCAAGGCGTGCTGGTAGTGGAAGGACTCCTCGCGTTCGATCTTGCGCAGCGCCCGGGCGTACGGCAGGTACACGCCCTTCATCAGGGACTGGAACTGGAGGATCGCGGCCGAGTTCATCAGGAGCAGCCCGGGACCGAACTCCTCCCAGGACGCGAAGGAGTAGTGGAAGATGTTGTGCACCTTCGAGCGTCCCTCGAGGTAGTCGACGAGGATTCGCTCTCGCGGCATGCCGAGGTCCTCGGCGACCCGTGCGGCCACGTGCCCGTGACCGACCTCGTCCTGGACCTTGGCCATGAGCATCTGCCGCCTGGTGTAGCTGGGCGCGCGGTCCAGCCACTCGGCGAACGGCAGCACACCTACCAACTCGTTGAGCGCCTGTACGGTCGCGAACCGCCGGGCGCCCTCCCGTACTTCGTCGGGCATCGGGTCCCACAGTTCGTAGCGGCGGAGCCCCGCCGCAGTCGCCTTCGGCATATCTCACTCCTTTCGCAGTGCTTTCTTGGTTTCCAGCGGTATTGCGGCGGACTCAGTACCAGCGGACGACGACGGCCCCCGCAGTCATGCCGCCGCCCACGCCGGCCAGCACCAGGCGCTCGCCCCGCCGGAAGGGCCGGCGTTCGTGCTCCGCGAGCAGAGTGAGCGGGATGGAGGCCGTGGCGGTGTTGCCGAAGTGCGGTGCGGTGAGCGGTACCCGGTCGGGGTCGACGCCGAGTTCGCGGCAGCACGCCTCCACCAGACGGGTGTTGGCCTGGTGCAGGATGAAGCGGTCCACCTCCTCCAGCCGGATCCCGGCCGAGTCGAGCGCCTCACCGACCACCTTGGGGAGCACGCGGAGCGCGTACTCGCGCACCTCACGACCCTGCATCCGGAACAGGTGCTCTCCTGCCTCCCGAGCCTGGGCGTCCAGCGGTGTGCGGGTGCCGCCCGCGGGTACCTCGACCAGGTCGCGGTGCTCGCCGTGGGTGACCAGCCGCCAGCCCAGTACGCCGTACCCCTCGGGCACCGGACCGAGCAGCACCGCCCCGGCCCCGTCGCCGAACAGGCTGACGGTGCGCCGGTCGGTGCGGTTCATCAACGTCGAGTACATGTCCGTGCCGACCACCAGGGCGTAGTCGCCGCCCTGCTCGGTCAGCCGCGCCGACAGCATCGAGTCGGCGACCGCCAGTGCGTAGAGGAAGCCGGAGCACACCGCATTGACGTCGAATGCCGGGGTGTCGGACAGGCCCAGCTTGTCCTGCAGAATCGCCCCGGTGGAGGGCTGCGGCTGGTCGGGCGTCGAAGTGGCCACGACGATCAGCCCGAGCCGGCCTTCCGCCTCGGGCCGTACGGCCAGCGCCTCACGGGCGGCGTGCAGCGCGAGGTCGGAGGTGGTGGTACCGGGCTCCCGGTACCTGCGCTCCAGGATGCCGGTCCGCTCGACGATCCAGTTCTCGTCCGAGCCGGTCCACTCGGCGACCTGTGCGTTGTCGATGACCAGCGGCGGCACATGGCCGCCCAGGCCGAGGAATCCAATTCCCATCAGACACCCCTCTCCTGATCCTGTTCCTGCGGTACCTGGACGACGGCGCAGGCCCATGTCCAGGCCGCCCCACCGCTGATCACCAGGGCGACATCGCCCGGCTGGAGCGGCACACGGTCCCGCAGGTCGGCCAGGTTCGCGAGGAAGTCCCCGCACCCCAGGTGGCCGGTGGCCGAACCGAACCGCAGTGCCTCGGCCTTGAGCAGCTCATTCAGCACCGGGGCGTAGATGGCGTCCAGCAGGCTCGCTCCGAGCCGTGGCAGAGCGATGTACTTGATCCGGGGGTCGTCGGGCTGCAGTCCCGCGTCGTGCAGGCTGTCCGCGATCACTTTGCGGATCATCCGGCCGGCGACGGACTCGAACTTCTCCTTGCCGTACACCGCCAGATAGGACTTCTTGGGACGGCGCAGGTCGATGAAGGCGTTGTGCCACATGGGCGCGGGGCTGAAGTCGTCGCCGTGCCTCATCATCAGCTCGAACTGGGCGTCGGTCGCGGTGGCCAGGGACAGAAGCGCGTAGTCGTCGGGTCCTGCGCCGCCGCGGTGAATCAGCGCCGCGGTCCCCGCGTCACCGAAGCCCAGGCCGTAGTCGGAGGTCCAACGGTCCATACCGGGAGGTGCGAAGCGGTCGCCCGTGGTGATGAGCGCGGCGCCGAGCCCGGGGTCGGCGTCCAGGTGCAGGGCGGCCAGGTGGAGGGCCAGCGCGCCCGCGTTGCAGCCCTGTTGGACGCCGAACGGTAGGGCATGGGCAGCACCCACCTCGTTCGCCACGAAGTGCGGTGGCGACCACATGTCATGGCCCTGGTGGTAGATCCAGGTGTGCAGTACCAGGCCCACCTCGGAAGGGCTCCAGCCCGCCCGGCTGATCGCGTCACGGCCGGCTGCTGCCGCCATCTCGGGGCCGGACCACCGGGCCGAGACCGGCAGCTGGGTGAGGCCGAGCTTGTCCGCGTCCGAGGCACTCAGCTTGCCTTCGGTCACGGCGTCCTCGACGGTTTCGCGGTCCGGTGGAAACCAGGAGGTCACGGTTTTGATCCGCAGATCGTTTCCGAATTTCATTCAGGTTCCTTAGAAAGCTCAGGATCCGTGGAAAGTGCGGTTCTCCGGCAGACGAGCGGACACCGGGTGAGTGGTCGGCAATTCGTCCGGCCGGGGGAGATGGGCACGCTGTACCTGGCGCAGTGCGGTACGCGGGTCGTCCATCACCGGAGAGCTGACACTGGTGCCCTGAGTCACCAGCGGCTTCCCGCCCAGAATCGCATACCTTCGCAGAGGTATGTAACTGGGCAAGCGCAGTATCTGAGAGCGATCGGCGGCCTGAGCTGAGCCGGCTTGCGCCGCCTGCACCGCGGGCGGCATCCCCGACGCTGTGCAAGTGTGGGACATCCCCACTTGCACGGAGGGAGCCATTCCTGGCCGACAAAAAAGACCTTACAAAAAACTGTGCGACGTGTTCAGCGTGATGTGTTCAGCGCGATTCTCTACGTCAATCGCACGGGCATCCACGACGAGGGCGTGCCCCTGGCCGGCCGGGGAACGGACGCCGCGATGAAAGCCGTGGGTCGGAAGCGCGGCATTGTCGCCGGCACAAGTCGAGGTCGTTCACCGGAAGTCCGACGTCCGCGGCTTTCACGTGGGGAAAGGGTGGTGGATGGTCTAATGACGCCTTGGGCGGATCATGTGGCACCCGCGTCTCGCCCGTGACTCCGGCTCTGCGTACGCACGGTCGCCGGCGCGTACCAGGATCTGCCTCGTCAACCGCGCTTGACTCACTCCATGAGCGTGAGCGGCCGTGAGGTCGTGGGTTCGCCCGGGCAGTGTGCGCGAGTAGCGAGGTGCGGTGCCGTCTCGGTGGGCCAGGACCGCGACGTCCATCCCGTGGTGACGGCGCTTCTGCGAGGAGTACGGCTCGACGGCGGCCACCGGGCTGGCGCGTGGTCGGCCTGGATGTCGACGGCCTCGGTAGCGTACCGGCCGGCAGTGGCGGTGGGCGCCCTACGGCAGCAACAGGGCTCCTGCGTCGAGATGTTGATGAATGAGATCACCAACAGAACGACACAGGAGCCCTGCCGCGTCACGAACACCCCTCAGCCCTTCGTCATCAACCCCAGGCCCCGGGTTGCGAAGAGTTCAGTGCCACAGGAGACCTTCCTTCAAGAGGATGGGATGGAGGACTGTCTCTGCCGACGTAACGTCAGGCCTGCGAGGCGGCCTCGGAGAGGTCCGTCGACGTGGGGGCAGCTGCGGGAGTCGGCCGGGGCTGCTTCTTGAGCCCGAGTCCGATGAAGGCGCCGCCGAGCGTCCCGGCGGCGGCGACCCAGCCTGCTGTCCGCAGCCCGTCGACGAGCGTGGCGGCGTCCGGGGCGCGGCCGGCGTGGGAGTTCGCCACCGCGACCAGGGCTGCGAGGCCGAGGGCGCCGCCGATCTGACGGCAGGTGGAGGCGAGAGCCGAGGCGACCCCCTGCTGGGCCGGCTCGACGCCCGAGGACGCCACTGCGACGAAGAGCGACGGGAAGGCGAAGCCGCCGCCGGTACCCCAGATCGCGATCCCCGGCAGCAGCGTCCAGTAGGAGCCGTGCATGGACATGCCCGCGATGATCGCGGCCAGCCCGACGGCGGTGAGGACCGTGCCGCAGAAGAGTGTCGTACGAACGCCGAGCCGGCCCAGCACCCGGGCGTTGAGCTTCATCGACACCGCCATGCAGATCACGGTCGGTGGCAGGAATGCGATTCCCGCGGCGAGCGGGCTGTAGTTGAGCCCCGTCTGCAGGTAGGTGGTGAGCAGGTAGTACGTGCCGCCCAGGGAGGCCTGGAAGACGATCAAGGCCAGCATGGCGACGGTGAGGCCCCGCAGACCGAACAGCTTCAGCGGTACCAGGGGGTCGGCGGAGCGCTTCTCGATGAGGACGAAGAGTGCCATCAGCAGCGCGCCAACTGCCAGGGAGCCGGCGCCCTCGGTCGAGCCCCAGCCCTTGGCCGGACCGCTGACCAGGCCGAAGACCAGCAGCGTCGAGCCGATCGTGGCGACCACGGCTCCGAGTGCGTCAAAGCTGCGACCGCTGCCGAGCGGGCGGTCGGCGGGCAGGATCCGAGTGGCGGCGAAGGCGACGCCCAGCGCGAGCGGGACGTTCACGAAGAAGACCCAGCTCCAGCCGAGGGCGCTGGTCAGCACCCCGCCGAGCAGTGAGCCGGCGGCCAGGCCCGCGCTGCCCATGGCACCCCACACGGAGGTGGCCCGGTTGCGCTCCGGGCCCGGGGCGAAGGTGGTGAAGATGAGCATCAGAGTCGCCGGGGTGAGCAGAGCACCGCCCACGCCCTGGGTCGCGCGAGCCGCCACCAACAGCCCGGCGTTCTGCGCGAGTCCGCCGACGAGCGAGGACAGCGCGTAGATCACCAGGCCGGTGACCAGCATGCGGCGCGGGCCGATCCGGTCGACCGCGCGACCTCCGAACAGCAGCAGTCCGCCGAGCGCGACCGAGTAGGCGCTGACGACCCACTGCAGCGACTGTGCGGAGAAGTCGAGTTGGCGACCGATGTCCGGCAGTGCCACATAGACGATGTTGTAGTCGATGGTGACGATGAACTGGGTGAACGCCAGCAGGGCGAGTGTGTACCCGGCCCACCGTGGCGGTCGTGTGTCTGAGGTGGCCATGGTGTGTTTCTTCCTTTGGGATGAGCGGGGGCGTCGGCCCGCTCGGGCGGGCTTCACGGGAGCGAGAATAATCCCTTCGCGAAGGTATGTAAATTGTTCCTGCGCCGCATCGCCCGCGGCAGCAGCCTTTCGGTCCGGCATCCACCCCGCGTCAGCACTCCTCGTGGAACAGCTCCAGCAGTGGCAGGAGCAGGGCGGGGATCTCGCCGCGGCGCCTGCCGGTGCCGAGCACGACTTCGAACAGGTCGGTGAGCCGGTCGGCGTAGTGCTCCGTGTCGTGCGGCAGGAACGCGCCTGCCAGGTGTGTTCGGCGGCGCGGGGCTTGGGCGGGACGGAGTGATTGGCGGGCGGCTACTCGCGGCCGTGCGAGGTGAAGCGCATGTCCGCGTACCGGGTGCCGGAGATACGTGCGGCGATCGGTTCGAGTGCGGCGAGTTCGGTGGCGGTCAGGGGAAGGGTCGCGGCGGCGATGTTCTCGACCAGGCGGGTGCGGCGGCGGGTGCCGGGGATCGGGACGACGGTGAGCCCGTGCACCGCGGCGCGCTGGTGCACCCAGGCGAGGGCGATCTGGGCCGTGGTGGCGCCGCGTTCGGCGGCGATCTTCTGGATCGGTTCGACGAGGGCCGCGTTGGCGGCGGCGCCGGCGCCGTTGAAGCGGGGCATGGAACGCCGGTTGTCGTCCGCCGCCAGTTCGTCGGCGCTGGCGAAGGCCCCGGCCAGGAAGCCCCGGCCGAGCGGTGAGTACGGGACGAAGGCGACCCCCAGTTCGGCGGCGGCCGGGACGACGTGGCGTTCGACGTCGCGGGAGAACAGTGACCACTCGGACTGCACCGCGGCGATCGGGTGCACCGCGTACGCTTCGCGCAGCTCCGGCCCGGTGACCTCGGACAGTCCGAGGTGCCGGACCTTGCCGGCCTGCACCAGCTCGGCCATCGCACCGACCGAGTCCGCCAGCGGCACCTGCGGGTCGCGGCGGTGCAGGTAGTAGAGATCGATCACGTCCACGCCGAGGCGGTGCAGCGAGGCGTCCACCGAGGAACGGACGTAGGCGGGGTGGTTGTTGACGCCCCGATAGGCCGGGTCGTCCGTCCGGCGCACGACCCCGAACTTGGTGGCCAGCACCACCCGGTCGCGGTGGGCGCGGACGAAGGGGCTGATCAGCTCCTCGTTGGCGCCGAAGCCGTAGACGTCGGCGGTGTCGAAGACCGTGACGCCGGCGTCGAGCGCCATGTCGAGCGTCGCGAGGGCCTCGGCGTGGTCGGTCGGCCCGTAGAACTCGGACATACCCATGCAGCCGAGGCCCTGGACGCCCACCGCGGGGCCGTCGGTGCCGAGCGGGGCGGTGGGGAGAGTCATGCGTGCGGTGTCCTTTCCTGACACGGGTGCGACTGCGGAGGTGGCGGAAGGGCTGGTCAGATCAGATGCAGGTGCTGAAGGTCCGTCAGGTACTTCTCGATCAGCGGCCGGGACAGGTGGGGGATGTCGCCCTGCGCTCCGATTCCGGCGTTCCGCACCGCCTGGCGGAACCGTTCGGCGGGGACGGCCGACCCGGCCACGGGCGTCGCCGGTGCGTGGTACGCGTGCAGGAGCGGCAGCAGGGAGTGCAGTCGTTGGCGCTCCGGGAGCCCCCGGAGCGCGGTCTCGAAGCGCTCGTGCCATTCCCGGTGGTCCGCGATCCGGTGGATCGGCGTGCCGGAGTCGATCAGCCAGTCGACCACGGTGTCCAGCGAGACGCCGTCGTCGTGCGGGTTGACCGCGTTGTACGTGCGGTAGCCGGCCGCGCCGCCGCTCAGTGCGGTCACCGCGGCGGCGACGAAGTCGGCCGGCAGCCCGTCGTAGTGGGCGCGCGGCGGCCGGTCCGGGTCCGTGGCCCGGTAGAAGGACTGCGGCGCGATCCCGGTGGCGATCAGGCTGAGGACCAGGCGGGTGAAGGTGTCCGTGACGTTGACCTGCCCGGTGTAGCGGCCGTGGGCGAGGATCATGTCCGAGCGGAAGACGGTCACCGGAAGCCCGCACACGTCGTGGGCCTCCCGGAGCAGCACCTCGCCGGCCCACTTGCTGGTGGCGTAGCCGTTGGCGTGGCCCTCGTCGATCGGCCGTTCCGGGTCGGCCGTGCGGATGTCGCTGTCCTCGTCCAGCACGCGTGCGCGCGCGGCGACGGCCACCGAGGAGAGGTAGGAGATCGGCTTCAGCCGGGTGGTGAGGGCCAGGCGGACGAGTTCCGCGGTGCCCGCGACATTGGGGCTGAACAGCTGCCGGTACGGCAGCACGTGGTTGACCAGTGCGGCCGGGTGCACGATCAGGTCGACGGTGGCGGCGAGGCGCTCCCAGGCCGGTCCGGTCAGGCCCAGCTCGGCCGTGCCGATGTCGCCGGCCAGCACCCGCAGCGTGCCGTCGGCGGTCAACTCGGCGAAACGACGCTTGAGTTCGGTGTCCCCGCTGTCCATGGCCCGTTCGAGGCGCTGTCGAGCGTCGGTGTCGTCGGTGCCGCGGACCAGGCAGATCAGGGTGCCTCCCGTGAGGGCGAGGCGCTCCAGCAACTCCAGGCACAGGAAGCGGCCGAGGTAGCCGTTGGCGCCGGTCAGCAGCACGGTGCGGGGGTCGCCGGTCGGCCGCGGGAGGGACGGGGCCGCGGCCAGGGTGGCCGGGTCGATGAACCTGTCCAGGGTGAGGTCGGCGGCCCGCGCGGTGGCCGCGTGGTCGCCGTGCACGTCGGCGAAGGTGGGGCGCCGCGTCGGCCGGGCGCTGTCGCGGGCCTGTTCGATGTGGTCCGCGATCCGGCGCAGGCTGTTGGCCGGGCCGATGAGCGTCCCGACCGGGACTTCGACGCCGAGGACTTCCCGCAGCAGGCCGGAGAGCGACAGCGCGGACAGCGAGTCGCCGCCGAGATCGGTGAACCGGGTGTCCGGGTCCAGCTCGCGCTCGGCGGTTCCGAGCAGGGCTTGGACGGAGCGGGCGACGGTCTCCAGCACCGGGCGCCCGGTGTTCTGCCGCAGCTCGTGCAGCTCGTTGGCCCGGCCCTCGGCCAGTTGGGTGTAGCGCTGTTCGAGCTGCGGGCCGTAGTGCGCCTTCAGCCGGGGCCGCAGCTGCTTGGTCGAGTCGGACAGCAGGCCGTTGTCCTGGCTGAACGGCTCGGTCTCGATCAGCAGGTCGCGGGGGATCTCGTAGGGCTGGAGTCCGGCGTCCTTGGCGATGCGCTGCAGGGACGCGCTGATTGCGGCTTTCAGCGCCGCTTCGTCGGGCGTCTGTTCGAGTGCTTCGGGAGTGGGCACCACCACGGCGAGCAGGAACGCCTGGGAGCTGTTGCCGTACACGAAGATCTGGTGCACCAGCGGGCTGGCGACGAACGCGGCCTCCAGCTTCGCCAGGGCCACGAACTCGCCCTGGGAGAGCTTGAGTACGTTGTTGCGCCGGTCGACGTAGACCAGCCGGTCCGGTTCGAGTTCGGCCATGATGTCGCCGGTGCGGTAGAACCCGTCCTGGTCGAAGACCTCGGCGGTGACCTCGGGGCGGCGGTAGTAGCCGGAAGTGAGCAGCCGCGACCTGAGCAGCAGTTCACCCCGGGGGTGCGGGGAGTCCGTGGTGAAGTAGCCGAGTTCGGGTACGTCCACCAGCTTGTAGTCGAGCACCAGCGACCGCTGGACACACTGGTCGAGCATGACCAGGCCGGTCTCGGTGGTGCCGTAGCTGTTGAGGAAGGGGATCTCCAGGCAGGTCTCCAGGAAGTCGACCAGCTCGCGGGCGAGCGGGGCCGAACCGCACGGGGCCAGGACGAGCCGGCCGCCGAACACCTCGTCGCGAAAGTGCGCCAGGAGCTCGGCGTGCTCCGCACCTCGCAACTCGCCCTGCGGGGCGAGCTGTTCGAGTCGGCTCTGGTAGCTCTGGAAGACCATCTCGCAGACCCGCGGCACCAGGGCGAGCTCGGTCGGTCGGATCAGCGCGAGGTCCTCCAGGAACGTGGACAGGTCGCTGGTGGCCATGAAGTAGGCGGTGCCGCCCTGGGCAAGGGTCTTGGCGACCAGCCGCCGCGCCACGAGATGGCTCTGCGGCAGGAAGTTGGCGGTGATCACGGGGTACTGGTGCGCGGGCTCCCAGTTCGGGCGCCACATCAGGGACACCGTCGACTCCGTGAACATCACGCCCTTGGGGCTGCCGGTGCTGCCCGAGGTGTAGATGAGTGAGGACAGCGCCTCGGTGCCGTCCTCGGCCGGCAGGACCGGCGGGTCGGGCAGCGCGCGTCCGCGCCCGACCACCTCGGACAGCAGCTCCAGGGTCAGCGGTGAGCCGGCGGCGGCCAGCCGCCGGGACGCGGCCGCCACGGCTTCGCGGTGCTCGTGGAGCTCGGGGTGGTGGTCGAAGACGATCAGCCGGCGCACCGAGGTGTCCCCGGCCAGGGCGTCGAGGACCGGCGCCAGACGGGCCACGCTGGTGGCGAAGACGCGCGGCGCGGCTTCTTCCACCAGCAGACGGATGTGCTCCACGGAGGCGTTGTTGTGCAACGGCACCGAGACCGCGCCGACCTGGCTGCACGCCAGGTCCACCGCGGTGTAGTCGGCGCCGGCGAAGCCCAGGGTGGCGACGAAGTCGCCGGCGCGCAGCGGGTGGTCGGGGTGGTGGTACCAGTCGGCGGCGATCGCCCGCAGCCGCATCCACAGCTCGCCGTACGTGACGGTGTCGAAGCGGGGGAGCAGCCGCATCTCGGTGCGTCCGGCCACCGTGACGAACTCCCGGGCGCGCTCGCCGAGGGCGGGCCGGTCCGCGTAGCCCGCGAGCGTCCGGCGGACGATCTCGGCCAGCCGCAGCCCGTCCTGGGCGGTGGCCTCGAAGACCTCCCGCAGCGGCAGGCGGCCGGCGAGTTCCGGCTCTGCCGCCACCAGGCCGGCGATCCGCTGCTTCCGGTTGGCCTCCAATTCGGCGCGCGTGGAAATGACTCGCGGATTGTTCCTCATAACTACACCTTTCCGGCCGCGCCTGCCGCTGACCATTCGCCCGCCCGCGGGAAAACCCGGGCGGAAGCCGTACACAACCCAGTCGGTCCGATCAGTGTGTTGATGACAGTGTGCTGATCACCGAGTGCAGATCATCGAAAATCCGGGGCTCGGCCGCCGGCTACAGAGTGCGCTCTCCCCGGTGCGGTAATCCGGTGGAAATTACGATCGGACCGCGATGTCCCGGCGAATGCGCGGGGACAGGGAGGCGGCCGGAGCGCGGTCAGCGTAGCGCCCGATTCGAGCGGCGGGCCAGCCTCGTCCGCCCGGCCTGCGCGGGTGTGCAATTGCGGAGAGTGCCCCACTTGCACGGCGTTCGGGTGTCGGGCGTCCGGGCCGGTGCGGCGGATGTCCCGGAAGGGTGTGCAACTGAGGAAGGGGCACAGTTGCCCGACCGATATGCGGTCTGACCTGCAAGAATAAGAAGATACCTTGTCAAAGGTATTTTTTGCTGCCAGTGTCGATTGCGTCGGCGGAGCGCCCCGCGCCACCGCCGGACGGGCAACGAGGACAGCAGGACGTGGCAACCGAGGATGCGGTCGAGGGGGCGGCATGGCAGACGTCGAGGCGATCCACACCCGCATACGGAGCAAGGATGCCGGACCTCCGGGGCTCGACGGCGGTGGAACCCACCACTCGGGTACCGAGGTGGGCGCGGAGGTCCGATGGGTCTCCGTGGCCGACCTGGTCCTGTCGGACTCGCCCCGGACGGCAGGGGAGGACGACGAACACGCCCAGGCCTTGGCGGAGTTGGCGTCGGGAGCCGAGCTGCCGCCCATCATCGTCCAACGGGACACCAACCGGGTGGTGGACGGGCGGCACCGGGTACGCGCCGCCCAGCTCCGGGGCGAGCGGGAGATCCGGGCCTGCTTCTTCGACGGTGACGACATCGGCGCGTTCGTCCTGGCGGTGCGCCTGAACGTCCAGCACGGGCTGCCGCTGTCCCTGGCCGATCGCAAGGCGGCCGTCAGGCGCATCCTGAGCGAGCACGCCGCCTGGTCGAACCGGGCCATCGCGTCGGTCGTCGGACTGTCGCCCAAGACGGTCGCAGCGGTGCGCGCGGAGGCCGGACAGCCCGTCGGGCAGGCCAGGGTCGGCCGTGACGGCAGGGTCCGGCCCGTGGACGCTGCAGCCGGCCGGGAGCGCGTCCGGGAGATCCTGGCCAAGGACCCGAACTCGTCCCTGCGTGCGGTCAGCGCGGTCGCCGGGGTCTCCGTCGGTACCGTGCGCAGCGTGCGCGACCAGCTTCGCGGACGGGGCGGGCCGGCCGCCCCGGGCCTGCGGGCCACGGCTCCCGCGCGGTCCTCCGAGACGCCCCAGAGCGCCCCTGGCCCGCGCACCGCCGTCCCGCTGAGGAGCGGCGACAGCGCCCGCTTACGCAGCGTCGAGGTGATGCTCAACTCGCTGCGCACCGACCCCTCGCTGCGGTTCACCCAGTCCGGCCGCCTGCTGCTGAGCATCCTGGCGGTGGGCGCGATGGATCCGGGCGCCCGCGAGCGTCTCATCGCGGACCTCCCTGACCACTGCGTCCACTTCGTATCCGAACTGGCGGTGGTGAGCATTAAGGGCTGGCAGGAACTCGCCGTGCACCTGGAAAGGCGGCGGTCCGCTCCCTTGACCTCCGCGTCGGTCTCGGATGTTTATTGATGTCCGGGCGCCGAAGCAATCGGGCGCCGAAACAGCGGAAAGCCAATTCGACGGGGATCTCGAAACAGAAGTCTTGACATTCCTGCTCTATTTTTGGTCCCGTTGGGACGGCGAAATTCGAGTGTCACAAACGATCTCCGGAAGATGGGGAAGGGGCAGGAAAATGACCGAGTCATACGGCTGGACGGGAAAGGATCGTCGGGTTCGGCGGATTGTTCACTCGGCTTCCGGCACGATGTTCCTGGTTCCGTTGGACCACTCGCTGGCTGATGGTCCGGTGGCGACCACGGCGGGTTTTGCCGGGCTGGTGGCGGACATGGCGGCCAATGAGGTGGACGGGATCGTGGTCCACAAGGGGCGGGTGCGGTTCTTGCCGGCCGGGCTGCTCGGGGACTTGGCGTTGATCGTGCATCTGAACGGCAGTACCCGGCATGCTGCGGACGTCGATGCGAAGATCATGGTGGGTGCGGTGGAGGAGGCCGTGGCGTTGGGTGCGGATGGTGTGAGTGTGCACATCAATCTGGGGTCGAGTACCGAGGCGGGGCAGCTCACGGATCT
>NZ_JBSHAY010000069.1:0-20271 GCF_053611725.1 Streptomyces sp. NPDC054783 | reverse complement strand
CCGCCAGGCTGTTTTTCTCGAATACGAAGAAGGTCGGCTCCGCGGCAGGCGGAGCCGACCTTTGTGGCCCGGCAGGGCACGTCTTCTACTTGATGCCTGGAAGCGCGGCGGGGGGCTTGCCGTTGAGGGGGTTCGGCAGGGCGCCGCCGAAGACGGGGGTCTTGACGATGCCCGACTTCTTCACGCCCTGCGCCGTCTGCTTGACGTTGTCGGCCAGTCCACCCGTCGGGATCTCGGCTGCGTTGGGGAGAGTGCGGGCGACCGTCTTCCCGTCCTCGACGAGGCCCTGCCCCGGCAGGTCCGCGGCAACAGCGGGAGCCCCGGCGCCGGCGATGGCCAGGGCGCCGGCCATGAGGGCGGCAGCCTTCAGATTCTTCATTGGGTTCCTTTCGATCTCGCTTCCGTCGGGCTAACGAGTGAAAGACACTGCGGGAAACTCCGGCGGTGACAAGTTCCCGGAATTCATACATCCTGAATGACCGTGCGGAATTTTTATCTGATTATTCGTCTGAAGGGGGCCGTGTTTCCGACACAGTTCACGCCCTCCCGGAAAAAGACGGATAAGCGGCTAGTGTTGCTTCACGGATCCGACGAATTTATGCCGAACCTGCGTTCACGCGATCAGCGACGGGTTCGGAATGTTTCTTCAGAAGGGAAGCCCTGGTCATGCGCATTCCCCTCGGTTCCGTCCCGCGCCGTGCGACGCGGTCCGCCGCACGCGAGCCGCACGTCCTGCACGTCACGCAGCCCGTCGAGGGCGGTGTCGCCCGGTTCGTGACGGACCTGGCGGCGGCACAGGTCGCCGCGGGGCTGCGTGTCACCGTGGCCTGCCCGAGAGGCGGCACGCTCACGGAGGCCCTGCGCGCGGCCGGCTGCAGGGTGCTGCCCTGGGACGCGACCCGCGCACCGGGGCCCCAACTCCCCGGTGAGGTGGGCAGGCTGGCCCGGCTGCTGCGCGAGGTGCGGCCCGACGTGGTGCATGCGCACAGCGCGAAGGCGGGGCTAGCGGCACGGCTCGCGGTGCGCGGCCGTCGCCCCACCGTCTTCCAGCCGCACGCCTGGTCGTTCGAGGCAGTGGACGGCGTCATGGCCCAAGCCGCCCTGCGCTGGGAGCAGTTCGGGGCGCGGTGGGCGACGCGCGTGCTGTGTGTGAGCGAGGCGGAGCGGCGTACCGGGGAGCAGAGCGGCATCACCGCCCACTGGCACGTGATTCCCAACGGAGTCGACACGAGCAGGTTCCGGCCGGAAGGGAGCATCGCCCGGCCCGGAGCGGGCCCACTCGTCGTATGCGTGGGACGGCTGTGCCGGCAGAAGGGCCAGGACGTGCTCCTGAAGGCGTGGCCCGCCGTCGTACGGCAGGAGCCCGCCGCCCGGCTGGTGCTGGTCGGCGACGGCCCCGACGCGGGCCGGCTGCGCGCGCTCGCGCCCGCCTCGGTGGAGTTCGCCGGTCCGGCGCCCGACGCCGCCCCCTGGTACCGGTCCGCCGACGTCGTGGTCCTGCCGTCCCGCTGGGAGGGCATGGCACTCGTCCCCCTGGAGGCCATGGCGTGTGCCCGGCCCGTCCTGGTCACGGACGTGGACGGGGCGCGCGAGAGCCTGCCGCCCGGGCATCTGCCGCACTGCCTGGTGCCGCCGGAGGACCCCGACATGCTGGCACGGGCGCTGACGGCGCTGCTGCGCCGCGGACCGCTGCGCGCGGCACTGGGCGCGCAGGGCCGCGCACACGTGCTCGCCGCCCACGACGTACAGCTGACCACGGACGCGGTGATCGACGTGTACCGCGAACTGCTCGGCACCGTCACCAAGCCGGTCCTGGTACCCACCCAGAGCAGGGAGTCCATCACCACATGACCGGGAGAGCACCGTTCCCCCCTCCGGCTGGGCGGTCCCGTTCGTACGGCCGGCGGGGAGCTGACCGCCGGTGAGCACTTCCCGGACGGCCGTGCCGCCGGCCGCGCTTCCGGCCGCGCTGCCCCTGGCGCCGGCGTTGCGCCGCGCCGCGCCGGTCCTGCCCGTCGTGGCGATCGTCGTCATGGTCGCGCTGCCGGTCGCCGCGGGCAGCAACGCCACAGTGGCCGATGCGGTGTCGGGTCTCGTCGTGCTGTGGGCCCTGCTGCGGGCCTCGCTGCGGGCACGGCGCCCGCTGACGGGGACGGCCGCGGTCGTCCTGGGGCTGCCGGTGGTGGGCATCGCGGTCGCCGCGGGCGGGGCGGTGACGCCCGGTGACGCCCTCACCGGACTGGCCCGGTACCTGCAGGTGTTCGTGCTCGTCCCGGTCGCGGTGGTGCTGCTGGTGCGGGACCGGCGCGACGCCCGGCTGGTGCTCTGGTCGCTGGTCGGGCTCGCGCTGTGGGAGGGCGCGATCGGGGTGCACCAGTACCTCACCGCAACCGGGGCCTCGTACCAGGGGGCCGACATCCGGGCGGTCGGCACCTTCGGGCCGTCCGATGTGATGGGGATGTCCACGGTCGTGGCGTTCGGACTGGTGGCCGCGACCGGGTTCGCCCTCAAGGCACGGGACCGGCGACAGCGGGTCGTGGCGGCCGCGTGCGCGCTGGTGCTGCTCGTGCCGCTCACGGTGTCCTTCAGCCGGGGTTCCTGGATCGCCACCGCCGTCGTGTGCGGGGCGCAGCTGCTGTCGGCCGGGGCGCGGCGTGCGGCGAAGGTGTGCGCGACGGTGGTCGCGGCCTCGGTGGTGCTGGTGGGCGGGTTCGGTGTGGGCACCGCGGCGCTGCAGGAACGTCTGACCAGCATCACCCGGGTCACCGACGCGCCGGACCAGTCCGTGATCGACCGCTACAGCCTCTGGGCGGCGGCCACCGGCATGTGGCGCGAACACCCCGTGACGGGCGTCGGGCTGAAGGCCTTCCCCGCGCACCGGGACGGGCACGCCTCGCTCGCGCTGTCCTCGGGCAGCGACACGGAGGGAGCGGGCCAGGGCTACCGGCGCCAGCCCCTGCTCTCACCGCACAACATGTATCTGCTGGTGCTCAGCGAGCAGGGACTGCTGGGCGCCCTCACGGTGGCCGGCAGCTGGCTGGCGCTGCTGGTCTGCGCGCTGAGACGGCTGCGGCGGGCCGAACGCGCGGCGGACTGTGCCGCCGCGGTCTGCGGGCTGCTGCTGTGGCAGCTCGTGGACTACCTGTACTCCGACATCGGCGGACCCACCACCGTCCTGACGGCCGTGGTCCTGGGGCTCGCCGGCTGGTGGGCCCTGGCCTCCGACACGGCGGACGCCACGGCCCTGGCCTCCGACACGGCGGACGCCACCGCCCGGGCCTCGTCGGAGGTCCCGGGATGAGAGCCACGCCCCCGGCCGCACAGGGCACCGACGCGCACACCTCGCCCGATCCGGGCACCGCGCACGGCGCCGGCGCGGCGGGTACCGGGGCCCACGCCCGCACCCCACGCGCCGTCGGGGGCGCCGTGGCGCAGGAGGCCTTCCCCGGGACGTCGGGCCGCTTCCTCGCGAAGGCGACGCTGCTCTCCGCCGTGCTGTCCGTGGCCGGATCGCTGCTCGGGCTCGGACGCGATCAGGCCCTGGCCGCCTTCTTCGGAGCCGGGGCGGAGACCGACGCCTTCCTGGTGGCGTGGACCGTGTCCGAGACGGCCGCGACGCTGCTGATCGACGCGGGGATGGCCTACGTGCTCGTACCCGCGTTCAGCCTGGCGCTGGCCCGGCGGGCGCGCGCCGCCGCCGGACACGACCCGGTGCGCGCACTGGTCGCCGCCTCCCTGCCGCGCCTGTTCCTGGGCCTCGCCGCCGCGGCCGCCGTACTCGTCGCCGGTGCGCCGCTGCTGGTCTCGCTCCTCGGCCCCGGCCTGGCCGACGCGTCCCTCGCCGTGGACTGCACCCGCCTGACCGCGACCACCGTGCTGACCTTCGGACTGGCCGGGTACTGCAGCGCGGCGCTGCGGGCGCACGGCTCGTTCCTCGTCCCCGCGGCGATCTCCGTCGCGCTCAACATCGCGGTCATCGCCACGGTGTACGGCCTCGGTGCACGCTGGGGCGTACGCTCCGCCGCGCTGGGCGTCGCCCTCGGCGGATGCCTGATGCTCGCGCTCCAGGGCCCGGTCCTGTGGCGCAGGATCTCCGCGGCGTTGCGTCCGCAGCAGCTGCCCGCGCACGCCGGGGACGACCGGCGGCCGCTGACGCCGGCCCTGGTGGTCTCGGTACTGCTGTTCGTGCTGTGCCGCCAGTCGCAGGTCTTCGTCGAGCGCCACTTCGCGTCCACACTGCCCGCCGGTGCCATCTCACACCTCAACTACGCCCAGAAAGTGGCGCAGTTGCCGATGTCGCTGTCGCTGATGGTGTGCGTGGTCACGTTCCCCGTGCTGGCGAGGGCCGTCGCCGAGGGCGATCTGCGGCGGGCCGCGGAGCGGACCGAGCAGGACCTGGTACTGGTGGGCTCGCTCGTGCTGCTGGGCACCGCCGTGGTCGTGGCCTGCGCGCCGTCTGTCGTCGAACTCCTCTTCCAGCACGGCGCGTTCACCGCCGCCGACACCGCCGCGACCGCCGCCACGATGCGGGTGTACGCGCTCGGGCTGCTCGGCCACGCGCTGGTGGGCGCGCTCGTGCGGTCGTACTTCTCGGCGGGCCTCGCCACCTGGTACCCGCTGGGCGCGATGGCCGCGGGCCTGGTCGTCAACATCGGCGCCGGTGCCGTGGCGGTGGGGAGCTGGGGCGCACCCGGCATCGCCGCGGCCAACGCCGCCGGGATCAGTCTCACCGCGCTGCTCCTGCTGCGCGGGCTGGGCACGCGCAGCGTGCCCGTACGCGTCCACCGGCTCGTCGCCGAACTGGCCAAACCGGTGGGCGCGGCCCTGTGCGCCGCAGGCGCCGGGGCCTTCTGCGCGCGGCCGTTCGCCTCGGCCCCGGCCGCCGTCGCCGTGGGCTGCGCGAGCGTGACCGCCGTCTTCGTCCCGCTGGTCTGGGCTCTCGACGTGGCAGGTGCCCGGTCGCTCCTGACCCGCGGCACGCACATGGTCCGACGCACCGTCACACGAGGTATGAGTCATGGTCGTTGACGTCCCCGTACCGTCCCCCCACACCGGCGAACCCGATCGCGAACGGATCGGCCGACAACGCCGGAAGCGGGGGCCCGCCGCCTGGATCGCCATGTACCACTCCGTCTCGGACCATCCCGAGGACCCGTACGACATCACCGTCTCGCCCGCCCGGCTCGACCGCCAGCTCGCCTGGCTGCGCCGCCGCGGTCTGCGCGGGGTCAGCGTGCGCGAGCTGCTCGCGGCCCGGGCACGGGGCGAGGAGCGCGGGCTCGTCGGTCTCACCTTCGACGACGGCTACGCCGACTTCGTCACGGAGGCGCTGCCCGTGCTCGGCCGCTGGCAGTGCGGCGCCACCGTGTTCGTGCTGCCCGGCCGGCTCGACGGCGAGAACGACTGGGACCCGCTCGGCCCGCGCAAACACCTCCTCGGCGCCGAGGGCATCCGCCGGGCCGCGGCGGCGGGCATCGAGATCGCCTCGCACGGCCTCACCCATGTCGACCTCACCCAGGCCGGCCCCGGCGAACTGCACGCCGAGGTCCAGCGCAGCCGTACCGTGCTGGCCGAACTCATCGACGCCGACGTCCAGGGGTTCTGCTACCCCTACGGCCGGGTCGACGCGCAGGCCCAGGCCGCCGTGCACCACGCCGGCTACGGCTACGCCTGCGCCATCGCTCCCGCGCCCGCCCACCTCGCCGGCGACTTCGCGCTGCCCCGGCTGCACATCGCACAGGCCGACACCCCGCTGCGCCTGGAGCTGAAACGACGCCTGGCCCGCAGCCGGACTCTGGGGGCACGGTGAGAGCCCTGCACGTCATCACCGGACTCGGTGTGGGCGGCGCGGAACAGCAACTGCGCCTGCTGCTACGGCACCTGCCCGTCCGGTGTGACGTGGTGACTCTGGCCAATCCCGGCCCGGTCGCCGAGGGACTGCGGGCCGACGGCGTCCACGTCACCCATCTGGGCATGCGCGGCAACCGCGACCTGGGCGCCCTGCCCCGCCTGGCCCGGCTGATCCGCGCCGGCGGCTACGACATCGTGCACACGCACCTGTACCGGGCCTGTGTGTACGGCCGGATCGCGGCGCGTCTGGCAGGGGTACGGGCCGTGGTGGCCACCGAGCACTCCCTGGGCGACTCCCAGATCGAGCGCCGCCGGCTGACGGCGGGCGTCCGGGCCCTGTACCTGGCCGCCGAACGCCTCGGCCGTGCCACCGTCGCCGTCTCGCCGACCGTGGCCGAACGGCTGCGCCGGTGGGGCGTCCCCGGCCCGCGCATCCGGGTGATCCCGAACGGCATCGACGCCTCCCTGTTCCGCTACGACGCGGCACGACGCAGCCAGGCCCGCGCGTTCCACGGGATTCCCCAGGACGCGTACGTCGTCGGCGGCCTCGGCCGGCTCGCCGCGGGCAAGCGCTTCGACCTGCTCGTCCGCGCGCTGGACCGGCTGCCCGGCGACGTACGGCTGCTGCTGGTCGGCGGCGGTTGCCAGGAGGAGGCGCTGCGGCGCACCGCGCACGCCCTGGGGGTCGCCGACCGGCTGGTGCTGACCGGCGAGCGGCCGTGTCTGCCGGCCCCCGGGGACCGCACGCCCGGCCTGCCCTCCCTGCTGTCCGCGATGGACGTGCTCGCCGCCCCCTCGGCCGAGGAGGCCTTCGGCCTGGCCGTGCTGGAGGGGCTCGCGGCCGGGCTCCCCGTGCTGTACACGACCTGCCCCGCCGTCGACGACCTGCCACCGCAGGCCGCGCCGGGCGCCCGGCGGGTCACGGGCGGCACCGATGCGTACGTCCGGGAGCTGCTGCGGCTGCGCGCGGCCGGACCCGGCGAACGTGCCGTCCCGGACGCCGTGCGGCACTACAGCATCGAGCGAACCGCCGGACAGCTGATGGACGTGTACACGGCCGTGCTGTCCGGCTCGAATCCGGAAGTGAGGTCCTGATGCCCGACAGCCCCCCGCCCCCCGTACGACCGCCCCGCCGGATGCTCGCGCGTGTCGCGCGACGGACGGTGTGGTGGCTGATCCCGGCCGGCGCGCTGCTCGGCGCGGCGGCCGGCGGCGCGTACGCGAAGGTGAACCCACCGCAGTACACGGCAACCAGCTACATCATCGCCGTACCGTTCGGGAGCAGGGCCGACTCGGCGACGGCACTCGGATACGCCCAGGGTTACGGCCGTGTGGTGACCGAACTCGCCGTGCTGGGGCAGGCGCAGACGCAGGCGGGGGTGCCGGTGGCGGAGCTGCGCAGAAGCGTGCAGGCCGCCACGTCACCCGACGCGCCGATGATCGAGATCACGGCGACCTCCGCGCGCCCCGCCCGGGCCGCCGTCGTCGCCAACGCCGTGTCCGGCGCGCTGACCGCCCAGGCCAACCGGACCCGGAAGGACACCGGCGTCGCCCTCGTCCGTCTCTCCCGCGCCGTGACACCCACCGAGCCGTCGTCGCCGTCCCCGGCGCTGTCCTCGCTCGTGGGTGCCGCCGCCGGAGGCCTGCTGGGCGGCCTCGCCCTGCTGGCCCGGCCGCGGCGGACGGCGGCCGACGACACAGGGCGCGCCCAGCTGCCGGCCCCGGCTCCCGCCGCCGACGCGCAGAAGGTGTTGTGACCAGGCCCGGCGGCGCGCTGTCGGTGGAGGTCTGCGCGGACGAGCAGGCCTTCGCCGAACTGGCGGGGGAGTGGGGGCGCCTGTACCGGGCCGGCCGGTCCGTGACGCCGTTCCAGAGTCACGCCTGGCTGCATTCGTGGTGGCTGTCCTACGGAACGCCGGGCAGCCTCCGGCTCGTCCTGGTGCGGGCGGACGGTGAACTGGTGGCCGTGGCACCGCTGATGCGCGTGCACCACCCGTGGCCGGCGCTGGTGCCGATCGGCGGCGCCATTTCCGACTTCTGCGACGTGCTCCTCGACGAGTCGGCCGCCGACCGGGCCGCGCCGGAACTGGCGGACGCCCTGGCCGACCTGGCCCGCACCGCCCTGGTCGACTTCCGCGAGGTGCGGCCGGGCAGCGCGGTGGAACTGGTCTACCAAGCCTGGCGGGGCCCGCGTCGGCGCCTGAGCGACTCCGAGTGCCTGGAGATTCCCGCCCTGCCCATGGAGCAGCTGGTCAAGCGGTTGCCCAAGGCGCGCGCTCAGCGGGTGCGCAACAAACAGAACAAGCTGAAGAAGCTCGGCGTGCAGTGGCGCACCGTGGATCACCACGAGACGGAGGCGGCGCTGCGCCGGATGCTGGACCTCCACCGGCTGCAGTGGCAGGGCCGGAAGGTGAACCCGGAGCATCTCCGGCCGCGCTTCTTCGACCACCTGGTCCGGTCGGTGGTTCCGCTGGCCCGGTGCGGTGAGGCCGTGGTGAAGGAGTTCCTGCTGGAGGACGAGGTCGTGGCCGTCGATCTGACCCTCCAGTCCCGGCGGCTGGCGGGGAAGTACCTGTACGGTGTCCACCCGCGGCTGCGGGAACGCAAGGTGGACGGTGTGACGATGATGCTGGTCGCGGCCGTCGACACCTTCACTCCCGAGGGCCCGGCGGTGCTGAGCCTGCTGCGCGGCAAGGAGCCGTACAAGTACCGCTGGCTTCCCGAGACCATCGTCAACCAGCGCTTCCTGCTGGCCCGTCGGCGCACCGCACCGCTGCTGGCGGCCGCCGTCTGCGCCGCCGGTGCCCGGGACGCGGGAAAGAAGCTCCTGCGCCGGGCCGATGCGGCCGGGTCCCCGGACCACCCGTAGCGCTCCCGTCACCCGCCACCGGGGGACGGGAGCAGTCACCCCCCACCGGGGACGGGAGCGCCGCCGGCCCGGCGGTGCCTCAGGTCCGGGCCGTTGGCCGGCCCGCACGGGCGGGGTGCGGCGGGGCCGCCGGCGTCGGTGTCGGGTTCGGCGTGGGCTGCGGCTCGGACGGTGGGGTGGGCGACGGTGAGGCGGGGACCGACGGCTGCGGCGCGGGACCCGACGTACGACCGGACAGCGCCGCCCGGTAGATGGCGGACGACCGGGGATTGGCCGAGCACAGCCACACGCCGTGCGGGCAGTAGTCGGTGATCGACTGGTAGAGCGGCTTGTGCTCGTCCATCCACGCGAGCATGCGCAGCATGTACGTCGCGTTGTCGCCGTTGCGGAACAGACCCCACTCGGGATACGAGAACGGCTTGCCGTGCGTCTTCGCGAAGTCGACCTGGTACTGCAGGCCGTAGGGCTCGGACACCTGCGTGTCGAACGTGACGCCCTCGGGCTGGTCGTAGGAGTCCATGCCGATGATGTCGACGACGTCGTCACCGGGATAGCACTGCGGCCACGGAACCGCGTCCACGCCGCGGTTCGGGGTGAAGTCGAACCTGAACCTCTGCCCGGGCACCGAGCGCATGACGGTGACGATGCGCCGCCAGTACGTCTTCCAGTCGGCCGGGTCGGGGCCGCAGCGGTGGGTGTAGGTGATGCCGTTCATCTCCCAGCCGGGCACGAGGACCGTGTCCGGCACCCCCAGGGCGACGAGGCGCTCGGCGAGCACCCGGAAGTGCTGGTCGAACTCGCCCGCCGCGGCCCGTTGCAGCAACTGCCTGACCTCGGTGTCCGGCAGGTGCTCCTCGTTGCGTTCCATCATCGGGACGTTGACCACCAGGAGCCGGTCGCCCTGGGCGCGCCGCCATGCGGCCCAGCTGTCGAGGAACTCGTGAGCGCCCTCGATGTTGCTCCACAGGTCCCCCGGCAGGTACGTGTGGCCCACGCGCACCTCGGCGTGGTCGAGCCAGTCGCTGAGGCCCTGGATCTGCCGCACGCCGAGGGGCCCGTAGTTCAGGTAGGCGCCGAGCGCGGGCGGGTGCGCCGCTCCCGGGGGGCCCGCCGCCCCGTCCGCCGGGCATGCCGAAGGGAGGGGACCGGCGGGCACTGCCTTCGGGGACACGGTCGGCGGCGTGGACCCCGCGACCGGTGCGCAGTGTCGCTCGACCAGGTTCGCCGCGGTGTCGCCTTTGAGGATCGGGCTGGGAATGAAAGCCGCCGCCGCGCACAGCCCGGCGGCGATGAACGCCACTCCCTTCAGGGATCGACGGCACTCGGGCATCATTCCCCACTCCTTTGGTGCGGCTGTGTCCCAACTGGCGGGACACAGCCATATATACGCTCATTGCACCAATGGAGTCGGACGGCTCGACGCTGATCGGCCACAAGGATGACCGGCGGGTGCCGGGCGTGACCCGTCCGGCACCCGGTTTCCTACTGACGGGCCGCGGCCCGGCCTCGCCGGTACAGGATTGTTCCGGCGGCCAGCAGCGCCGCGCCGGCGGCCCCGGCTCCGATGGTGCCCTCGGCGCCGGTGTGGGCCAGGTGATGGTGCTTGTGGTGGTGCGGCGGCGGGACGTGCCGGTGCGGCGGCTTGGGGTGCTCGTGTGGCTTGTGAATCGGCTTCACCGGGTGGTGGCGGTGCGGAGGCGGGGTCTCCTCCTCGCCGTAGCAGCCGCAGTGCTCGTCGTCGCCGTAGTCGGACTTGCCGTAGCTGGAGTCGTCGTCGCCGTAGCTCCCGGACTTGCCGTGACTGGAGTCGTCGTCGCCGTAGCTCCCGGACTTGCCGTGACTGGAGTCGTCGTCGCCGTAGCTCCCGGACTTGCCGTGACTGGAGTCGTCGTCACCGTAGTTGCCGGACTTGCCGTAGCTCGACTCGTCGTCGCCGCCGCGGGAGGCCTTGTGGCTCGGCTCGTCGTCGCCGTAGTCGCCGCCCCCGGAGGAACGCGAATCACTCGGTTCGGCCACCGGGGCGGAGGCCTCCGGGGCCATCAACCTGGCCTCCCTTTGCGCCGTCCGAACGGCGTCCTGGACCTGCTCGATCGCCCTCACGGCGCTTGCCATACCCGGGAAATCCTCATCGGCGTCGTCGGCCGTGTAGGCCGACGGCGCGGAGGCGCGTGAGTCCGTCGTCGTCGCATACGGATCGGAGTCCGCGAACGCCCATGGACTGCACAGAGACAGGGCGCCTGTCGCGGCTGCGGCCACGACCAATCCCTTGCTCAGGGTCTGTCGCACTCTCGTTGTCTTCCTCTCAGGGGAAATCAGAAGCCGGCCACGGGGCCCGACGGAGGGGCTTCACGCGTGCCACGACCTGCAGACTGTGAACGAGATATGGACGCCCGGAGAAACCGGAAGACGTGTAATGCCGGGTAATTCACCCGAATGCCACTCTTGTGCTGCCCGAAGGGCTCATCCGCCGTACAGTGCCTCGACCTGCTCCGCATACGCGCTCGCCACGGCCTGGCGCTTGACCTTCAGCGACGGGGTCAGCAGCCCGTTCTCCTCGGTGAACTCGCCCTCGACCAGCGCGAAGGCGCGGATCGACTCGGCGCGTGAGACGGCCTCGTTGGCGTGGTCCACGGCTCGCTGCACATCGGCGCGCATCCGTGGATCCCGGACCACATCCGACATCGGTGTGTCC
Organism: Streptomyces sp. NPDC054783; assembly: GCF_053611725.1. Taxonomy (NCBI): domain Bacteria; kingdom Bacillati; phylum Actinomycetota; class Actinomycetes; order Kitasatosporales; family Streptomycetaceae; genus Streptomyces; species Streptomyces sp. NPDC054783. The sequence continues at coordinate 8,860 of NZ_JBSHAY010000069.1, read as the reverse complement.
GCGGGCAGCTTGCGGACCGACAGCCAGTGGGCCACCGCTTCCGGGTCGAGGGTGATGAGGGCCGCCACGAAGGGGCGCCTGTCGCCGACGACGAGGCACTGGCCGATGGGCGGGCGGCTGCGCAGCCGGTCCTCCAGGACGGCCGGGGAGACGTTCTTGCCGCCGGAGGTGATGAGGATGTCCTTCTTGCGGCCGGTGATGGTGAGATAGCCGTCGCCGTCGAGGGAGCCGAGGTCACCGGTGGCGAACCAGCCGTCGGTCAGCGCCGCGTCCGTCGCCGCCGGGTTGTTCCAGTACCCCCCGAACACGACCGCGCCCCTGACGAGGACCTCCCCGTCGTCGGCGATGCGGACCGCGGTGCCCGGGACCGGAAGGCCGACCGTGCCCGGGCGGGGCCCCAGCGGCGGGACGATGGTGGCGGCGGCGGTGGTCTCGGTCAGGCCGTAGCCCTCGTAGACGACGATCCCGGCCGCGTAGAAGAAGAGACCGAGGTCGCGGTCGAGCGGGGAGCCGCCGCTGATGGCGTAGCGCATCCGGCCGCCGAGCTCCTTGCGGATGCGCCGGTAGACCAGCAGGTCGTACAGCGCCCAGGCCGCGTACAGACCGATCCCCGGGCCCTTGCCCGTACCGAGGAACTTGTTCAGGTACGCCTCCCCGAAACGCACCCCGATGCGGTCCGCCCGGTCGAAGGAGGCACCCCGGCCGATCCTCTCGGCGGTGGCGCGCCCGGTGTCGTGGATCTTCTCGAAGAGGTACGGCACACCGACCAGGAAGGTGGGGCGGAACTCCTTCAGCATCGGCCGCAGTTCGTCCGGTCTGACACTCGGGCAGTGGCCCAGCTCGATGCGGGCCAGCAGGCACGCGATCTGCAGGGTGCGGCCCAGGATGTGCGCGAGCGGCAGGAAGAGGAGGGTCGAGGCGACCTGGCCGGTGACCTCCTTGAAGACCGGGTGGAGCAGCTCGACCGTGTTGGCGGCCTCGGCGTACAGGTGGGCGTGGGTGAGCACGCAGCCCTTGGGCCGGCCGGTGGTGCCGGAGGTGTAGCAGATCGTGGCCACCGTGTCGGGCGTCAGCGCCGTACGGCGCTTGGTGACCTCCTCCTCTGGGACATCCCGGCCCAGGGCGACGAGCTCGGGCAATGCCTGCGCGTCGAGCCGCCAGACGCGCGGGGGTTCGGGGTGGCCGGCCGTGCCGGCGGCGACCGTCCCGGCGTTCCCGGCGGTCTCGGCGACGACGAAGCGGGCGCCGGAGTCGCGCACGATCCACTCGACCTGCTCGGCGGAAGAGGTGGCGTACACCGGGACGACCTGCCCGCCGGCGGCCCAGATCGCGAAGTCCAGGACCGTCCACTCGTAGCGGGTGCGGGACATCACGGCGACGCGGCCTCCGGGTTCGAGACCGGCCGCGATCAGCCCCTTGGCGACGGCGGCGACCTCGTGGGCGAAGGCCGCGGCGGTCACCCGACGCCAGGTGCCGTGCTCCCGGCGGCGCAGGACCACCGCGTCGGGCGCCTCCTGCGCGTTGGTGAACGGGATGCCGGCGATGCCGCCGCCGGGGCCGCGGGGCGCCAGCGGAGCGGTACGGACCTCGCGCACCGTGCCGCTCTCGTCCCGGACCAGCTCGATGCGGGCACGCGCCGCCAGGTCGGTGCGCTGCCGAGCCCGTTTCAGATCCCTGCGTACGCCCATGACGGCTCCCCGCTGGCGGCTCGGCTGACGCGGACTTACCGAAAAGTCAACTTACTCGTGCGTAGCGGATGGTCAATGGGTCCGGCGTGCGGAAGTCGTGCCCCGAATGGACCGGTGGTTCACCGGAACGCCCTCGATCGGTTGCGGGGGGCGGTGGGCGATTTCACGGTGGGCACAAGATCCCGCTCACCCAGCGAAAGGAACGTTCATGGGGGTTCCACCCGTTCGGCGCATCGCGTCCATCGCACTCAGCGCCGTCCTTCTGGCCGGTGTCGCCGGTCCGGCCGCCTTCGCGGCCGACTCCACCCCGGAGCGCACACAGACCGTGGCCCAAGCGCCCGTCCCCGGTGCGGACAAACTCCTCACGCACGTCAGCAGCCTCGGCCACTTCGGGACCGTGCTCCAGCCGGTCAGCACACTGCTCGACACCGTGCTCAAGGCCGACAAGGGCCGGCTCTCCCCCGATCAGGCCACCAAGCTCGTCCGGGCCGCCAAGGACGCCGTCGCCAAGGCGGCCACGGAGGCGCCGGCCCCCTCGATGCCCAACTCCGGCGGCTCGGGGGCCTCGGGCCCGCTGTCCCCGCACGGAAAGACCACCGGCGCCACCGCGGCGCGCACCGACAGCGTGAGCGACGCGCAAGCCACCCTCAACATGGCGCTGGACACCCTGCAGAAGGCCACCACCTCCGGCGACGACGACCAGGTCACCGGAGCCGTCCACGGAGTCCTGTCCGGCCTCCTCGGCCTCCTCACCTCGCTGCTGGGCCTGTAGGGCCCCTCTGCCGGATCCCGCCGGGATCGGCCCGGCTTGGAAGGCTCCGCCACTCGAACCCGGGCTGATCCGGAGGGAGGGGCCTGGGGGGCGGCCTGTCCGGTCCCGGCCGGGTCTGGGGGCCTGTCGGGGGCGGCGCCGGATGTCCATGCGCCGCCGGAAGCACCGGCGGCGACACGGCACACTCACCCGGGCGTCCGCCGATCGTGTGGAGCGCCGGCCGCTCTGCACCGGTCGGGTGAGCCGCCGGCCGGGCCGTCCCGCGGGGTGCCGATAAGGTCACGCGGTGACCTCGACCTCCGGCGACACGCGCCCCTTCCGCACCGCCGGCCAGGGCGGTCCCGCCCGGCCGGGCCCGATGCTCCCGCTCCGGCCGGCGGCGGGCCGGGCGGTCGTCCCCACGCCGTCCCGGCACGCCCGGTACGGCACCACCCCGCCGCCACGGCCGGCCCCGTACCCGGGCGCCGTTCTCCCGGCCCTCGGACCGGGTGCCTGATGGCGTCGGCGCAGCCGCCCCCGGCGGTGGGAGGCAGCCGTGGTTTCGCGCTCCTCCTCGTCATCACGGGCGCGGCCGGGCTGCTGGCCTCCTGGGTCATCACCCTCGACAAGTTCAAGCTGCTCGAGAACCCGAACTTCAAGCCCGGGTGCAGCCTGAACCCGGTGGTGTCCTGCGGCAGTGTCATGAAGAGCGCCCAGGCCTCGGTCTTCGGCTTCCCCAACCCGATGCTGGGCCTGGTCGCGTACGGCATCGTGATCTGCGTGGGCATGAGCCTGCTGGCCGGTGCCGCCTTCCCCCGCTGGTACTGGCTGACCTTCGACGCGGGCTGTCTGTTCGGGGTCGGGTTCGTCTCGTGGCTGCAGTTCGAGTCGCTGTACCGGATCAACGCCCTGTGCCTGTGGTGCTGTCTGGCATGGGTCGCCACGATCGTCATGTTCTGGTACGTCACCTCGTTCGCCGTACGACACCGCTTCCTGCCCGCGCCCGCTCCGGTGCGGGCATTCTTCGCGGAGTTCACCTGGGCGCTGCCGCTGCTGCACACCGGAGTCGTCGGCATGCTGATTCTCACCCGCTGGTGGGATTTCTGGACCAGCTGAGCACTCCTGAGCCCCTGCGCTCCGGAGCCGCTCCGCCGCGCATTCGTCACCGGTCCGGCCGCACTGCGGTGACCGGGAGGGCCGTCCGTCGGTTACCGCTTCGGACACCTGACCGGACGAGGAGTGAACGATGGTTCCAGACGTCGACGGAGCGCCGGTGGGCGAGCAGCGCGGAACACCGGCCGCGGGCGGAGCGCGGCCACGGGGGAGCACCCGGCGGGAGGTGACGCGGAGGCTGCTCGCCTCGGCCGTCGGCGTCGGGCTCGTCCCGGTGGCCGCGGCCTGTGAGCGGCGCCCGAGCGCCCAGGACGACGGCCGCCGGAGCGACGCCTTCGACGAGACCTACCGCGGGCGCCACATCCGCGGCATCGAGGTCCACACCGGCCGCCGGGCCGCCGCAGGCCGGTGGCGGGTCACCATCGACGGCCGCCCGCTGCACCTGATGCGCCGCGCCGACGGCAGCTGGCTGAGCATGGTCGACCACTACCGCTCGTACCCGACCCCGCTCGCCGCGGCCCGCGCCGCGGTCGACGAACTGGGCCCCGACGGGCAACTGCGCGACCTGGCACCGGGCCCGATGGGCGGAGCGCCGACGCACGGAGGAGGCGAGCATGGCGTACACGCGTAAGAACGTCAGCAAGCTGACCCGCAGCGAGCGGCGACGGTTCGTGGAAGCCCTGCTGAAGATCAAACGGCGCGGTGAGTACGACGAATTCGTGCGCATGCACATGGAGTACAACTCCCCCGACGGCGAACGCGGGCTGCGCACCGCCCACATGGCGCCCTCCTTCCTGCCCTGGCACCGCAAGCTCCTGCTGGAGCTGGAGCGGGCGCTGCGCCGGGTGGACGGGTCGGTGACGGTGCCGTACTGGGACTGGACCCGCGACCGCACGGCCACCTCCCTGCCGTGGACCGACGATCTGATGGGCGGCAACGGGCGGCGCTCGGACCGGCAGGTGATGACCGGCCCGTTCGCCCACCGCGCGGGCCACTGGACGATCAACGAGAACGTGACCGACGTGGAGTACCTCACCCGCGACCTGGGCCACCACAGCAACCCGATCCAGCTGCCGACCGTCCATGACCTGGAGACGGCACTGGCCGATCCGGTGTACGACACCGCGCCCTGGAACTCGACGGTCACCAAGGGGTTCCGCAACAAGCTGGAGGGGTGGGGACCGGGCCGGGGCAGCGCCTCCTGGCGAAACCACAACCGGGTGCACCGCTGGATCGGCGGGGTGATGGTCGGTGGCGCCTCCCCCAACGACCCCGTCTTCTGGCTGCACCACTCCTTCGTCGACCTGCAGTGGACCCGCTGGCAGCGGCGGCACCGCGACCACCGCTACCTTCCGGCCGAGCAGCCCGGCCCGCGCGATGCCCAGCACGGCCGGATCGTGGCCCGGCACCAGCGGCTGCCGCCGTGGGACGTGACCCCCGACCAACTGGAGGACATGAGCAGGATCTACCGGTACGAGTGAGTGCCGGCTCCGGGAAGGCGCGCCACGGGAAGAGCTCCGCTGCACGAGGTGCCGGCGCTCTTCTCCGTGTGCCGTGAACCCGCGTCGCTCGCTTCGCCGTTCGAGGTGTCACACGTCCCGCTGAAAAGCCGGCGACACGGCAACCGCCGCTCGCGCACGGCTCTCCCGTGATCAAGTCTGAGTCTTCTGCGAAGGAGACGCCCCCGTGCGAATTTCTGACATTCAGCGCTGCGAAGTCCGGCCCGGACGCCTCGTCGAGTGGACGTACAGTCCGGCGACGGTCGCGACCGCGGCAGCGCAGCCACCGGATCCGCGGCCGCCGGCGTACATCCAGGAGTCGCACATCAGAACCGCGCGCTCGGTGCGCGAGGACGGTCTGTTCGTGCCGACCTGGATCGGCACGGCGTTCGATCTGCCGGGCCGTGCCGACCTCGACGCGCTGGAACAGGCGTTGCGCGGCTGGACGCTGCGGCACGAGACGCTGCGCAGCGGCTTCAGGTGGGCCGGCGACGACATGCACCGGTTCACGCTCGACGAGGACGACGTGACCCTGCGCCGCGAGGTGGTCGGCGACTTCGCCGACGCGGACACGCTGGTCCGTTACCTGCAGGACCGATTCGACGTCGCTGCGGACGCGCTCGGCTGGCCGAACCTGATCTATGCGGCCGTCGTGCGCGAGGACTCCACCAGCGTGTACCTGGCGTTCGACCACACCAACGTCGACGCCTACTCCCTCTACCGCATCCCGGACGAGATCCACGAGTTGTACCTCGCGGGCGTCACGGGCCGGCCCATGTCCGGTACGCGCGTGGGCAGTTACGTCGACTTCTGCGAGCAGGAACGGGCGAACGCGGACGACATCGACGACACCCACGCGATCGTCGCCCGCTGGCGGGAGTTCATCGCCCGCTGCGGCGGGAAGCTCCCGGACTTCCCCGTCGACCTCGGACTGCGGCCCGGTGGCGTACTGCCCACCCAGAAGCTCCTGCGCGAGCCGCTCGTCGACGCGGACGCCGCCGCCGCGTTCGAGACGTACTGCCGGCCCTACGGCGGCAGCATGGTGGGGATTCTGGCCGCGACCAGCCTTCTCGTGCACCAGCTCGGCGGGCAGCCGGTCTACCGGACGGTGGTGCCGTTCCACACCCGGGTGAAATCGGCGTGGTCGGACTCCGTGGGCTGGTACGTCGGCGGCGCACCGATCGAAGTGCCCGCGGCACGGGACTTCGAGGGCGCGCTCGCCGCGGTCCGCGCCGAGTTGCAGGCCAACCGGTCGCTGGCGCGTATTCCGCTGGCGCGCGTACTGCGCCTGCTCGGCGCGGACTTCCGCCCGACGTCGCCGGACATGTACTCGATCGTCTCGTATGCGGACGCCCGCCTCGTGCCCGGCGCGGCCCAGTGGACCGAGCAGAAGGCGTACGGGCTGATCCGGGTGTCGTACGGCGACCAGGTGTGCGCCTGGATCACCCGTCTGCACGAGGGCCTGTGGTTCGCCTGCCGCTACCCGGACACCGACGTCGCGTACAAGAACATGCGCCTTTACATCGAGGGTTTGCGGGACCTCGTGGTGTCCGTACCGGCGGATCGCCGTCATCGGACCGTGGAACCGACATTCTCGTAATACCGGGGGCGCGTCTTTCTCTCCACGGACAACTGCCCTTTTCACGTTCCGTGTTGGCGTGCCCAATGCCAATCCGGCCCGATGCGGCGTCAGTTGCCGTTCCCCGGAAGAGCCCGAGCGCTCATGTCCCCTTTTAGACACGGATATCCACCAAAGTGGAATACGGCACTTGGCTACTGGTAGTGTTCGTTAAGTCACGGTAGGCAATCAGCCTCGACGTCAGCAATACGTCAAGCAATGAAGAACCGAGGGTTCCATGCGCAAGCTTCAGCAGGTCGTGATCGCAGCAGTGGCGGCGGCCGGCGGTCTCTCCGCCATCGGTGCCGGCGCCGGTACCGCCTACGCTCATGGCAGGGGTGGGCTTGAGGTGAACGACCTCTACCGCCCGTACCAGGAGTGCAGCCCGCAGACGGTGGCCGAGAACGACATCCCGATCGGCGTGCTCGGGCTTGCCCAGACCCTGGACACCACCTGCGGCCAGTTCAACAACGCTTTCTCTGGCTGAGGTCGACGGCGTCATCACCTGCGACGCCCGCGGAACCCTTCGGGTCACTCCCCGAAGGGTTCCCTTCACGCCCGGCCGGTTGCCCGGTGCTCGAAGACGACGACAGGGCGAAGCCGGGGGCCGGCGCGGACGGTTGGCGGCGCACGGTGCCCGGCGCCCCTCACAAAGGAATCCCAGCACATGTTCAGCACGAAGAAGATCGCGGCCGTCTCGGGGCTCATCGGCGGCCTCGCCGTGACCTGCGCCGGTGTGGCCCAGGCGCACACCGTCCGGGGCCCGGGTACGTGCACCCGCGACATCCTGGGCAACACCACCTGTGTTCAGCGGATCGAAGGTGAGATCCCCGAGAACGGTCAGATCCCGCACTACGACAACTGCCTGCCGACGCAGCCCTTCACCGTTCCCGCCGCCCTGGGAGGCGGGTCGATGCGGATCGGGCCCCAGGTGACCTGTTCCAACACGACGTCGGGAGCGCCCGACAAGGCTGACGGAGGGAAGGAGTTTTCCGGTCTGTTCTGAGTCTTGAGAGCGGAACCCTTCGGCGCGTGCCGTGTGGTGAGCCGACACGACGTATGGAGCGAAGATCCCAAATTGCTACGGACTGTGTGTATAAGCTCACAGCAAGTAGTCAAACCAGGGCTGTCCGCCCGGGTAAGAAAGGGTCAACCATGCGTAAGTTTCAGCGTGCTGCGGTCGTAGCGGCGGTCGTTGCGGGGCTGTCCACCCTTGGTGTCGGCGTCAGCTTCGCCGGTGGCCAGGACGACGAGGACGTCGCTCCCCCGTCGATCACCGCGGTGGCCAACTCGTCGGCCAACGCCGTGGCCACGTGGGGTGGTTACAACGAGGAGAAGAAGGGTGAGCACAAGGAGGGCGGGGAAGAGGGCTACGGCCAGTACGCCGCTCCGGGTGACGCCAAGTAATACAGAACGATAGGCACATCGTACGAACTTGGACGCTCCTGTCCCGGACCAACTCGGCTTGTTCACCGGTGTGCTGAGTAACACCCCATGCGAAGGCAGCCCGGACGCGCGACAGATCCCCCAGGGAGCGCGTCCGGGCTGCGCCAATGTCGGCGCCGACTCGTCTCCTGCAGTCAATTGCAAAGGAACGCAACACATGTTCACTCGACAGAAGGTCGCCACCATTTCGGGTCTCGTCGGAAGTCTCGCCGTGATCTGCGCCGGTGTCGCACAGGCGCACGCCGATGAACCCGGGGGCGAATGCAGGAACACCGCCACGGGCGGCGTCGTCTGCATGCGCAAGAGCGACACCCGCATCGACCACCGCGGCAAGCACTTCATCGACCAGACACAGGATTGTTCGATGGCCGACCGGCCCCGCATGGTGTTTCCCGACGACGAACTGCTGCACGGCGGAACCGCGAACGTCGGGGCGGTGGTGGACTGCTCCAACCATGCGAAGCTGCCCAAGGGCTTCAAGAGGCCTCGGTTCGACAAGCCTCGCATCGCGTTCTGAGGGGCGACCGGCGCACGCCGGACCGGGATCTTTCCCGGTCCGGCTTTTCCGTTTTACGGCCCCTTGTTTCGGCTTTCTGATCCGGTGTGACCGCTTGCTGGTCCGACGTTCCGGTTCTGGCTTGCCGGCCCGGCATTTCGGCTTCCTGGTCCGGTGTTTCGGCCTCCCGGGGGAGCGGAACCGGCCGCCGACATGGCCGTCCCCGGTGTCCCGGCCACAGGCCGGGAC
>NZ_JBSHAY010000068.1:0-20460 GCF_053611725.1 Streptomyces sp. NPDC054783 | reverse complement strand
CGCCCCGACCGGCTGCCCGCCCGGCCCGCCCGGCCCGCCCGGGCCGGGCGGGCAGCAGGTCGGGAGGGCCACCACCGGCTGCTCGCGCATCCTCGACACCTGCGCGGAGCGGGGCTTCGAGGTCGGCCGGCTGCGCGACCACGGCCGGCCTGTGGGTGGATGACCACGGCTGACCTGCGGTGAATTCGGTGTTGGGTGCCCGGAACGATTCCAGGAAGCTGTTCGTCTACAGTTCAGTAGACGGTCTACATTTCTGTAGTCAGAAGTTGCCGGCCGTTCACCCACGCCGATGTCCCCGCACGCAAAGGGCCCGCCCCGATGACCACTGTGATCCTCGCCTTCGACGGATCCTCCGTCGACGGTTCCGCCTACACGGACGTGGTGCGCCTCGCGCGGCACTCGCCGGGCTGGCTGGACGACACGGTCTCGGCCTGGTCGACGTACGGGCTCGCGGTGTTCGCCGTCCTGGCCGCCGTCGGCTGGTGGCGAGCCCGGCGCGAGGGGGCCGTCGCCGCGGTGTCGGCGCTGGTGGTGCCGGTGGTCGTGGTCGCGGCGTACGGCGTGGACGCCCTGCTCAAGCTGGCGGTGCGCGAGGACCGGCCGTGCCAGAGCCTGCACGTGAGAACACTGGAGGCGTGTCCGGGGCCCGGCGACTGGTCCTTCCCCAGCAACCACGCGGCCATCGCCGCCGCGGCCGCCGTGGCCCTGCTGTTCGTCTCGCGCCGTCTCGGGGCGGTCGCGGTCGTGGCCGCGCTGGCGATGGGGGTGTCCCGGGTGTGGGTCGGTGCACACTATCCGCACGACGTCCTGGCCGGTCTCGTCGTCGGCGCACTCGTGGCACTGGCGGCGACGCGCGCGACGCGGCGGTGGTCGCCCGTCCTGGCGCGGTGGCTGGCGGGCAGACGCCTGGGTGCTCTGCTGCTGACCCCATGAGCCACCCCTGACGGGTACGACCACGGCCGCAGGGCCGACGGAGGATCATGCACCCCGAGGTCCTGGTTGCCGAGGACGATCACGCTCCGCGGGACGTGCCGCGCCGCACACCGTGCGCGGCGGGCGGCCGGCCGGCGATCGACACGGCGCGCGGGATCGGACATCGCCTGTCATGAACAGTGCCCTCAGCTCCCTGCGCGCCCTTGGCTCGTTCCGTTCCCTCCGTGTCTTTCGTCGCCTGGCCCCTCGTACGCTGCGCGGGCGGCTCTCCCTCGTGGCGCTGACCGCCGCCGCGCTGCTGATGACGGTGCTGACCGTGGCGTTCAACGCGGTGATGGACCGGCATCTGCAGCACCAGGCGGACGACGAGCTGCGCAACAGGGCGGCGGCGGTGGCCACGACCGTCGACACCAGCGGTTCCCGGGTCCGCGTCGTGGAAACCGTCAACGACCGCCTGCTCGACACCAACGTGTGGATCTACGCCGGAACCCGTCTGCTGGAGAAGCCGCCGTCCGCCGCCCGGGACAGCGCACCGACCCGGGAGGCCGACCGGCTGGCCGTACAGCGCAAGCCCGCCTGCGCCACCTACCACGCCCGCGGTCATCGGCCCGTCCGGCTGTGCTCCCAGCCGATTCCCGGCCGCCACGCCACCGCGACCGTGGTCACCGCCCTGGACCTGGCTCCTTACCGCAGTTCGGCCGACACCCTGCTGCTGGGGTCGCTGATCCTGGACACCGTGATGCTCGGATGCACGTACGTCCTGACACGCCTGTCCGTCGGCCGTGCGCTGCGCCCCGTGCGGACGATGACCGACCAGGCCACCCAGTGGAGTGCGGTGGGCTCCGACGACCGCTTCGGCGCGGCGGAACACCCGGCCGAACTCGCCCGTCTGGGCGCCTCGCTGGACGCGCTGCTCGACCGGATCCGCACCGTTCTGCGCCACGAGCAACAGCTGACCGGAGAGCTGTCCCACGAACTGCGCACGCCGCTCACCAGGATCATCATGGAGCTCGACTGGTGGCGGACCCGACCGCGCACGGACGCCGAGACCCGTGCCGCGCACGAGGTGATCGCCGAGGCCGCGCAGTCCATGCGCACGATATGCGACACGCTCCTCAGCGAGGTCCGCGAGAACACGCTGAACCCGGCGAGCGCCCCCGGCACGACCGACGCCGTGCCGGTCCTGGGCCGCCTGCTCCGGCAACTCGACGCGCCGGACCGGGTGAGGACGGCGGTGGAGACGGATGCCTCGGTGCTGGAGGCGGGCGTTCCCTCCGGCCTCCTCGAACGCATCGTCAGCCCCCTGCTCGCGAACGCCGTCCGCTACGCCCGTTCCGCCGTGACCGTGTCCGCGCGGCGCGGGCCCGGCTCCGTGCGGATCGACGTCGTCGACGACGGCCCGGGCGTGCCGGATGCGTTCGTGGGCGAGCTGTTCCAGCCCGGCCGGCGCGCCGACTCCGGTGACGGGCACGACGGCGCGGGCCTGGGGCTGCCCCTCGCGCGCCGCCTGGCCCGCGCCGTCGGCGGCGAGGTGTCCTACGACCCCGGTCACACCCCCGGCGCCAGATTCACGATCACCCTGCCCACAGGCTGACCGAACCCCCGGCCCCGGCCTGCCCCCACCGGACGACAGCGCGCTCGCCCCGGAAAGGCGGCGAGCGCGCTGGGAGGTGGCGTGGGAATCTTGACGCATTCATGACGCGGGCGGCCGCATCCGTCCCGCCACCGCCGGTGTCCTTCCCGGTGTCCGTGCCGTTGCGAGGAATGGAGTGCCATGGAAGGCACCGTGGTGGCGGTCGTCGTGGTGGCGCTGTTGGCGCTGCTCGTGCTGAAGAGCGGTATGCGGGTGGTCAACCAGGTGGAGCGCGGGGTCGTGTTCCGGTGGGGCAAGGCCCTGCCGGGGCACCGGCAGCCCGGGATCACCTTCCTGATCCCCTTCGCCGACCGTATGCGCAAGGTCAACGTGCAGGTCATGACCATGCCCGTGCCCACCCAGGAGGGCATCACCAGGGACAACGTGTCGGTGAAGGTCGACGCGGTCGTCTACTTCCGGGTGACCGACCCGGTGCGCGCGGCCATCGAGGTCCAGGACTACGTCTTCGCCGTCGGGCAGGTCGCCCAGTCCTCTTTGCGGTCCATCATCGGCAAGAGCGATCTGGACGACCTGCTGAGTGACCGGGAGCGGCTGCACGAGGGGCTGGCGCTGATGATCGACAGCCCGGCCACCGGGTGGGGCGTCCACATCGACCGCGTCGAGATCAAGGACGTCCAGCTGCCCGAGTCGCTGAAGCGGTCCATGTCCCGGCAGGCCGAGGCCGAGCGGGAGCGGCGGGCCCGGGTCATTACCGCCGACGGTGAGTTCCAGGCGGCACAGCAGCTCGCCAACGCGTCGAGGATCATGTCCGACACGCCGGAGGCCATGCAGTTGCGCCTGCTGCAGACGGTCGTCGAGGTGGCCGCCGAGAAGAACTCGACCCTCGTGATGCCCTTCCCCGTCGAGCTGCTGCGCTACTTCGACCGGACCGTGCAGAAGATCGACGCCGACCTCAGCGTGCCTCGGCAGCAGGCTCCCGCCCCGGCTCCGGAGAGCGCCGAGCAGCCGTAGCGAGCGCCAGCGTCACACACACCGAGCCCGCCGCCATCATCGTCATCCCCGCGGCGGGCGAGGTGAGTTGGGCCACCGCGCCGGCCAGCGAGGCGCTCACGCCCTGCATGGTCAGCATGCCGGAGGAGTGCAGCCCCAGGGCCTGGCCGGCGAGTTCGTCCGGGGTCAGCTCCACCAGCCGCTCCTGCTGGACGAGGCTCGCGCCGAAGCCCACGGAGGCGACCGTCGCGCACACCGCCGCCACCGGCAGCGGCGGGTGCGCGCAGAACACCAGGTACGGCGTCGCCAGCAACAGCAACAGGGGCGTGGCCAGGCGGCGGCGCACCGCGGACGGCACCAGTCGGCCCACCGTCACATCTCCGGCGAGCATGCCGAACGCCCCGCAGGCGAACAGGGTGCCGGCGGCGTGCGGCGCGTACGAGACGTACAGGGACTCGCAGCCGACGACCAGGCCGTTGGGCAGCCACAGGCCAAGGTAGGTGAGGCGGCGCGGCCGGGACGACCACAGCAGGGCGTTCGTGCGCCAGGTCGCCGCCGCGGAGGGGCGGCCCCCGCTGCGGGGCGGGCGGGCGCTCAGGCCGAGGCGCAGGGCGAGCGCGGCCAGCAGGTACAGCGCCGCCGCCAGCAGCAGGCACACGCGCGGGGGGAGCAGCGCGAGCAGGGCGCCGCCGGTGGCGAACCCGGCGATCTGCATCAGCCCGCTCATCATGTTGAACAGCGAACGCCCCGGCAGATAGCCGTCCTTGGCGAGGATCTCGTTCAGCAGGCCCCAGCGGACCCCGCCGCCCAGGGAGGCCACGAGACCCAGCACCAGGAGGACGCCGAAGACCGCGCCGACCGGCAGGCCGGGCACCGCCTGCACCGCCGTACCGGCCGCGAAGGCCAGCGCGATCACGGACAGTGCCGTACGCGGGGGCAGCCGGTCGGCGCCGGACAGCAGGAAGGTCGCGCCCAGCACCTGGGCGAGCGACGGGCCGAACATGCTCACCGCCGACAGCAGCGGCGAGCCGGTGGCCCGGTACACGAGCGTGCCCAGGGCCAGCCCGCCGACCGTCTGCGCGGCGGTCTGCGCGGCCGAGCCGAGGAAGAGCGGGGTGAACTCCGGGGTGCGGAACAGGGATCGATAGCTGGACATGCCGGGGAGTCTCGGCGGGGCACGGACGGGCTCGTTATTGTTTCGCCGCAGCGCGAAAGCTCGTACGGCCGTGAGGGGGGATACCGAGGTGGGCCTGTGGCAGCTCAACGCGGACACCCTCGCCCGCAGCCGGTTCGTGGTCTCGCCGCTCGCCGAGACCTTCGCCTGTCTGAAGCTGCTGCACGTGGCGGACGCCGCGCATCCCGGTGAGCACGCGTGGCTGCGCGCCCATCTGCCCGTCTACCGGGCGCTTCTGGCGGCCGAGCCGGTGACGGCACGGCTGGTGCGGGCCGGGCTCGGCCGGGAGTGGATCGCCGACTTCCTGACCCCGGCACCCCACGGCGGGGAGACCTTCGCGGACGAGGTCGCCCGGGTCCGCTCGACGGCGCCGGAGGCGGCCCGCGCCCATCTGCGCACCGCGCTCGCCGGCCCGCTCCCCGCCGAGCTGGACCGGGACGACCTGCCCGAGCGGGCGGCCGTACTCCTTCAGTGGGTGTGGGAGAGGACCGTACGGCCGTCCTGGGAGCGGCGCCGACGGGTGCTGGAGGCGGACGTGGTCGCGCGGACCGCGCAGGTGAGCCGGGGCGGCTGGGTGAGCGTGCTCGACGAGCTGCGGCCCGGGCGCACCCGCTGGCTCGGCGAGAACCTGCTCCAGATCAACCTCCACGAGTACCCGCCCCGGGAGATCTCCGGGGCCGAGCTGCTCTTCGTGCCGGTGACCGTGCAGCGGGCGGGCTGGGTCGCCTGGGACGACGGGGTGCGCTACGCGGCGGTCTACCCGTGCGCCGGCGCCCTCGCCGACGCGGGCGTCCGAACCGTCCCGTCCGCCTTGGGCGCGCTCCTCGGGCCCTCCAGGGCCGAGGTCCTGGTCCTCCTCGCCTCCCCCATGAGCACCACCCAGCTGACGGCGGTGACCGGGCAGGGGCTGGGCTCGGTTGGCCGCCATCTGAAGGTGCTGCGGGAGGCGGGGCTCATCGCACGACGCCGGGCGGGACGGTCGGTGCTGTATGCACGCACAGAGGCCGGGAATGTCTTGGTGCAGGCGGTCGGGCAGCGCCGGGAAGGGGCGCGGGGCTGTGTCTGACGTGCGGCTGCCGCCGCGTGGGCGCGACCGGCCACGACGAACCCGCGGCCGCCGACCGGCCCGTCCCCGGCACCCCGGTGAGCGCATAGCATCCAGGCATGACCAACGTGCTGAATGTCGAAATCGACGCCCTGCAGGGCGGCCCCGCCGGCCTCCCCCAGTACGAGGGCAAGGCCGTCCTCGTCGTCAACGTGGCCTCCAAGTGCGGCCTCACCCCCCAGTACACGGGCCTGGAGAAGCTCCAGGAGCGGTACGCCGACCGCGGGTTCACCGTGCTCGGCGTGCCCTGCAACCAGTTCCTCGGCCAGGAGCCCGGCACCGCCGAGGAGATCGCGGAGTTCTGCTCGGCGACGTACGGTGTGTCCTTCCCGCTCACCGAGAAGGTCGAGGTGAACGGCGAGGGCCGGCACCCGCTGTACGAGCGTCTGGTGGGCTTCGCCGACGCCGAGGGGCACAGCGGCGACATCCGCTGGAACTTCGAGAAGTTCCTGATCGGGCGGGACGGCACGGTCGTCGCCCGGTTCTCGCCGCAGACCGAGCCGGAGTCGGACGCGATCGTGACCGCCATCGAGGCCCAGCTCGGCTGAGCGCCGCTTGACCTTGCCCCTGGGGCAGAGCCGAGTGTCCCTGTCACCGGGCGGCGGATCCGCCCGGTGACGGAGGACGACACGGTGGACGACGACCTGCTCACCATCGGCGCGTTCGCCGCGCGGGCCCGGCTGTCGGCCAAGGCGCTGCGCCTGTACGACCGGCTGGGCCTGCTGGTGCCCGCCCATGTCGACGAGGCGACCGGCTACCGCCGCTACCGCGCCGACCAGGCCGAACGCGCCCGTCTTGTGGCCCTGCTGCGGCAGCTGGACATGCCGCTGGCCCGGATCGCCGAGGTGCTCGGCGCCGGGGGGCCCGAGGCCGCCGGCCGGCTGGCCGCCTACTGGGCGGACGTGGAGAGCCGGGTGGCCGGGCAGCGGACGCTCGCCGAGTACCTCCGTGGACGGCTGTCCGGGAGGAACACCGAGATGTACGAGAAGTTCGTGATCGAGACCGTGGACGTGCCGGCGCAGGTGGTGATCACCGAGTCGCGGCACACGCTGGCGGACGAGCTGCCGACGTGGATCGGGGCGTCGCTGGGCCGGCTGGAGGCGGCGGCCCGGGAGTGCGGGGGCATGACGGGCGCGCCGTTCGTGGTCTACCACGCCGAGGTGTCGATGGAGAGCGACGGCCCGGCGGAGTCCTGTGTGCCGGTGGCCGACGAGGCGGCGGCCCGGGCGTGGGCGGCCGGGCGGGGGCGGGCCTGGGAGACGGCGGTACGGGTGGAGCCGGCGGCCCGGCTGGCGTACACGCGGATCACCAAGGCGCAGGTGGCGCATCCGCAGATCCTGGCGGCCTTCGAGGCGGTGGAGCAGTGGATGGCGGGCGAGGGGCTCGAGATGGCCGGGCCCTGCCGCGAGGTCTACTTCGCGGACTGGGACGCGGCGGGCCCGCAGGACCCGGTGTGCGACGTGGCGTTCCCGGTGGTGCGGTCCACGGGGACGGCGTGACACTGCCCCCGAACAGAAGGTGCCCTCTCGGCAAGGACGGCGACTGGTCGAGAGGGCTCTTCTGGTGGTGCTTGTGAAGTTGTTTTCGTCGGGGCTTCACTGACGAAGGTCAGAGAGAGCCCCCTAGGCCTTGACCGAGGTCACGAAGGCGTTCCAGGCGTCGGCCGGGAAGGCCAGGATCGGGCCCTCGGGGACCTTGGAGTCACGGACGGCGAGTTCGGCGTCGGCGGGCGACTTGACCTCGACACAGGCGCCGTTGCCCGCGGAATAGGAGGACTTCATCCACGTCTCCGAAGCGCCCTGAATCAGTGCCATGTCCACTCCTGTTGCGAGTTGCGATAGTGCGGTTCACGCCAACCTTGTCGTCTGGTTGGCGTGATCGACGCTACCGGGCAACCACCCCTGCCGGAGTAGTCGTTCACTCAACCGGATGGCATATTCCAGGGGAGCCTTCCATTGGAGTGGACCTTCGGTGTACGATCCGGCGCCCTCCGTGACAACCGCTCATTCGGCGTACTGTTTGGCCACCTTTGCAATGAACTGCCGGGATTGCTCCACATTGAGGGACTGTGCCCGCAGATGCTCGTACATCACGGCGTACTTCTGCACGTCCTGGGCCTTCTCCAGGTACAGGTCGCTGGTGACGCCCTCCAGGTACACCACACTGGAGTCCGCGGCATCGGCGAACTCCAGGATCGCGTACTGGCCGTTGAGCCCGGGATGCGCGCCCACCTCGAACGGCAGCACCTGCACGGTGACGTGCGGCAGCTGGGACATCTCGATCAGATGGTCCAGCTGCTCGCGCATCACCAGTCTGCTGCCCACGACACGCTTCAGCGCCGCCTCGTCGAGCACCACCCACAGCCGGAGCGGGTTGTTCTCGGCGGTGATACGTTCCTGTCGGCGCATGCGCACCTGCACACGCTTCTCGATCTCGGCGGTCGACGTCTCCGGCAGCGCGCCCTGCACCAGGGCCTCCGCGTAGGCGCGGGTCTGCAACAGACCGGTGACCAGCTGGGGTTCGTACACCCTCAGCGACTCGGCGTCGGTCTCCAGACCGATGTACACGCTGTACGGGATGTCCCCGAAAGTGTGCCACCAGCCCTGCTGCCGGGAGTCCCGGGCCATCTCCATCAGCGAGTCGACGATCCGCTGGTCCTCGACCTCGTACACCCCGCACAGGTCGCGCACATCGCGCTGGCTGATGCTTCTGCGGCCGTTCTCCAGCCGACTGATCTTCGACTGCGACACCAGCAGTCGTTCCGCCACTTCCTCGGCCGTCATGCCCTTGAGCTCGCGGAGCCTGCGGAGCTCCTGGCCCAGCCGGCGCCGCCTGACGGTGGGATTGACATTGGACGCCACGGGACGTGCACCTCCGGCTGCCTGCCTGTTGCCTAACACTTTCCGTATCTGCCGCTGAGCAGACTGCCACCAAGGTGCTTTCTACCGCTGGGAAACGGTGGATATGCGGCGCGTACGCGTCAGTTCGCCACGGCTCGCCACCCGATGGTGTACCGGGACGCAGCCGAGCGGGACGGCGGGACCCCGGGGAAGGATCCCACCGCCCCGCTCTGACCCAGCGGCTCCCGAACCGGGTCTGGGCGAACCGGGGTTGCGGCTCAGAACCGGGGTTACGGCTCGGAACCGGAGTTGCGGCTCAGAACCGTGATCACGGTGCAGAGCCGGGATTACGGCTCAGTGGGCCACGGCGCGTGCCATGGACCCGCGGTGCGGCTGCATCGGAACCCCGCGTGCGGGTTCCGCCGCGGACCTTGCACCGGCCGCCGCGCCCTGCCGACCGGTGGCGGCGGCGCCCCGGCGCGGCTGTGCGACAGCACCGTTCTGCACGTCCATCACGGCGTGCGCGACGAGACCGCCCATGGGGTCGTGCCGGATCAGATCCCGCAGCCGGGACCGGGACGAGCGCCCCTCGTTCCCCGGATACAGGTGCTTGCCGAGTCCGACGGCGTGCGCCAGGGCGGCGAGCGCCGCGGTCCGCGGGTCCGGCGGTACGCCGGTGCGGATCGCGGAATCCAGCCGGGCTCGGATCTCCCGGCTGATCTCGTTGTCCGTCGCCTGATAGCGAGTCGTCGGCAGCACCCCGCACATCTGACCGGCCACGGCATGCACCATGCCGCACCGCTCCAGATGCGAGAGGTACGTCTGACGGAGCCCCAGCCGGGGCCCGCCGATCCAGTGGACGGCACGCACAGGAGCGCCACGCCTTCGCAGCAACTCCAACGCGCAGTCCAAAGTCGGATCTCCAGTCGGCCGTGGCACCACCACGGCGATACGATCCCCGTCTGGGGCTATCCGTCCGGCCAGCGCCAGCTCCACTAGCTGTGCACCGGCCAGACCGAGGTCGAGCGACTGCGGCTGCGCAGTGGTACCCGTGGCCGGGTCCAGTGCCAGCAGCAGAAGCTCCTCCGGAAGTGTTCTGCGGCTCCTGCCCATCCATGCCTCCCCGCGTGGATGAATGACAGGGTGACCCCTCTCACATTGGTCTGTCGAGGGTGCGTGACCGGTTCGTGAGGGAACCGGTAGGTATGTCGTTCTCGTCTACTGCAGGGGCCAAGCCCTCACACAGGACACTGGTACATGGTTCGGACAGGGCGCGCGCGTGGGCGTGCGGCGCAGGAGGAGGCATCGGTGGCGGGCGAGTCCCCCGACAGGTCGAAGCAGCGCGAGTCGTCGGCAGAACTGACGCCCGGGAGCGCGGGGCCGGTTCCCGAGGCACGCGATCCACGCCTCGCCGTCTCGCGCGAAAAGGATTCCTCGCCCGACGGCGCGGACACCGCGACGAAGGTCCTGTCGGTCCGTGACGTGAAGGCCCGCGCCTCGGAAGCCTCGTCGGAGGACACCGCCCTCCGCGAGGCGGTCTCGGCCTGGGTCCGCGGCGCCGCAAGTCCCGGCCCGACGGCCACGGATGAGCCGGAGGCCGGGGAGGCTGAGACCGGGTCCGAGGCCACGGGTGCCGACGCGGAGGCGAACGCGGCTACGGAGGCGGACGCTGACGCGGACTCCGATGCGGACGCGAAGACCGGCGCCCCGGCGAAGGCGGCCGGGAACGCGGAGACGGACGCAGAGGAGCCGACGACCGCCGACGCCGACGCCGACGCCGACCAGAAGGCGAACGCCGACGACCAGAAGGCGGACGCGGACGACGGGAAGGCGGACGCGGAGGCGAAGGCCGAGGCGGGTTCCGAGGCCGACGCTGGCGCGGAGGCCGACAGCGACCGGGACGCCGAAGCTGAGGCCGAGGCTGACGCGGAGGCCGGCTCGGATGGTGACGCCGGGGCTCACGCGGAGACCGACACCGACCGGGGCGCCGAAGCTGACGCCGAGGCAGACGCGGACGCCGACACGGACAGTGCCGCCGACGCCGACGCGGAGACCGACAGCGACCGGGACGCCGAGGCCGAGGCCGATGCGAAGGCAAAGGTCGGCGAAGCCGAGGCCGAGGCCGAGGACGGGCCCGAGGACGGGCCCGAGGACGGGCCCGAGGACGGGCCCGAGGACGCCGACGGCGAGGACGCCCCGCAGGGGCCACCCGCAGCCGACGACGAGACCCGCACGAGTGGTGCGGACGGGAGCACGGACGCCGAAGGCGAAGCCGAGGCGGACACGGACGACGACCCGCAGGACAACACTCCCGTCGACCAGCCCACCACCGTCTTCAAGGCGATAGGGCCCAAGCCCGCCCCGCAGGTCGACCAGCCGACGACCATGCTCAAGCTCGGCGGCAGGACGGACACACCCAAGGCACCGGAATCCGGCTCCGAGCGCACCAGCAAGTTCGTCGCGCTCAAGAACGACATGGCGACGGCCGCCAAGCCGGAGGCCAAGCCGGCCGCCGAGCCGGCCGCCACCACCCCCGTCCCCCAGGTCGGCCCCGAGCGCACCACCCAGCAGCCCCTCCCCCCGAAGCCCCCGCTGGACCTCCTGGCGGAGCTGACCAACACGCCGCCGCCCCCGGAGACCGCGGTCCGCACGATCGTGCGCCGGCTCAAGATCTGGACCCCCCTGGTCCTGCTCCTGGCGATCGTCGTCGCGGTCGTGCAGACTCTCCGCCCGCTCCCCGACCCCACCCTCGACCTCACCGCGAAGGACAGCTACACCTTCGACGGCGGCAAGGCCGACATCCCGTGGCCGGCCGACGGTCAGGCCGCGCTCGACGTCCAGGGCATCGGCACGTTCGGTAACTCCGGCGACCAGAAGCCCGTACCGATCGCGAGCGTCGCCAAGGTGATGACCGCGTACCTCATCCTGCGCGACCACCCGCTCAAGAGCGGCCAGGACGGCCCGAAGATCAGGATCGACAAGCCCGCCGAGCAGCAGTCGGACGCGGGCCAGGAGTCCACCGTCCGCGTCACCGCAGGCGACTCGATCTCCGAGCGCGAGGCCCTGGAGGCCATCCTCCTGCCCTCCGCCAACAACGTGGCCCGGCTGCTCGCCCGCTGGGACTCCCACTCGGAGCAGGCGTTCACCGTGAAGATGAACGCCGCCGCCAAGGGCCTCGGCATGACCAACACCACGTACACCGACCCCTCGGGCCTGACCGCCTCCACGGTCAGCACGGCCGTGGACCAGGTGAAGCTGGCCCGGACGGCGATGCAGCAGCCCGTCTTCCGCGAGGTCGCGGCGATGATGTCGTACAACGACTACAAGGGCGTCAACCACTCCAACTACAACCGCCTGGTCGGCCACAACAACGTCGTCGGCATCAAGACCGGCACCTCGACCGCCGCCCTCGGCAACCTGGTCTTCGCGGCGAAGCAGCAGGTGGGCGGCGAGACGCGCACCATCATCGGGGCCGTGCTGCGCCAGCGTGCCGGCGGCTTCGACAACACCATCATCAGCGGGGTCCTGGACGCGGGCGACAAGCTGATCCGGGCCGCGCAGGGCGCGCTGAAGTCGGTGACGATCCTGAAGAAGGGTGACGTGGTCGGGTACGTCGACGACGGTCTCGGCGGCCGCACGCCCATCGTGGCGACGAAGGACGTCACGGCGGCCGGCTGGCCGGGGCTGAAGGTGAAGCTGTCCTTCGCCTCCGGCAAGGTGCCGCACACCGCGAAGGCGGGCACCCAGGTCGGCTCGCTCACCGTGGGTGACGGTTCGGCCGGCGCCGTCAAGGTGCCGGTGACCCTGCAGAAGGATCTGGCGGAGCCCGGCTTCGGAGCCAAGCTGACCCGTCTGGGCTGAGTCCGCACCCCGGTCGCCACCGGCACGCACCCCGCCGACGAAGACCCGCGGCGGGGTGCGTGCTAGCGTCACGAATCGGGGCAGGTCGCCGGTCACGGGACATGGCCGCGAACTGGACGGGAAGCAGCCGGGAACGCCGTGGAACACGGCCGAGAACAGAAGACGGGACACGGGGAGTGCCTTCAGGTGGCCACAGCCGAGCCGACACGCGCCGACGACGCCGATCCGGGGCCGGGATCCGGCCCGCGAATACGCCTGTCCGAGCCTGACGCGGACGGTCACGGGGATCACACCGACCACCCGGACGGCCGTACCGACAGTGATCGCCTCGACGCGCCCTCCAGCAGACTCGCGCGTCTTCTCGTCGCCGCGGAACCCCTGCGGCAGCGGCTGCTCAAGCACCCCGTGCTGTCCGTGACGGCCCTCGCGGGCGTCCTGCACATCGTCTGGTTCTTCACGTTCGCGAACAGTGGTGGCGATCTCGCCGCGCAGGACGCCTGGGCGGAGTTCGTGGGCCGGCACCCGGACTCGGCGTACAACCTCGCCTGGTACGGCGGCATGCACCCGGTGTCGTACAGCGTGGTGTCGCCGTATCTGATGGCCGTCCTCGGCGTCCGTACGACGATGATGATCGCCGGGACCGTGTCGGCGGGCCTGCTGACGCTGGTCCTGATCCGCAGCCGGGCGGTGAAGAACCCGCTGTGGGCATCGCTCGCCGGGGTCGTCGCGCTGCTGTGCAACGCGATCTCGGGCCGGGTGACCTTCGGCCTCGGCACGATGTTCGCGCTCGGCGCCGTCGCGGCCGTCTTCTGCTGGCCGTACCGGTGGCGGTACAAACGCTGGGCGAAGGCGGCGGTGGCCGCCCCGCTGGCCGGCCTGTCCACCATGGCCTCGCCCGTCTCGGGGCTGTTCGTCGGGCTGGTCGCGGTCGCGCTGTTCCTGCAGAAGCGGCGGCCGGGCGCCTGGGCGCTGGGCCTCGCCCCGACGGTGGTGGTCGCCGCCTCGTACTTCCTCTTCCCGTTCTCGGGCACCCAGCCGATGACGATCGGCTCGGTGATCCTGCCCCTGGCGTACGGCCTGCTGTGCCTGTTCCTCGTGCCCCGC
This sequence comes from Streptomyces sp. NPDC054783, assembly GCF_053611725.1. Taxonomy (NCBI): domain Bacteria; kingdom Bacillati; phylum Actinomycetota; class Actinomycetes; order Kitasatosporales; family Streptomycetaceae; genus Streptomyces; species Streptomyces sp. NPDC054783. Next base: position 6,859 of record NZ_JBSHAY010000068.1, on the reverse strand, counting down.
CAGTGGGTGACGGTCCGGCTGACGGCGGCCGTCTACAGCGTCGGCGTGGTCCTGGTGTGGCTGATCAGCTCGCAGATCGGGTCGAACATCTCCCGGCTGCCGATGGTGTTCGCGGGTGCGACGCTGGTGGCCGCGCTGCCGTTCATGGTGCCGAAGTCCCGCAAGTGGTACACGGCCGTGCTGGCGCTCGTCGGCTTCGCCGGCTGGATCGGCTTCAAGTCGGTGGACGACATCATCCACACGACCCCGGCCGCGTCCTGGGCCCGCGAGCTCGCCCCGTTGGTGCACCAGTTGCAGAAGGCCGGTGCCGAGAAGGGCCGCGTCGAGGTGGTCCCGGCCCGCTCGCACCGGGAGGCGTCGGCGCTCGCGCCGTACGTCAACCTGGCGCGCGGCTGGAACCGGCAGGCCGACATGGAGCGCAACCCGCTCTTCTACGACGACACCCTCAACTCGGCGAACTACCACGAGTGGCTGCAGCGCTGGGCCGTCCACTTCGTCGTCCTGCCGAAGGACAACCCCGACGGCGACGGCGGCGAGCGCGAGCGGGAACTGCTGCGGCGCGGCATGCCGTATCTGACGCAGGTGTGGGGCGACGCCAACTGGCAGCTGTTCCAGGTGACCGATCCGACGCCGCTCGCCGAGCCCGACGCGGTGGTGGACCGCGCCGACCAGGGCGAGATGACACTTCAGGTGCGCAAGGCCGGGCGGATCCTGATCAGGATCCCCTACTCGCCGTGGCTGAGCATCGTCGACGAGCACGGCAAGAGCCTGAAACCGCCGCAGGTGGTCTCCTCCGGCCCGCCGAAGAAGTACCGGAACGTCAACGGGTGCCTGGCGGAGACGCCGGAGGACGCGAACGGGGACAAGTGGACCCTGCTGCTCGCGCCGAAGGCGGGAACCTACCGGCTGGCGGCGCCGTACCAGCTGCCCCGGGGTACCCCGTGTCCGGACGAGCTCAAGACTCCGTGACCCCGTGACTGTCGTGACCGGCTCCGTGAGGTTCAGCGGAGCTGGTCGACGTACCGGTCCGTCCCCGGCACCGTCGGGACGAACGGGGCCAGCAGTTCCACCCTGCCCAGGCCCGAGTCGGTCACCTGCTCCTCCAGCCCCGTGAACTGGTCCTGCCAGCACTGCCTCGGGTCGGCCTCCAGGAACCACAGCAGCGTCAGGCGGGTGTCGACGCCCTCGACCTGCTTGACGTAGGTCATGCGGTCGCCGGGCAGGGGGGTGGGGCGGAAGACCGTCACCAGGGCGCAGGGGGAGCCCGCGAGGCGGCGCGGGAGGTGGCGGGCGGCCAGCCACTGGAGCAGCTCGGCCCGCTGCTCCGCCGACTCGGTGTCGATCACCTCCAGGACCAGGCCCGCGTAGGGGTGGTCCAGGGCGTGGAAGTCCCGCGGGCCGGCCGCGCCGTCGCGGTAGACCGTCGTCTCGTGGTCCTGGAAGGACGTGAAGACGTGGGTGCGGTCGTGGTGGACGCGGGCGTCGCGGTTGAGGCGCCTGTTGACGGCGACGGTCCACTTCATGTGGTCGTCGTAGCGGCCGGCGGTGATCCAGTACGTGGAGAGGTAGCAGCCGGCGGTGACGGGCTGGGCGATCGCCGACTTCTCGGGGCGGCGCAGGAGCTGCAGGTCCCTCGTCGCCACCCAGCGGCGGCCCGCGTACATCCAGGGCATGGCCATCGCGCCGGCGTAGTAGTGGTCGTCCTCGTACCAGCGGTTGTAGGCGTACTCGTGCCCGGGATGCGGCTCGACCATGGTGATCAGGGCGTGGCCCGGCCGGACGCCGTACGGGCCCACGGCGGCCAGTTCCGCGTACACCTCGCTGCGGGTCTCCTCGCTCACGTGGTTCCCCTCCCCTTCCGTCCTCCTCCGGTCGCCCATACTCTGACGGACCGTCAGATGAAGCGCCATAGCCCGGGAGGTACGGATGTCCCTGCTCGCCGGAAAGACCGTCGTCGTCTCGGGAGTCGGCGCCGGGCTCGGCCATCGGGTCGCCGCGGCCGTCGTACGGGACGGCGGTAACGCGGTGCTCGGGGCACGCACCGAGGCGAACCTCGCCAAGAGCGCGGCCGAGATCGATCCGTCCGGCGCGCGCACGGCGTACCGGGCGACGGACATCACCGACGAGGGACAGTGCGAGGCGCTGGCCGTGCTGGCGCGGGAGCGGTTCGGCGGGATCGACGCGGTGGTGCACGTGGCGGCCTGGGACTCCTACTTCGGCGGCGTCGAGGACGCGGACTTCGCGACGTGGCAGTCGGTCATGGAGGTGAACCTCCTCGGCACGCTGCGGATGACCCGGGCCTGCCTCCCCGCGCTGCGGGAGGGCGGGGGCGGGTCCGTCGTCTTCATCGGGACGCAGTCGGCGGTGGCCGCGCCCTCGCAGGTGAAGCAGGCGGCGTACGCCGCGTCGAAGGGAGCGCTGACGAGCGCGATGTACTCGCTGGCGCGGGAGCTGGGGCCGCGGCGGATCCGGGTCAACACCGTCCTGCCGGGCTGGATGTGGGGGCCGCCGGTGCAGGCGTACGTCCGGTTCACCGCGCAGACGGAGGGCGTGCCGGAGGCGGAGGTGCTGGGGCGGCTGACGGAGCGGATGGCCCTGCCCGAGCCGGCGACCGACGGGGACGTGGCCGATGCGGTGGTGTTCCTCGCCTCCGACCGGGCACGGGCCATCACCGGGCAGTCGTTGCTGGTCAACGCGGGTGAGTTGATGCGGTGACCCGATGCGGTACGGGTGCGTCCGGGGCCGCGGCCGCACCGCCGCCCCCGGACGCGAACCGTGCTCAGGCGGTCTTCGCCGCCGCCCCCGCAGCGGCGGTCATCACCTCGTCCAGGTCGGCCAGGGCCTGGTCGGCCGCCGCGCCGGTCTCCTCGTTGTCCGGGTCCGCGCCGACGCCCATGAAGAGCTGGATGACGCGCCCGATCGCCTCCTCGACGGGGGACGCGTCCACGAGATCCTGTTCGGTCATTACGGCCTCGCTTTCGGGTTGATTCGAGTGTGTGCTCACAGCGCGTTGGCCGCGCGGAAGATGTGGGCGAAACCCGTGATGCTCGCGCGCCCCTGGAAGGCGACGTACTCGGGAATCACCAGGTCCGGACCCCACTTCTCCTTGTAGGCGAGCTGGGTGGCGGCCGGGTAGATGCTCTCGCCGTGTTCCCACAGGAAGTGCATCAGCCAGTTGAACCCCGGGCTCGCGCCGGGGCGTTCGAACTCCGGGCGCAGGCTGGTGAAGGGGGTGAACCCGAAATGCAGCCACGGAACGCCTTCGGCCTGGAAGGTCTTCATCGCGTGGTTGTTCAGGGACTCCATGATGCCGGGCGAACCGCCGGGGCGCCGCCGGCACAGGTCGTGCATCCAGCCGGGGTTGTCGCCGTAGACCGGTGAGTACGAGATGTATCCGACCAGTTCACCGTCGATCAGCCCGAGGAAGAGCCGGCGGTGGCGCTGTGCGGGGCCGCCGTACTCGCCGACCAGGTACTCGAGCATCCGGGCGTGCTCGCCCTTGGTGGGCAGCCACACCTCGTCGATGGCGCGCATCTGCTTCTCCCAGTCCGCGAGCTCACCCTCGATGACGGTGAGGCCGTTGCGGGCCGCCAGGGAGATCTTGTTGCGCAGCTTCATGAACCGGTGCCCGGCGAGCGCGTACGTCGCGAGGTCGACCGCGTAGGACGCGCCGACCTGGTTCACGGTGAAGCCCTGCTCCTCGTAGTGGTCGGCGTCGTGGCGCTGGAGCTGCACGGCGACCACCGGGCGGCCCTGCTCCGCCGCGAACCCGGTGAAGGCCGACAGCAGTTCGGCGTACGCCTCCCGCGGTGCGAAGGGGCCGCCGAACTGGACGACGTACCGGCTGGTCGTGCGGTAGGCGATGAAGCCCGGCCGCCCCGGGAGCGTGAAGTAGGAGTTACCCGAATTCGCCGCCAGGAAGGCGCTCGGATTGTTCGCTCCCGAGTATTCCCGCAGAGTGCGGAGAACGACGTCCTCGATTTCAATTGTTTCGGTCATCATCGCCGTCCTGGGATTCCGGTGCGAGCTACCGTACCCAACGTTTATGACAGACCGGATCGCTTACTGGCAAGGGCCGTCGGAGGATGAAATCAGCACCTGAAGCGGGGTGTCAGCAGTACGTCAGCGCGGGCCGCCGGCATGTCAGCGGCGCGTCAGCGGAATATCAGAAGGCATAAACAATAATCGGTTCCGCATGCCTGTTTTCCTTACGGCCGGAGGATTCCGATGGACCCTGTGAATGCACGCTCGTCCCCACGATGCCTGATCATCGCGAATCCTGCCGCGGGGCAGGCTTCCCGGATTCTGGCCGACGAGGTGGCCGAGCGGTGCGCCGATCTGGGCGTCCCGGCGCACACGCGCTGGACCGCCGAACGCGGCGACGCGACGAGGATCGCGGCGGAGGCGGTGACCGGCCGCTCCGGCTCCGCCCCGGCCGGGGACGACGGGTTGCTGGTGGTGGTGTCCCTGGGCGGTGACGGCACGGTGGCCGAGACCGTCGCCGGGCTGACCCGGGCGGCGGCCGAACCGCCCCGGCCCTACGCGCTGTTCGTCGTCCCCGCCGGCACCGGCAACTCCAACTACCGCGCGCACTGGGGCGACCGGCCCTGGCAGGAAGCGCTGCGCACCGCGCTGGGCGGCCCGCAGGTCCGGCCGCGGCTGCTGGACCTGGCCCGGATACCGGAGCTGGACCGCATGGCCCTGCTCGGCGCGGGAGCCGGCCTCAGCGCGCTGGTCCTGCAGGGCGCCTCCGGTGTCCGCTCCTTGGGGCACCGGCGGCTCCAGGCAGGACTGGAGCGGGTGATGGGGCAGTTCGAGCCCTACCCCGGGCGGGTCGTGGTGGACGGAACGGTGGTGCACGAGGGGCGGACGGTCTTCGCCAACGTGGGCGGCGGCCGCTACCGGGCCTGGCAGTTCCGGATGATGCCGCACTCCCTGCTGGACGACGGACTGCTCGACGTGTGCGTCGCGGACGCCGCCTACCGGCCCGCCGACCTGCAGGCCGAGCTGCGCGAGGGACGGCATGTGCGGTCCGCGCACGTCGTCTACGCCCGGGGGCGCGAGGTGGTCATCGAGCGCACCGACGGGGCGGCCCTGTGCTTCGAGCACGACGGGGAACTGCTCCCGCAGACCGGATCGCGGGTCACCCTGACGGCGGTGCCCCGGGTGCTGCCGGTGCTCTGCGACCCGGAGACCGCGGACGGGGTGCCGGGAGCGGCCGGCGCCGAGGCGCACGCCGGCGCACCGCAAGGCGCCGAGCCGGGGCGAGCGGGGGCCGGACCGTGGTGACGCTGGCCGAGGAGCTGTCCGCCTGGGCGAGCGGGACCGGGCTGGACGCGGTGCCGGACCGGGTGGTCGGGCTGGCGAAGAGCCAGATCCTGTCCCAGCTGGCCGCCATCCGGGCCGGCCTGGCGCATCCGCTGGGCGGCCGGCTGGTGCGGGCCTTCGGTCCGCCGCTGCAGTCCGACCCGCGCGGCAGCGCCCGGGTGCTGGCCGGACTGGGATCGTGGCTGAACCTCGACGACACCGCCTACGCGGGCCACCTGTCCGCCTCCACCGTCGCCGTCCCGCTCGCCTACGCGCAGGCGCTGGGCCTGGACGGCCGGGCGCTGCTCACGGCGGTCATCACGGCGAACGAGTGCGCCGCGCGGCTCACCGCCGCGGCCACCCTCGGGCCGTTCCGGGGCCAGACCGCCGCCCACACCAGCCTGGTCGGCGGTGTCGCCGGGCGGCTGCGGGCCGAGGGCGCACCCGCCGGACGCTGGGCGGACGCGTTCGCCCTGGCGCTGTCCATGCCGCCGTGGACGCTGTTTCCCGCGTACATCGGCAGCGACGCCCGTGCTCTCGGGGCGCTCGTCCCGGTCGGCATGGCGATGGACGCCTGCGACGCGGCCGAGGCCGGCTTCGGCGGACTGCGGGACGTCATCGAGCACGACGACGGGTTCCTGGCCCGGTTCGCCACCGTGCCGCTGCCCGAGGTGACGACCGCCGCTCTGGGCCGGCGCTGGCACACCGACACCCTGTCGTTCAAGGTCCGTCCGGGCGGACCGGGCATCGACGCCGCCGTCGACTGCGCCCTGGACCTGCACCGCGCACTCGGCCTGGGCGCCGGCGGCGCCGAGGTCGCCGAGGTGGTGGTGGAGGCGTCGCTGTACACCGTGCAGGTGGACCGGGCCAGCCGCCCCTGCCTGGCCGGACCCGACACCCCGGCCGGCGCGCTGCCGCTGTCCATGGCCTACACCGTGGCGACCGCGCTGCTGCACGGCGACCTGACCACGGCCGACTTCAGGGCACCCGCCGTACGGGAGAGCGGGCGCTGGGCGCTCGCCGAGCGGGTGCGGCTGGTGCACGACGAGCGGATGACCCGCGAACTGTTCTCGTCCGTCGCTCCGTTCGGCGAGGCGCTGCGGCAGGCGGGCGAGCGGGCCAAGGAGTGGACGGACCGGTTCACTTCGGCGGCCGGGCCCACCGCCTTCGGCCCCGTCGCTGCCGAACCGGCGGACCCGGGAGGGTCGTTGGAGGGTGCGACCAAGCTGACGCCGGCCAGGGTCACCGTGCGCCTCGCCGACGGCCGGACCGCCGTTCGGGAGCGCGGCATCCCGATCGGCGGCGCCGGAGCGGAGACGGCCCGCAGCCACCCGGAGCTGATGCGTGCCAAGTTCCTGGCGCAGGGCGGCGATCCGGGCACCGCCGCCGTGTTCGCGGAGCTGGAGCAGGCCACGGCGGCGGAGCTGGGGGACGCGCTGCAGGCGGCACTGGCCCAGGACCCCGGTGCCGGGACCGGCGAGGCCGACGGCACCCGGTGAACGCGGCGGCTGCCGGCCGCGCACGACGATGCCCCCTGAGGATCAGGGGGCAT
>NZ_JBSHAY010000067.1:0-22556 GCF_053611725.1 Streptomyces sp. NPDC054783 | reverse complement strand
GACCTCCAGATACTCCTCGCGGTCTGGACCGGCGCCTGCCCCACCTGTCACCGCAACATGCCAGAGCCGATACGAACCTGACCAAGCACTACTAGGGGCTGGGGGTCGGGGCTCCTCAGTCTGGGCCGTCTCTGGGCCGTCCGAGGGTGCCCGAGGCCACTCAACGACGACCGACAGCGACAGATGGGCCACCGCCGTCAGCAGCGAACCCCAGGTCACAGCCCCCCGCCCATACGGGTTAGCACCCAAGGGTGGACGTCAGGCAAGATGGGATGTTTCTTGTCTTATTCCACTTGCGTACCAGATCGACCGGTCAACTACGGTGCTCGGAACTGGCGCCGCGGAGCCACTCCTCGATGTCGCTTCTCTGCCAATAGAGGCGATACAGCAGCCGATGCGGTGACGGGAACGGTCGCTTCTTCGGCCCTCCACGCGCCAGCCAGCCGGTAATGGTCTTGGGATTGACGCGCACCAATGCCGCTGCACCAGCGGTGTCTACCCACACATCATCGGCGTCCAGTTCCGGCAACCCAAGCAGGCGGCCGGCCGGGACAGGCCGAGAGCCAGCCAGGGCCTCAAGGAGCGCCTGGTGCTGTGCAGTCAAGGTCACGCGGACTCCATCAGCTTCAGCCATCGCGCCATCATACAGTTTTAAGACTGCAACGCCGGGTGCTCTGCCCCGCCCTAGGTGATCTCCGGTTTTGCAACTGTCCGACTTATTCCGATACTTGGCGTTGATCGACACCAAGCTCAGAGAGGACAGAAGCCACCTGGTCGTCAGGGATTCGCTGAAGTAGTTGCCGCTTCAGCGCAAGCGTTTCACGCTTGTGCTTGTGGTCAAGGATGTCGCGGATGATGCACCGCAGCACCCATCCAACTCCAGGAATCGCTCCCAACGAAGCCAGGCCACCAAGGATTTGCACCTAGGGCTCCTGGGATATAGAGGCTGGCTAACTCGTTCCAGCCGTTTAAGTGTCACCACTCATCACGAGTGCATGAGAATGGGTCACAGAGAGACCCGAAATACATTCGGGCAACCAAAAAAGGCGGAGACTTCTTGCTGTCTCCGCCTTCTAAGTATTCGCGCACGCCAAGATGGCCTACACCTCAGGCCGCGTAGAGGTTCAGTCACATCGAACCGAGTCCGTGTCTGCAGACACGACAGCTGGAGACGACCTATGGAGCAGATGCCCGGCGGTCGCTCCAACCCGGCGAACTCATGTCGTTTCTTGGCTGGCCGAGGATGCGTGGCGCTTGCGCTGCTCAATCAGCGCCTGTACGTGGTAGTCAGCGAAGAGGTGGCCTTGTTGGTCCGTGAGGACCGGTACCAGCTTCCCTCGACGAACCCACTGCAACACGGTTAGGTGCTGCACACCACACCGACGAGCTACCTCGGCAGTGTTGATCAACTGTCGTGGACGAACGTTGAAGATCTCGTCGCTTGCCCTGGTGGTCATAGCCCTCCCAGACATGCAAAAACCCTCCGCATCCGCGAAGGGTGGTGATTTTAGGCGCACTTGTACTGCCTGCAGGCACTATGACAGGACGCCGCCGATGATCGCAACACCCACCCGCGCAGGACGGCATGATGGTGCAGACTGGTCCGTCTCTGAGCCGTGCGAGTCACCCGACGCCGACCACCAACGACAGAAGCCCACGCCATCTGAACTGGTCAGAGCCGTGGGCTTCGTCCGGTCCCGCCGTTCGGGGGGACCCGTGATCAGTAGACCGGCTTGTGCGGTTCGATCTGGTTGACCCAGCCGATGACGCCGCCGCCGACGTGGACGGCGTCGGCGAAGCCCGCGGACTTCAGGACGGCCAGGACTTCCGCACTGCGGACACCCGTCTTGCAGTGCAGGACGATCTTCCTGTCCTGCGGGAGGCCCTCCAGGGCAGTGCCCATGAGGAACTCGTTCTTCGGGATCAGCCTGGCGCCCGGGATGGAGACGATCTCGTACTCGTTCGGCTCGCGGACGTCGATGATCTCGATGTTCTCGCCGTCGTCGATCCACTCCTTGAGCTGCTTCGGAGTGATCGTGGAGTCGGCGGCCGCCGCCTGGGCCTCCTCGGACACGACGCCGCAGAAGGCCTCGTAGTCGATGAGCTCGGTGACGGTCGGGTTCTCGCCGCAGACCGCGCAGTTCGGGTCCTTGCGGACCTTGACCTGGCGGTACGTCATCTCCAGGGCGTCGTAGATCATCAGGCGGCCGACCAGCGGCTCGCCGATGCCCGCGAGGAGCTTGATGGCCTCGTTGACCTGGATGGAGCCGATGGACGCGCAGAGCACGCCCAGGACGCCGCCCTCGGCGCAGGAGGGGACCATGCCGGGGGGCGGGGGCTCCGGGTAGAGGCAGCGGTAGCAGGGGCCGTGCTCGGACCAGAAGACGGAGGCCTGGCCGTCGAAGCGGTAGATCGAACCCCACACGTACGGCTTGTTCAGCAGCACGCACGCGTCGTTGACCAGGTAGCGGGTCGCGAAGTTGTCGGTGCCGTCGACGATCAGGTCGTACTGGCTGAAGATGTCCATCACGTTGTCGGCCTCGAGCCGCTCCTCGTGAAGGATCACGTTCACGTACGGGTTGATGCCCTTGACGGTGTCACGGGCGGACTCGGCCTTGGAGCGGCCGATGTCGGACTGGCTGTGGATGATCTGGCGCTGCAGGTTCGACTCGTCGACCTCGTCGAACTCCACGATGCCGAGGGTGCCGACGCCCGCGGCGGCCAGGTACATCAGCGCCGGCGAGCCCAGGCCGCCGGCGCCCACACAGAGCACCTTGGCGTTCTTCAGCCGCTTCTGCCCGTCCATGCCCACGTCTGGGATGATCAGGTGGCGGGAGTACCTGCGGACCTCGTCTACGGTGAGCTCAGAGGCTGGCTCAACCAGGGGTGGCAGCGACACGGGGACTCCGTTGGTCGGTCAATCACTACAGTTGTTCTCCCCGTAACACTGCCACGGCCTTCTTCATTCCGAGACACCTGTTCCGATACGCGAGACGATTTCGTCCCAGTAGCCGGGCATGGTCTCCCAGGGGTCGGTGCGTCCGTCCCGGTCCGTGCGGTCGGTGAAGTAGATCGTCGCCGCCCCCTGCCAGCGGGCGATGCGCAGCGCCTCCTCCAGGTGGCCGCGGGGCACGCCGTGCACGAAGTGGCAGAAGCGGTCCGGCGGGTAGTCGGCGGTCCACTCGGCGACCTGCGACCAGCGGTAGTCGGACCAGGAGCCGGAGAAGGTCACCAGCTGATCGGCGTTCTCCGCGTACCCGGGGTGCGGATGGCTGCCGTGGCCGAGGACCACGTGGGCCGTGTCGCTGATCGTCCGGAGGGTGGTGACCGCGCGGCGGACCTCGGGGAGCGCGGTGCGGTCGATGGGGCAGCGGTCCAGCAGGAAGCCGTCGACCCGGTACCAGTCGAGGTGGCGGTGGGCGTCGGAGAGCAGGTCGGCGAACGCGCGGGTGCCGTGGGCGAGGTCCAGGTGGCCGAGGACCCGGACGCCCGCTCCCCGCAGCCGGCCCGCGGCCTCCAGGCAGTGCGGGTCCGGGCGGGTGCCGGGGCCAGTGGCCACGTTGAGGACCACCCAGTCCAGCGGGGTGCCCGGGCGGGCCAGCTCGGCCCACTGGGCGGGGGCGACGAGCGGGTGGGCGTAGCCGGGGACGCCGATGGCGGTGCGCAGGCCGGTGCTCGTGGCGCCTGCTGTGGTGCTGGTCAGATGCGGCATGCCGCCTCCATCCAGATGTCGGCCAGGGATTCTTCGAGGTTGATGCGGGGCCGCCAGCCGAGCCGGTCCCGCGCGGTGCGCACGTCGGCCTGCTGCCAGCTGCCGCAGCCGTCCGGGTACGGATACGCCACCGGGGCCGCGTGGTCGGAGTCGGCGCGGGGGTGGCCGATGGCGCTGCGCAGCGGGCCGGGCGGGGCGTCGAGTTCGTGCAGGGCGCCGCCGTATCCGGCCACGCGCGCGAGGACGGCGGCGGCGTCGCGGAGGCGGACGGCGCGGCCGGAGCCGATGTTGATGACGCCCTGCGCGGCGGAGAGCGAGGCGGCGTGCACGGCGCGCGCGACGTCGCGTACGTCGACGAAGTCGCGCTGCACGCCGAGGCCGCCGAGCTTGAGCTCGCCGTCGCCGGACTGCATGGCGCGCCGCATGGCCTCGGCCAGCCGGCCCAGCGGGGAGCCGGCCGGGGTGCCGGGGCCCGCCGGGGAGAAGACCCGCAGTACGACGGCGTCCAGTCCGGAGCCGAGGACCAGCTCGGTCGCGGCGAGCTTGCTCACCCCGTACGGGCCGCCGGGGCGCGGTACGGCGTCCTCGGCGGTGGAGGAGCCGGGCTGGCTCGGCCCGTACTCGGCGCTGCAGCCGATCTGCACCAGCCGGGCCCCGCAGCCGCTGCGGCGCAGGGCCTCGCAGACGGTGGCGACGGCCACGGTGTTGTGCCGGGTCAGCTCGCGGGCGCCGCCGCGGATGGCGCCGGCGCAGTTGATGACGACCCCCGGGTGGACCGCGTCGAGGAAGCGGGTGAGTGCGCCGGGGCTGCCGGTGGCGAGGTCGAAACGGACGTCGGCGTCGTCGCCGCGGCCGAGCGCGGTGAGCTGGACGGCCGGGTCGGCGAGCAGGCGGTCGGCGACGAAGCGGCCGATGTATCCGTTGGCTCCGATCAGCAGGACCCTCATCGGGCAGCTCCCGGGGTGCGGGCTCCGGCCTGACGGGCGGGGCTGAGGTGACCGGCAGGGCCGAAGTGACAAGCGTGGCCAATGTGACCGGCGAGGCCGACGTGACAGGCACGGCCCGGGTGACCGGCGGCGCCGAGGGGTGCCGTGGGCCAGGAAGGTGCGGCGGGTCCGCGCTCGCTCGCGGTGCCGGCGGATCCGGTCGTTTCCCGGACTCCGGCTCCGGCGGTCCCGGCGGATTGTGCGCCTGCGGCTGCGACTGCTGCGGACGCGCCGGCGGCTCCGGGGGCTCCGGACGCTCCGGGTCGGGAGGTGGTCATCTGGCTTTCTCCTTCAAAAGGCGTGGTGCGGTCGCCTCCGGCGGCGGTTCGGGCCGGCTGCGGAAGATTCAGTCGGGGGCTTCGGTGGGCGCGTGCGCCGAGGCCTGGGTGAGGGTGCGGCCGGCGTGGAACAGCAGGGCCAGCGCGGCCGTGCCGCAGGCGAGGGCGGGGACGGCGGCCTCGCCCCACGCGTCCAGGAGGGTTCGTACGGGGGCCGCCAGGACGGCACAGCCCGGCAGTCTCCCGGCCGGCGGCAGAGCGAGGGCCACGGCCTCCGTGGCCGCCGCCGCACCGAGCGCCACGGCCGGGGCATGCCGGTGGCCGTGCACGGTGAGCAGGCGGGCGAGCAGCAGCAGGGCGCCCAGGGCGAGGGTCTGCGGGTAGGCCACGGGCTCGTGCAGGACGGTGCCGCACACCAGCAGCAGAGCGGTGAGCGCGCCCAGGAACAGGGCGAACGTGCCGAACAGCAACGGCTTGGCGGCGGCTGTGAAGTCCTCCAGACCGCGGCTGCCGGCGAGCCTGCGACGGGCGCCCGCGCTCAGCAGGTGGGCGCACCAGGCCGCCGGGACACAGGCCAGGGTCAGGGCCACGGCTGGCGCGACGGCCGTGGGCCAGGGGCCGTCCGGGGCGCCGGTCGGCAGGGCGTCGGGGCCACCGGTCCCGACGGCGTGGAGAAGGCCGTCGCCGAGGAGGGCGTACCCGAGGAGCCACAGGGTCCACGCGCGCGTGCCGTACGCCGTGCGCCACGCGTGCGTGCCGGGCGGACTGGCGAGAGGGCCGCGGCGCAGTGCGGCGCGTGTGGCGAGGGCCACGGCAAGGATGCCGACGGCGGCGGCCAGCAGGCGGGGGTGTCCGTGGGTGAGGCGAAGTCCGGCCACGGTGGCTCCGCCGAGGGCGCCCGGCAGGAGGCTGAGCAGGACCCAGGCCGTGCGCACGCGTGGTACGGGCAGGGGTTCGGACTCGGCGCCCTGCTCGCCGCCCCGCGGCACGCGCGCGTACAACTCCTCGGCGAGCGAGAAGACATCCCGGTGCCGGAAGCGGGCGGCGGTCCGGTCGGTGACGCCGTGCGCCTCCAGCCCGGCGGCGATCTCCAACGGGTCCACGGCACGCTCGCACAGCTCACGGTGCCGGTGCAGCAGGGCTTTCACGGGGTCGGCGGCACCACGCCGGGGCGCGGCGACGCGCCGCTTGCCCGACTCCCCGTTGCCCGGGCGGGAGTTGTCCGACGCCGTTCGTGTGACGGCGCCCGTGGCGAGTGGTCCGGGAGGGCCCGGCCGCCCGTCCGGCTCGGCGGCGCCAGCGGGGCCTCGCGCATCGGAGAGGGAGGCGGACGGCGCCGACGAGGTCACGCCGGACAGGGCTTCCGCGCGGCCCCGCTCTGCCTCGAACCACTCCCCCGAGTCCCAGGGCTCAGCCGTGCTGGGCATCCCGGGTCCGTCCAGCCCGCCCAGCACACCCGCCGTCCGACCGCCGTCATCACAAGCCCGCGGCACAGCAGCCGACCCCGAGCCCTCGGCCCGCTCCGGCGCGCCGGTACCCAGCACGCCCTCCCCGCCCGGCACGCCCGGCTCGCCCGTCACCCTGGCAAGCGAATCCGGGACTCCCGCCTCTCCAGACGCAGCACTGCGCCGCGCGCCCGGCGCTCCCAGCCCGTCCGGCGCCTCCGGCACCCCGGCGGCCGAATCCGCGTGGCCCGACCCGCCCGGCGCCCCTGGCACCCCGGCGGCCGAATCCACGCGGCCCAGTCCTCCCGGCACCCCCGTGCCCAGCGGGCCGAGGGCTCGTGGTGTGTCCCGGTCGCTCAACTCGTCCACCGCCCCGGTGCGGTCTGCGCCCGTGCGGTCGTCCCGTGTGTCCATCACGCCCCCTCCGCGGCGGCCAGTCGTGTCGCGCGTACCGGTGAGCCCGTGGCCCAGCCGGGCTCGGTCCGGGGCAGGAAGCGGGCCGTGGGGCCGGTCCATCGGCCGGGGACGTGGGACTCGGCGGGGGTGGCGAACGGCAGGGGATCGCCGGCCTCGTCGAGGACGACCCGGCGGACCGGGCAGTGCGAAACGATCTGCAGGTAAATGCCGTGGAACGCCGCGATGTTCTGCTCGACGGTGAACAGTTCGAGCGCTCGGGCGCGCGCGGCGGCGCCGAGGCGCGCACGGCGCTCGTGGTCGCGCAGCAGCGCCACGCACGCCTCGGCGAGCGCCCGCGGATTACGCGGAGGGACGACGAGTCCCGTGCCCCCGATGACCTCCACCACCGCACCGACGTCGGTGGACACCGTGGCCCGGCCGCAGAACATGGCCTCGATCAGGCCGACCGGGAAGCCCTCGACGACGCTGGACAGCACGACGACCGCGCCGGCTGCGTACGCCTCGGGCAGCGTGGGGGCTTCCGGGCCGCCGATCTCCTCGAAGGAGACCGGGTTGTCGCCGACGGCGTGCACGCCCTCCGCCTCGTCGGGGAACAGCTGTGCGGCCAGCGCCCGGCAGTGGCCGAGGTAGGCCGCACCCTCGGGTCCCGACGGTGCGCCGACGATCCTGAGGCGTGCCTTGGGCTCCTCCTTGCGGACCTCGGCGAAGGCGTGCAGCAGCGAGATCAGGTCCTTGACGGGTTCGACACGCCCGACCCAGACCAGGGTGCCGGGGTCGGCGCGGTCCGGGGCCTCGCCGACCTCCGCGAAGCGGGTGGCGTCCATGCCCGGGTAGACCGTGCGGATCCGGGCCCGGTCGGCGCCGCACCGTTCCTGCCAGCGGCGGGCGTGGGCGTTGCCGGGGGTGAGGACCTCGGCGCGCCGGTAGACCTCGGCGGCGAGCCGACCGTGAAATGCGGCGAGGAGCGCGCGTACGGCGGGGGCGGCGGTGTCGGGGCCCAGGGCCAGGTAGTGGGAGCGGAGCGGTACGCCGTACTCGGTGACGAGCAGCGGTACGTCGGCGAAGTGCCGGGCGAGCAGCCCGGGGAGGGCTGCGGAGCCGCCGGCGGCGGCGTGGCAGAGATCGGCTGCGCCGAGGCCGTCGTCGCCGTACCAGTCGAGGGAGAGGGGGCGCAGGGCGCGTTCGAGGTGTGCGGTGACGGTGAGGAGATCGGGTACGCGCGCCTCGCGCGCCGTGCGCAGCGCGCCGGGGGCGCGACAGGCGCGTTCGAGGGTGCGTACGGCGGCGTCCGAGCGCAGGGCGCCGACCAGTCCGCCTTCCTCGCGGGCGAGTTCGGCGAGTCCGTACAGCGCGCTGCCGAAACGGTCCGCCAGATCGGTGGACGCCTCCTCGGACGCGGCCGCGGTCCCGTCGCACAACGCCCCGACGAGTTCGCCGTAACACTCGGTGAAGCGCCGGCGCGTGCGCCGTCCGTAGGCGACCCCGTCGTCCTCAGCCGTCCACAGCGGTGCCGTACGCACCCGGCTGACCTGCGGCGGGAGCGCGACCCAGCCGTCGTCCTCCTGACGCCGGCTGCGGCTGAGCGCGTAGATGTCGAACTCGTGCTGGTCGAGCCCGCGCACGAGCCGGTCGCACCAGAGTCCGGCGTCACCGCTCACATACGGGTAGCCACCTTCCGTAAGCAGTCCGATGCGCACGTGTGCACCCCCGATCTCCTGTCCGGTGAGCCGCCGTTGCCCCGGCGGCTCGCAGCGGGACGAACGTAAGCGGACAAGGCGGTGGCGCGACGGACGGTTGTCCATCGCGCCACCAAAAGGGGTGAACGGTCGTAACTTTCGCGTGCGGGTCGCGTTCCGCCGCGCTAGGGCTTCACGCGGCGATCAACCGTGCACGAAACGTTACGCCAAGGCGGGTTCGCCGCGCGCCGCGCGCCGCTGTGCCGCCAGCTCCGGGTCCAGCGCCGGTACGGCGGCCAGGAGCTGCCTGGTGTACGGCTCGCGTGGGCTGTCGTACACCTCGTCGGCCGGCCCGGACTCGACGACCCGGCCCCGGCGCATCACCGCGACCCGGTCGCTGACCTGCCGTACGACGGCGAGGTCGTGGGCGATGAAGACGAGCGCGAGGCCGAGTTCCCGCTGGAGTTCGCCGAGCAGCTCGACCACCTGTGCCTGTGTGGTGACGTCGAGCGCGGAGACCGGCTCGTCGCAGACGATGACGCGCGGGTCGGCGGCGAGCGCCCGGGCGATGCCGATGCGCTGGCGCTGGCCGCCGCTGAACTCGTGCGGGTAGCGGTCGTAGTGCGCCTTTTCGAGCCCCACGCGCTCCAGCAACTCCGTCACGCGCCCCCGGATGCGCTCCTCGTCGTGGTCTCCGCGCGCGCGGAGCGGGTCGGCGATGGACTCGCCCACGCTGCGACGCGGGTTGAGGGAGGAGACGGGATCCTGGAAGACCATCTGGACGGCCCGGTTCACACCGGTGTGCGGGGCGCCCGCGTAGCGGATCGCGCCGGCGGTCGGCTCCAGCAGCCCGACCAGCATGCGGCCGAGCGTGGTCTTGCCGCTGCCGCTCTCGCCGACCACGCCGAGCGTCTCGCCGCGGCGGACGGTCAGCGAGACGTCGTCCACGGCCGCGAACGCCCGCCGGCCGCGCCCGAACTCGCGCCGCAGCCCGGTGGCCTCCAGCGCCACCTCGTCGGAGGCCGGGGAGGTGGTGCGGCGGGTGTCCACGCGCGGGACGGCGTCGAGGAGTTCCCGGGTGTACGCCTCGGCGGGCGCCGCGAGGACGGCGCCGACCGGGCCGTGCTCGACGACCCTGCCGTGCCGCATGACGAGGACGTCGTCCACGCTCTCGGCGGCGACGCCCACGTCATGGGTGACGAGCAGCAGGCCCATGCCGGTCTCCTCGCGCAGCGCGTGCAGCAGATCGAGGATCTGGGCCTGGACGGTGACGTCGAGGGCGGTGGTCGGCTCGTCGGCGATCAGCAGGTCCGGCTCGCAGGCGAGCGCCATGGCGATGAGGGCCCGCTGGCGCATGCCGCCGCTGAACTCGTGCGGGCGGGACCGGGACCGCCGTGCCGCGTCCGGAATTCCAACCCGCTCCAGCACCTCCACGGCACGCGCGCGTGCGGTGCGGCGCGACACGCGCGTGTGCACACGGTGGACCTCGGCGATCTGGTCGCCGATCGCGTAGTAGGGGTCCAGCGAGGAAAGCGGATCCTGGAAGACCACGGCGGCCTTGGCGCCGCGCAGCCGCCGCAACTCCTCGTCCGGGGCCGCCTGTACGTCCGTGCCGGCGACGCGCACCGAGCCGGTGACCCGGGCCCCGGTGCCGCGGTGCAGGCCCAGCAGGGCGCCCGCGACCGTGGACTTGCCGGAGCCGGACTCGCCGACCAGGGCCAGCGCGGCGCCCTTCGCCAGGCTGAAGGAGAGTCCGTCCACGGCCCGCAGCGGGCCGAACTCGACGGTCAGGTCCGTGACTTCCACCAGGTTCACTGGAGTACCACCCGTCGGTCGGCCACCGCGTACAGGACGTCCGCGACGGCGTTGGCGAGGACCACGAAGAAGCCGATGACCAGGACCATGCCGACGACGACCGGCAGGTCGACGACGTTCACCGCGTGCACCAGCTCCTGGCCGATGCCGGGAAGCCCGAAGAGGGTCTCGGTGAGGACGGCACCGCCGACGGCCGAGCCGACGTTGTTGGCGTTCAGCGCGATCACGGGCGCGAGGGCGCCGCGCAGGGCGTGCCGGCCGACGATGGAACGCTCCGCGACGCCGTACGCCCGGAAGGTGCGGATGTGGTCCTCGGCGAGGGTCTCCAGCATGGCGGCACGGGTGAGGCGGGCGAAGGCCGCCGCCTCGATCAGGGCGAGCGAGAGCCAGGGCAGCAGCAGATTCCACGCCCACTGCTCGGGATCGTCCGAGAAGTTCACGTACTGCGGGAAGGGCAGCAACTGCAGTTCGCCGCAGACGACGATCATCAGCACCAGGCCGATGACGAAGACGGGTGTCGCCGTGCCCGCGAGGGTGATCGCGGTCAGCACGCGCTCGGAGATCCGGCCGCGTCGCCACGCGGACAGCACACCGGTGCCGACGCCGAGGAGGAGCCACAGCACCATGGCGCCGAGGACCAGCGACAGGCTGACCGGCAGCTTGGTCAGGACGATGTCCAGGACCTGCTGGTCGGTCTGGTACGACTGCCCGAGGCAGGGCGCGGAGCAGTGCTCGACCGCGGTGCCCGTGGAGAAGTCCTGGCCGGCGAACAGGCCCTGCAGGAAGTGCCAGTAGCGCAGGTAGAGAGGGTCGCCCAGCTTCAGCTGCGCGGCGACCTGGTGCACCTGTTCCGGTGAGCAGCGCGGGCCGCAGGTGATCTGGGCGACGTTGCCGGGGGTGGCGTAGAAGACGACGTAGACGATCACCGAGATGGCGAGCAGGGTGACCACCACGCCCAGGGCGCGGCGCAGCAGGAATCCGCCGAGGCCGCTCATGCGGCTGCCTCCTTGGCGCTCTTGTCGCTCTTGGCGCCGTCGGTGCCCTTGGCGCCGTTGCGGCGGCCGGTGCCGACCAGCAGGCGGGAGGCGGCGCGCGGGTCGAGGGCGGTGCGCACGCCGTCGCCGAGGACGGTGAGGGCGAGGACGGTGACGAACAGGGCGCCGGCCGGCAGCAGCAGGTACTGGGGTGCGGCCTGGTACCAGACGTCCGCGGCGGTCAGCATCTGTCCCCAGGACGGTGTGGGCGGCTTCACGCCGACGCCTAGGAAGGACAGCGCCGCCTCGACGGAGATGTTCGTGGGCACCAGCAGGGCGGCGTAGGTGATGACGGGTGCGGCGAGTCCGGGCAGCAGTTCGCGGCGGGCGACCCGCCAGGCGCCCCAGCCGCTCAGCCGGGCCGCGGAGACGTGGTCGAGCCCCTTCAGGGAGAGGGTCTGGGCCCGCACGATCTTCGCGATGTTGCCCCAGGCGATCAGGCCGATGACCAGGGTGACCAGGACCGGCCGCGGAAAACTGGAGGGCACGATGGCCAACAGTGCCAACGACATGATCATGAGCGGCATCGAGACGATGACGTCCGTGGCTCGGCTCAACAGTTGATCAACCCATCGGTTGCCGAGCGCGGAGCCGACACCGACCGCGACCCCGATGGCGACCTGCACCACCGTGGCCGCGAGCGCGACGCCCAGCGACACCCGCGCCCCGTACGCCAGGCGGGCGAACAGGTCGCGGCCGGTCTGCGGTTCGACGCCCAGCCAGTGGTCGGCGCCGATGCCGCCGAGGGAGCCGATGGGCACACCCCCGCGCGCGGAGTCGATCAGGGACGGGTGGTACGTGGTGGGGTCCTGGCCCTCCAGGGCGGTGAGCAGCGGCGCGGCGAGCGCGACCAGGACGAGCAGCGCGACGACGGCCGCGGCGACCAGGGCGGCGCGCTGCGCGCGCAGCCGCCGCCAGAACTGACGGGCCCCCGAGGCCGCCGGGACGGAACCGTCCGTCCCGGCGGCCTCGACGGCGACGAGTGCCTCGCTCACGGCGCTACTTCACCGCGGCCTGGGAGATGTCCAGCACGCCGGTCCAGTCGCTGATGACGATGTTCCTGACGTCCTTGCCGTACAGACGCTTGTAGACCGGGTGGAACAGCGGCACGACGAGGGCCTGCTCACCGATCTTCTTGTCCAGTGCACCCCACCGCTGGGCGGCCGCGTCAAGGTCGGTCAACTTGTTGATCGCGTCAATCTCGTCATTGACCGACTTGTCGTTGAGCAGGCCCGTGTTGAAGTTCGCGCCGTCCTTGACGATCTGCCGGCCGTCGAAGATCGGGGCCAGGAAGGGACCGCCGGAGGGCCAGTCGGCACCCCAGTGCGCGAGGAAGAAACCGGGCTCGGTCTTCACGCTGTGGATCTTGTCCCGGTAGTCGTTGTCCTCCAGGCCCTGCAGCCTGACCGTGATGCCGGCCTTCTTGAGCGCGTCCTGGACGGCGGTCGCGATCTCCGGGCTGGTCTCGAAGTCCTTGGCGTTGGAGTGGGTCAGCGTCACGGTGAGACCGCTCTTGTAACCGGCCTGGGCGAGCAGTTCCCTGGCCTTGGCCGGGTTGCCGGACGCGCCGGCCGGGAACGGGTCGTACGGCGTGTGGCCGAAGGACTTCTGGTTGGGCAGGAAGGTGGTGGCGGACTCGGCCAGCGCGCTGCCGCCGGCCGCGTTGACCACCGAGGACCGGTCGACCGCGTAGGCGATCGCCTGCCGCACCTTCGGGTTGTCGAACGGCTTCACGGTCGGGTTGAACGCGATGTAGTTCGTGTAGCCGAAGTGGCCGGTGCCCACGCGCGCGGCCAGTTCCTTGTCGCCGCTGACCTTGGCGAGCTCGGCCGGGCCGAGGTTGGTGTCCGTGGTGACCGCGGCCGCGTCCGGACCCTGAGACGCGGACAGCCGCTGGTTGATCACCGAGGAGTCGAGGCCGGAGCGGACGTCGATGGTGTCCGGGTAGGCCTTGCGCTGGTCGTCGACGGCCGCCGACCAGTACGTGTTGCGCTCCAGGACCAGGTGCTCGCCGTCATTCTCGTTCTTGACGACCTTGTAGGGGCCGGACGAGATCGGGTGCTCCTCGTACTTGGTGCCGTTGTCCTTGCTCCTGGGCACCGGGGTGAACTGCGTCTGCGTGGCGAGGAACGGGAACTCGCCCTCGGGCTTGTCGAGGTGGAAGACGATGGTCCGCGCATCCGGCGTCTCGATCGCCGAGAGCCCCTTCTTGTCCTTGTAGGGCCCCTGATAGTCGGCCGCGCCGACCAGCCAGTCCCGCAAGTAGGGGGCGCCGCCGGAGAGTTCGGGGGCGAAGGAACGCTCGATGCCGTACTTGACGTCGGCCGAGGTGATCGGGGTCCCGTCCTCGTACTTGAGGCCCTTCTTCAGGGTGTACGTCCACACGGTCGCGTTCTTGTCGGGGCGCCCGGTGTCGGTGGCGAGGTCGGGGACGACCTCGGCGCCGGCCGCGCCGTTCTCGCGGTTGCGCGTGGTGAGGGTGCGGAAGACCAGTGAAGGGACGTTTCCGCCGCCGGAGGTGTAGAGGCGGGCGGGGTCGAAGTCGGTCTGCGGCTGGGAGTTCAGCACCGTGAGGGTGCCGCCCTTGTGGGGCGTGGAGTCGCCACCGGAGCCCTTGACATCGTTGTCCTCCGGGCCGCAGGCGGCGGCTGCCGCTGCCACGACCAGGCTGACGGATGCCGCTGCCACGCGGCGCGCTATGACGGACGGTTGACGCATCGGAATGACGACCTCTCGGATACTGAGACTGACGGACAAGGGGTGAGACGATTACGGGCAGACGTCAGCCCCGGCGTCGGGTCGTCGAAAATCCGTGACTCACTCACGGACGCAGAAAGAGGAAAAGGGTCGCGACGCGAACGCCAGGGAGGCGGCGTCAGCGACAGTCGATGTCGGCCACGCAGAGTGCGGCCACGCCGATGAGCGTCAGCTCGATGGCTGCGCTCTCACGGACGGCACGACTGGACCACATGCGCAGAAATATGAACGAACTTGCGGCTCATGTCAATGTGACATGAGCGATGCCTGTCAACTCCTGGGATAGGGCCAGGGGTTGGGCAGGCAGTGGATTCCGTCGTGGTCGAGGAACTTGGTCTGCTGCTGCATGACGGGGGCGAGTTCGCCGTCCTTCTGGCACGTCACATGGCCGTGGCCGAGCCGGTGACCGACCTCGTGATTGATCAACATCTGCCGGTAGGCGTACATCTTGTCCCCGTATGTCTTACTGCCCTGGGCCCACCTGTATGCATTGATCATCACTCGTTCGGTGGCAGCGGAGTCGCAGGAGACGTTGTCCTCCGTGGTGTCGAGCCCGGACTTGGCGCACCACTTGGCGGTCGTACCGGGGCTCGCCAGCGTGATCACGAAGTCGGGCTTGCCGGAGGAGATCCGCTCGAAGGTACGGGCGCCGCCATGGGCCCAACTGCGGTCGTCGTTCAGGGTCTTCTGCACGGCCTCGGCGAACAGTTCGCCGTCCAGGCCGAGGCCCTGCTCGACGTCCACGCGGTAGGTGTACTTCTGCCCGGTGCCGGGTGCCTTGGCGAAACCGGGCACGGCGGCGAACGTCCCCGAGCCCTTCAGCGTGGCGCTGAGCGGGTACTTCAGGTCCATCTTCTGCTCGTACGACAGCGTGACCGTGCCGGGCGGGGCGGACGGGGCCTCACCGCCGGGGGTGCGCGCGTCCCGGGCCTGGTCGGTGGCGGAGTTCGACCCTGCGCCGCCGTCGTGGTGCGACCCGGTCACCTGGCCCGCGACGACCACCGCGAGCACGGTGGTGACGGCGGCGGCCGCGATTCCGGTGAAGGCCCGCCCCTTGCCGCCGGTGCGCTGCGCGGGCAGGCCGGCGGGAGGCTCCGCGGGCGGGCCGGCCGGGGACGCGTCGGCGGCGTCCGCCTCCGGTGCGTCGGCCGGGTCTTCCTCGGCGGGGCGAGGCGACCCCGTGCGGGGCGTGAAGACGTCGATGTCCTCGTCGAGGCCGACACCGCCGCCGCGCCCGCCGGCGAAGGCGTCGAGGTATTCCTGCCGGGGCCCGGAACCGGCCCCCGGCCCGCCCGGCCGCGGCCGCGGCCGCGGAATCACCACACCGGGACCGGCCGCCCCCGGGAACTGCCCCCAGCCACCGCCGGCTTCCCGCTGCTCGGGGTGCCCACCACGGGTGGGGGCGCCCTCACGGAGACGGGGGACACCGTGTGCGGGGGTGCCGTCGGGGAGACGCGGGACACCGTGTGCGGGAGTGCCGTCCGGAAGCCTCGGGACGCCGTGCGCCGGAGTCCCCTCCCCGAAGCGCGGCACGCCCTGAGCGGGCGTGCCCTCGGGAAACCTCGGAACACCCTGCGCAGGCGTGCCGTCGGGCAAACGAGGCACACCCCGCACCGGAGTCCCCTCGCCGAAACGCGGCGCGCCGCCCTGCGGGAACGCGGGTGCTTCTTGCGGGCCGCGCGGCGGGTACCCGGCCGCACCGGCACCGGTGCCGGCCCCGTCCGTCGGCGCCTGTCGCGGGCCGGGCAGCAGCGGCTGCCCGGCCGGGGTGCCGCCCTTGCGCCTGGCGGCGGGTATGTCCGCGGAGTCGTCCTTCGGAGACGGGCCGCGGCGGCTGTGGCGTCCCACGCCGGCCTCAGCTCCCCGTGTCCGAGTCGGAGTGGGCGTCCCCGGTCTCCGCGAGGAGTTCCCGGAAGGCCGTGGCCACCACGTCCGGATACTCCATCATCGCCACGTGCCCGGCGTCCGGCAGGGTCAGCAGGCGCGAGTCGCGGAAGGCGCGGGCGGCCCGGCGGGCCATGCGGAAGCCGACCAGCTGGTCGCGGCCGCCGTAGATCAGCAGGGTCGGCGCGAGCACGCGCTCGGCCTGGCGCCACAGCCCGTGCTGTCCGCCGAGCGTGTAGGCGTTGACGATGCCACGCGCGGAGCGGGCCATCGCGTCCCAGAAGTACGGGAGCTGCAGGCGCCGCTCCAGTTCCTCCACGGCGTGCTGGAACGCCTCGGGCGAAACCCGTCCGGGGTCGCCGTAGCAGAGCGCCAGGACGCCGTGCACCCGCTGCTCGGCCGTCCACTCCCTGGTGAACCGGGTGAACAGGGCGGCGACACCGGGCACGCCGAGCAGTGCGGTCGGCGCCGCCGTGCGCTGGATGCGCAGCTCCGGCAGGGCCGGCGACACGAGCGTGAGCGTACGGACGAGGTCTGGTCGTACGGCGGCCACGCGCGTGGTGACCGCGCCGCCGAGCGAGTTGCCGAACAGGTGGACCGGGCCGCGGCCGGCCGCGTCGAGATAGCGGATCACCGCGCGCGCGTGCCCGGTGACGGAGTAGTTCCCGTCGTCCGGGGGCGGGGAGTCACCGAAGCCCGGAAGGTCGACCGCCTCGCCGTCCACGACGCAGTCCAGCTCGGCCATCAGCGCCGACCAGTTCTGCGAGGATCCGCCGAGCCCGTGGACGTACAGCGCGGGCGGCAGGCCCTCGCGCGCGGGAGGGCGGGACCGGATCGACAGAGTGACTCCGGGCAGCCCCACGCACCGCAGCCGCTCGCCCTCGCCGACCCGGACGGGCGCCACTCTCGGAAGCACACTGGCGGCCGGCACGGACGGCGACTCGGTCGAAGACATGCGGCAATGTTACGAGGTGATCACGTCGTGGTTCATGTGTTCGCCGTCACAGCCGCCGCAGCCGTCACAGGGTGATCCCGCACAGAGTGAACCGCGGGGCCCGGGTTGACCGGAACCGACGGGTGAACCGGAACCGACGTTTGCGACGGAACCGACGGGTGAACCCGAACGGGACCGGTCCGCTGCGAACGGGCGAGACGGCATGGCGTCCGGTTCTGCCGTCTCATAGGCTCGTACAGAGGGCACCCGCATGTGGTCCCTGCTGATTACCAGGGACGTTCGTAGGAAGGGAGCCCACCATGGCCCATGACCCCACCGAACCCGACACGATCGAGGACCTGGAGGCCGACACGGTTCCGGAGATCGACGTCGAAGCCCCCGAGGTGGACGCCGCCGAGCAGCACACCGATGTCAAGCCGGACCGTGACGACCCCCTGACGGGCGTGAACCGGGACGCCGCGAACGAGGCCGATCTGGTCGAACAGGCGCGTGTGGTTTCGCTCGACGAGGACGACTACCGCTGACCTCGCCGGACTCCCGCGGCTGCACGAGGAGCCGGCTGCGGCTTTCGTCGCCGTCCGGTACGTGAAATTCTGCGCTCGCACCGCGCACAGCACGGTTACCGAAAAGTACGATGGCCGCGCGGCCGACACCGCGATTTGGACGACTTTGGGAGGCGGCGTGACAGCCATCGAGCAAACTGAGGCAGCACGCCCGCGTGGCACTCGCCTGCCGCGCCGAGCCCGACGGAACCAGCTGCTGGGCGCCGCCCAGGAGGTTTTCGTCGCGCAGGGGTACCACGCGGCGGCGATGGACGACATCGCCGAGCGGGCCGGCGTGAGCAAGCCGGTGCTCTACCAGCACTTTCCAGGCAAGCTCGACCTCTACCTCGCCCTGCTGGACCAGCACTGCGAGTCACTGATCCAGTCCGTGCGCAACGCGCTGGCGTCGACGACCGACAACAAGCAGCGCGTCCGGGCGACCATGGACGCCTATTTCGCCTACGTCGAGGACGACGGCGGCGCCTTCCGGCTGGTCTTCGAGTCGGACCTGACGAACGAACCCGCGGTCCGCGAACGAGTCGACAAGGTCACCAACGACTGCGCCGAGGCGATCTGCGACGTCATCGCCGAGGACACGGGCCTGTCGCGCGCGGAGTCGATGCTGCTCGCCTCCGGCCTCGGCGGTCTCGCCCAGGTGGTGGCCCGCTCCTGGCTGCACAGCGACCGCAGCGTGCCGCGCGACCAGGCGGTGCAGTTGCTGACCTCACTGGCCTGGCGGGGCATCGCGGGCTTCCCGCTGCACGGCACCGAACACCACTGACGGCCGTTTGTTCCCACCCGCTGTTCGCTGACGGCGTTCCGTCCCGCAGCGTGCCGCTCCCCTCACCGGACTAATGTGTGCTGCGTACGGCGCGGAAGATCGCGCACATCACTGGCCGTCGGAGGGACATAGCCGTGGAGGTCAAGATCGGCGTGCAGTACGCGCCCCGCGAGATCGTTCTGGAGAGCGGTCAGAGCGTCGAGGAGGTCGAGCGCCTGGTGTCCGATGCGCTGTCCGGCAAGACGCAGCTGCTGACCCTTCAGGACGAGAAGGGGCGCAAGGTCCTGGTGCCGACGGACCGCCTGGCGTACGTGGAGATCGGTGAGCCGACCGTGCGCAAGGTGGGGTTCGGCGCGCTGTAGGCCGACGTCGTGAGAAGGGCCCGGCGGCCGTGTGCCGCCGGGCCCTTCCGCATGGTGCTGGGTCCGCGCCCTTCCGCATGGCCCGGGCACACAGTCGGAGCACAACTCCTCCACAGCGGAGGATTGCACTCCGCAGGTCACGGGTATGACGGGCTACGACCGTTCAAGGCAGACCGGCCATGGGAGGGACCCCGACATGATCCTGGAAGCACTCGCGTCCGCAGTGCTCGGTCTGGCCCTCGCCTTGATCGCGGCGTACCGCCTGCCCCACCGCCTGCCGGCCCGCCCGCTGGTCCTCTCGACGGGCGTCGCCGGCGCCCTCTTCGGTGACTTCGTCACCCACACCGCCCTCGGCCCCGGCGGCGCCTGGCTGAGCCTCCTGGGCGCCGCGATCATCTCGGCGGCGTCCCTGTCGCTCCTTCTGCGCCCGGCAGGCAGACTGCGCCGACGATCCCTGACGGCGTAGCCGTCAAGGGGGCGCGGGGCTGCGTTCGACATGCGGCTCCGCCGCGGGGCGCGAGCAACAGCACCACACCCGCAGCCGCGCACGTGCGCGCGACCACCCCCGACGGAGCCCACCGGCTCTCAGGCCGCGAGGCCCAGTGCAGCCATCCGCTTGGTGTGCGCCTCGGTGATCCGCGAGAACATCCTCCCGACCTCCGCGAGGTCGAACCCGTCGGCAACCCCGCCCACGAGCATCGTGGACAGCGCGTCCCGGTCGGCGACGACCCGCTGGGACTGCGACAGCGCCTCACCCATCAGCCGCCGCGCCCACAGCGCGAGCCGGCCGCCCACGCGCGGATCGGCGTCGATGGCGGCCCGCACCTTCTCCACCGCGAACCCGGCGTGCCCGGTGTCGTCGAGGACGGCGAGGACGAGCTCGCGCGTGTCCGAGTCCAGGCGGGCGGCGACCTCCCGGTAGAAGTCGCTCGCGATCGAGTCGCCGACGTACGCCTTCACCAGGCCCTCCAGCCAGTCCGAGGGCGCGGTCTGCCTGTGGAAGCCGTCGAGCGCGGCGACGAACGGGTCCATGGCGGCCGTCGGCTCCTCGCCGATCTCGGTCAGCCGGTCCCGCAGCCGCTCGAAGTGGTGGAACTCGGCCGAGGCCATCTTCGCCAGCTCCGCCTTGTCCGCGAGGGTCGGCGCGAGCTTCGCGTCCTCCGCGAGGCGCTCGAACGCCGCCAGCTCCCCGTACGCGAGCGCGCCGAGCAGGTCCACGACGGCAGCGCGGTACTGCGGGTCGGCGGAGGCCTGCGCCCAGTCCTGGGCGGCGACACCGGTGGGCTCGGCGGAGGCGGCGGACGCGTTCTCAGGCTTGTCAGAGCTAGTCATGAGGCGCACAATAGCCCGCTTGCGTGACGCCGTAGGGCCCCGGCCGATCAGTGTGACCACCATGACGTGACCAAATCGGCCATCGCATGTGCGCGAATCCGGGGTATGGTGGTAATGCGCCTGCCAGAGTGCGTCGACGGTGTTCGACGTCTCCGAACAGGGCGCACGCATGAGGATGCCCGGTCGGTGGCCCGATCGGCTCCGACCCGACAGCCCTCCCTGGCCGTACGGCGCAGTACGTACGACGACCGGAGGGACACCCTCAGCGGTACGAGCGCTAGAGCGTCGGCAGAGGTCCCGTGTCTTACGGCTTGCCCTGAGTGGTTCGCCCGTACGGCAGCCGACGTCCCCGGCACGGTCGCACATGACCCCCGCGCTCGCCTCGCGCCGCGCACACAGAAGAGGCATGACCCTGACTACCACGTTTCGAGACCTGGGAATCCTTCCCGAGACCGCCGAGGCCCTGGAGGCCGTCGGCATCATCACTCCCTTCCCCATCCAGGAGATGACGCTTCCCGTCGCCCTTTCCGGCACGGACGTCATCGGCCAGGCGAAGACCGGCACCGGCAAGACGCTGGGCTTCGGTCTTCCGCTCCTCGAGCGCGTCACCGTTCCCGCCGACGTCGAGGCCGGACGCGCCGCCCCCGAGGCCCTCACCGACGCCCCGCAGGCGCTCGTCGTCGTGCCCACGCGCGAGCTGTGCACCCAGGTCACCAACGACCTGCTGACGGCCGGCAAGGTCCGCAACGTGCGCGTGGTCGCGATCTACGGCGGCCGGGCCTACGAGCCCCAGGTGGAGGCCCTGAAGAAGGGCGTCGACGTGGTCGTCGGCACCCCGGGCCGGCTGCTCGACCTCGCGGGCCAGAAGAAGCTGAACCTGAAGCACGTCAAGTGCCTGGTCCTCGACGAGGCCGACGAGATGCTCGACCTGGGCTTCCTGCCCGACGTCGAGAAGATCATCGACATGCTGCCGGTCAAGCGCCAGACCATGCTGTTCTCGGCGACCATGCCGGGCGCGGTCATCGGTCTCGCGCGCCGCTACATGTCCCGGCCCACGCACATCCGCGCCACCGCGCCGGACGACGAGGGCGCGACGGTCGCGAACATCAAGCAGTTCGTCTACCGCGCACACAACATGGACAAGCCGGAGATGGTCGCCCGCATCCTGCAGGCCGAGGGCCGCGGACTGGCGATGATCTTCTGCCGTACGAAGCGTACGGCGGCGGACATCGCCGAGCAGCTCCAGCGCCGCGGCTTCGCCTCCGGCGCCGTCCACGGCGATCTCGGGCAGGGCGCCCGCGAGCAGGCGCTGCGCGCCTTCCGCAACGGCAAGGTGGACGTCCTGGTCTGCACCGACGTCGCCGCCCGCGGCATCGACGTCGAGGGCGTGACCCACGTCATCAACTACCAGTCCCCCGAGGACGAGAAGACCTACCTGCACCGGGTCGGCCGTACGGGCCGCGCGGGCGCCAAGGGTACGGCGATCACGTTCGTCGACTGGGACGACATCCCGCGCTGGCAGCTGATCAACAAGGCGCTGGAGCTCGACTTCAACGACCCGGTGGAGACGTACTCCTCGTCCCCGCACCTGTTCTCCGACCTCGGCATCCCCGAGGGCACCAAGGGCACCCTGCCGCGCTCGGAGCGGACCCGTGCCGGTCTGGACGCGGAGGAGCTGGAGGACCTCGGCGAGACCGGCGGGCGTGGCGCGCGCGGCCGCGGCCGTGGTGGCCGGGGCGAGCGTGACGGCCGTCCCGAGTCCGGCGCCGCCGAGCGCGAGCGTACGGCGCGCCGTCGCCGCCGCACCCGTGGCGGAGCACCGGTCGACGGCGCCACGGCCACCGGGACCACCGCGGTGCCGGCCTCCGAGCCGGGCGCCGCTGAGGCCACCGGCGTGGCGGAGTCCGGCGCTCCCCGTACCCTGCGCCGCCGTCGCCGTACGCGCGGCGGGGCGCCGGCGCAGCCGGTGACGGCCACCGAGGCCGCCGTCGAGTCGGTGGACACCGCGGAGGGCCCGGCTCAGCTGGAGGCCCCGGAGGTTCCGGAGGCTGTCGAGAAGCCGCGCCGCCGCCGCACCCGCAAGTCGGCGGAGCCGGCCGCGACCGAGACGACGCCCGAGGCCACAGCACCTGAGGCGGAGGCGGCGTCTGTCGCCGCCGAGCCGCAGGCCGAAGCCGCGCCCGTGGAGGCCAAGCCGCGCCGCCGTACGCGCAAGACGGCCGAGCCGGCCGCCGAAACGGCCGTGGACACGGCCGAGGGCACGGAGACCAAGCCCCGCCGCACCCGCAAGACGGCCGCCGCCGTCACCGAGGCGACACCGGCGGACACGGAGGCGGAGCCCAAGCCGCGCCGCACCCGCAAGACGGCCGCCACCGCACCGGAGACGACCGAGGCACCCGAGGCCGAGGCCAAGCCCCGCCGCACGCGCAAGAAGGCCGCCGCCGCACCGGAGGCCGAAACGGCCGTGGACACGGCCGAGGGCACCGAGACCAAGCCCCGCCGCACCCGCAAGACGGCCGCCGCCGTCACCGAGGCGACACCGGCGGACACGGAGGCGGAGCCCAAGCCGCGCCGCACCCG